>DATHCK010000242.1:0-6938 GCA_035319545.1 Allostellaceae bacterium | reverse complement strand
CCAACCAAAACAACGGGTCGCCGCGAAGGTTCCGGCGCGCTGCCGGGATAGCTACAGCACACCCTCGTTCTTCAGCGCGGCGACCCCACCAGCGCCGATGCCGAGCCAGTTTTGCAACACTTCGGCCGTGTCGCCACCAAGCGCCGGCGAGCCCTTGACGCGCACCGATTTGCCGTCGACCCGCACCGGCCAGCTCGCCATCTTGTATTCGCCGTTATGGTGCTTGACGGTCTGCATAAAGCCGCGCGTCTCAAAGCTCGGCTCGTTCTGCAATTCCATCGTGTCGAACACCGCGCCGGCCGGAACGCCGACCGCGATCAGCTTTTCCATGATCTCGCGCTTGTCGTGCTGGCCCGTGTATTCGCCGATGATCGCGTCGAGCTCCTCGGCGTGCTGGACGCGCGCATCGCCGGTGGCGAAACGCGGGTCTTCGATCAAATCCTCGCGGCCGACCAGCTTCATCAGACGCGCGTAATGCTCCGGGTTCGCTCGGCTGGTGGTGATGTAGAGATAGTCGTTGGGGCCGCCGCCCTTGCATGGGTAAAGCCCGGCGGGCGCGTTGTTGCCGGCGGAGGGCTTGGCGCCGCGGCGCTGCGCCGGTTTGCCGGTGCGCGCCATCGTCGCAAAGCAGGTGCGCATGTAATGCACCATGGCATCCTGCATGGCGACCTCGAGGCGACGGCCGACGCCGGTGCGGTTGCGCTCGTGCAGCGCGCCCAAGATCGTCGCCGCCATCAGCATGCCGGTGCCGGTGTCGCCAAAGCTCAAGCCTGGCTTGACGGGCGGGCGGTCGGGCCAACCGGTGACGCTGATGGGCCCGCCGGCGGCCTGCGCGATCATGTCGAACGCGAGGCCCTTGGCGAACGGACTGCCGCTGGCAAAGCCCTTAACCTGGCAATAGATGATGCGCGGATTGATCGCATTGACCTCGTCATAGGAGAGGCCCAGGCGCTCGATGGTGCCGGGCGCCATGTTTTCGGCGACGATATCGGCCTGTTTGATCATGTCCTTGACGATCTGCAGGCCCTTCGGCTCCTTCAGATTGATCGCCAGCGACTTCTTGTTGACGTTGAACTGATAGAAATACCACGGGTCGTCATCGGGCTTGCCCGGGCGCAGCCGGCGGCCGGGATCGCCGCGGCCGGGGTTCTCGATCTTCACCACCTCGGCACCAAACCAGGCGAGCACCTCGGTGCAGGTCGTGCCCGCCTCGAACTGGGTGAAATCGACGACCTTGACGCCCTGCAGGAAATTGAAGTCGGTGGTGTTGTCGCTCATCGCCGGTTCCTCCCGTTCGAATCGATTTGTCGACAGCGTGCGCCTTATCCGCGACCGCCACAACTCTCGCGCCGCCGCAGTCAGTGTGATTGGTGAAACTCGTTGAGCGCGCTGCCGAGGAACAGGTCGGCGGCGGCGAGCGCCGCGCGCTGTTCGGCAGCAAAATCGACTCGCTCGGCAAGCACCGGCGGGATCGAGCGCACGCCGTCGCCGATCCAATCGAACGCCGCCTGGTCCTGGGAGCCGGTCAGACGGGCGATGCCGAGCAGAGCTTCCTGGGTCGGGCTGTCGCCGCGCGCGGCGGCGATCGCGCGATAGCAGGCCGCCTGTGCCAATAAAATCCGCCAGGTCACCGGCCGGCGCGCGGGGTGGAAATCGCGCAGCATGTCGATCAGCGGCTGCAGGCTTGCCTTCATCTGCGCCACGCGGCCGCTGAGCTGGCCCTCGCCACGCAGGTCGGTGCCGTCGAGCGCCTTGGCGAATTCGGCATAGGTCATCGCGCGCCGCACGCTGCGCTCGGTGATCAGCATGGCTTCGACGGCCTGGCTGATCTGCCCGGAATAGAGGCCTTGGCGCCAGGCCCAGCGCTGTTCGAGGGCATCGGGCATGGCGACCGGGCGGTCCTCGGGCGGCGCGTAATGCCGGTTTTCATCGCCAAGGACGATCGGCGAATAACGCGGGTCGACGAGGTTGAAGTCCGAGCGCAGCGCCTCATAGGCCCGACCGGCGAGAACATGCAGGCGGTGCAGATCGGCGTCCAACGCCAGATCGAGCAGCGTGAGCTTGCGCGTCACCAGCTCGTGGATCGCCAGCGGCGCGATCAGGTTGTGGACGACGCTTGTGAAGTAATACGGGTCGCGGCCGGTCAGCCAATTGTCGGGGCCGTCCGCGAGATAGCCGCCGCGCGCCGCCAGTGCCAGGTTCATGATGCGGTGCTGGGCATGCAGCGCCGCCTGCTGCAGCTGATAGGCGAGCGGGTAAAGCTCGGCGTAAAGGCGTTTGCGCGCTTCGTATTCGTAGTCGCGCTTGGCCTTGGCGGCGTCGGCTTCATCGCTCAACCGGCTGCGCAACGCCTCCAGCTGGCGCGCAGTCTGGGCGTCGCGGCGCCGCGAGCGGACCTTCTCGACGCTGGTCCAGATCGCGGTGCCGAACGAGACGACGATCGACGCGCCGGCCGCGATCCAAGCCGCCGCAATCTCGCCGGCCACGAGCAGCGCGGGGGGCCTGCTACTCCGCCACGTCCTTGACCGGGGTCAGCTCGAAGCGCTGCATGCCGAGGCTGATCGCCTCGTCCCAGCCCTTCTGGCGCACGTCGAACTGCACCTCGTCGGGGCCGAGATATTTGAGATTGAGCGCACCGCCGCTCGCCGCGCGCATCGGCGTCACCTCACGCTCCTCGTGGTCGTGCATTTCCATCGGCACTTTCTTCACGCCGGCGGATCGGAGTTCAGTCGCCGTCGCATCGAGGTCGTCGACCTGGAAGCCGATATGGTGGATGCCGCGCAGGTCCGAGGTCTGGCCCACCCCGAGCTTTGGCGCGTCGGCGTCGCCGTATTTGAGGATCGCGAAATAGATATAGCCGTCGCTCAGCCAGACGCCGTTCTCGCCGGTGGCGCTCGGCCGCCGGTAAAGCTCGGTGAGGCCGAAATGCTCCTTGTAGAACTCGGCCGTCGCGACGGGGTCGTCGGTCACCAGCGCAATGTGTTTGATGCGTGCCATGCTTTCCTCCTCCGGTGAATAGGGTTAGCGCCGCGGCGGGTGGGCGCGGACAAATTCCTCGTTGATTTCGGCGCCCCAGCCGGGGCCGGTCGACAGCAAGAGGTCGCCGTTTTCGATGACCGGCGGCGCGGTGACGATGTCGTCCTTCCAGGTCACGTCGTCGATGTCGATCTCCATGACCTTGAAGTTCGGGATCGCGGCGCAGAAATGCGCGCTGATCAGCGAGCCCAAATGGCCGTTGAAATTATGCGGCGCGCAGTTGACCTCGAACGAATCCGCCATGTTGGCGATCTTCACACTTTCGAGGATGCCGTTCCACGCCACATCGATGATCGCGTAATCGACCGATTGCGCCTCGAAGAACGGCCGGAAATTGCGGCGGCCGTAGATCGACTCGAGCGAGGCGATCGGCGTGCGCGCGGAATTGCGAATGCGCGCGAGGCCTGCCGGGTCGTAAAGGTCGATCTCGAGCCAGACGAGGTCGAGCGGCTCTAAGGCGCGCGCCAGCCGGACATAGCCGTCGACCTTGTAGTTGAAGTTGGTGTCGAGATGCAGGCCGACCCCCTTCCCGGCACCCTCGCGGAATGCCGAGAGCTGGTCGAACGCGGCGGTCGCAATGTCGGCGTCGGCATTGAGCTCGGGAAAACCGGGCTGGTTGCCGGTGCCAGGTCCATGCATCCAGTGCCGGCCCTTCTTGAATCGTATCAGGTTGGTCTTGAGGCCCTTGAAGCCCTTCTCGCGCACCTCGCGGCCGAGCGCGACGATGTCGTCCAAGGTGCGCACCGGCGCGACCCCGGCCCATTCCTTGATGCGGTCGGCGTAGCGCGCGCGATAGGTGCCGCAATGCGACCAGTAGACCTGCATCCGGTCGCGGAACGGGCCGCCGAGCAGCTCATAGACCGGCACGCCCAGCGACTTTGCCTTGATGTCGACGAGCGCGTTCTCGATCGCGCCGATCGCTTGCGCGTTGAGTCCGCCCGCCGCCTGGCGGGTCGCGGCGTAGAGGAAATTGCTGTGGCGCTCGACCGGGCGTGGGTCCTGGCCGACAAGCCGGGCGCCGAGCTTTTCGATCACGGTGCCGAGGCCCTGCGCGCCATAGCCTTCCATGAATTCGGACCAGCCGGTGATGCCCTCGTCGGTCGAGATTTTCAGAAAGGAATTGACCCGCCAGCCGGCGGCGCAATGCAGCGTTTCGAGCTTGGTGATCTTCATGGCCCCTCCCGATCCGGCATCATGCGCCGCGTCGCGGGGCTTGCTCAATACCGACGGGATACTGACCGGGGCCGCGCTTGCGGTTGACATCGCTGGGGGTGGGGCTTATCTCGGCCCAAGTTCCCCGTGTGTGTTGAAATGCCCAGGTGGCGGAATTGGTAGACGCGCAGGTTTCAGGTACCTGTGGCAGCAATGTCGTGGAAGTTCGAGTCTTCTCCTGGGCACCAGCGGGGCGCTACCCATGAGCCATAAGCTGCATCGCGGCGACCTGCCCGAGGGTCTCGATTTCGGCGACGCGGTTGCGGTCGATACCGAGGCGATGGGGCTGAACCCGCACCGCGACCGCCTGTGCCTGGTGCAGCTCTCCGCCGGCGACGGCAACGCGCATCTGGTGCAGCTGGCGCCCGACGGCTACGCCGCGCCGCGACTCAAAGCGCTGATGGCCGATCCGGCGGTCACCAAGATCTTCCATTTCGCGCGGTTCGACCTGGCGATGATCTACCATTATCTTGGCGTCATGGCGGGGCCGGTCTATTGCACAAAGATCGCCTCGCGCCTCGCGCGCACTTTCACCGACAGACACGGGCTCAGAGACCTGAGCAAGGATGTCCTCAACGTCGACATTTCGAAGCAGCAGCAGAGCTCCGATTGGGGCGCGCCGACGCTGACGGACCAGCAATTGCAATACGCCGCGACCGATGTGCTGCACCTCCACGCGCTGCGCGCCAAGCTCGATGCGATGCTAGCGCGCGAAGGGCGCACCGAGCTCGCTCACGCCGCTTTCGGCTTTCTCCCGACGCGCGTCCTGCTTGACCTCGCGGGGTGGGCGGAGCAAGACATCTTCGCACATTGACCTCGGCCAGGGCCGGGACGCCTCGAATGCCCGCGCCGCAGAATGGCCAAGCGCCGTTTGGGGGGCGCGATTGGAACCACGCGGGACGGCTCTTTAATGAACGATGCCCTGGCAGGCCTGGCGGCTGCGGCGAGCGACAATCGGCAAGAGTCCCCGCTGTCGCATGACCTGGCGGTGGGGCGCCGGGTGATCCGCGCGGAGATCGACGGTCTGCGGCAGCTCGCCGACGCGCTCGACGGAGCGTTCGGCGCGGCAATCGATCGATGCATCGGCGCGTCGGGCCGGGTTGTCGTCACCGGCATGGGCAAGAGCGGTCATATCGCCCGCAAGATCGCGGCCACGCTCGCCTCGACCGGGTCGCCGGCGCAGTTTGTCCACCCCGCCGAGGCAAGCCACGGCGATCTCGGCATGATTGGCGCCGGCGACGTGGTGATCGCGCTGTCCAATTCCGGCAACAGTGCCGAATTGGGCGACATCGTCGCCTACTCGCGGCGCTTCAAGATCCCGCTGGTAGCGATCACCGGCGACCGCCGCTCGACGCTGGCCGAGGCGGCCGATGTCGTGATGCTGCTGCCGAGTGCCGCCGAAGCCTGTTCGATGGGGCTGACACCCACCACCTCGACAACGATGATGCTGGCGCTCGGCGACGCGCTAGCCGTCGCGCTGCTCGAGCGCAAGGGTTTCTCGACCGAGGATTTCCAACTGTTCCATCCTGGCGGCTCGATCGGCCGCAAGCTGTTGCGCGTGCGCGACATCATGCATACCGGCGACGCCGTGCCGCTCGTCGCGCCGGAGACGGCGATGTCCGAGGCCATCCTCGTAATGACCGCGAAAAGCTTCGGCTGCGTCGGGGTGCGCGACGGTGACGGCCGGCTCGTCGGCGTTGTCACCGACGGTGATCTGCGCCGGCATATGGACGATCGGCTGGTGTCGCGCACGGTGACCGAGGTCATGCATCCCGAGCCGAAAACAATCGGCGCGGCCGTGCTCGCCGACGAGGCCCTCGGGGTGATGAACCGGTTCTCGATCACATCGCTGTTTGTCGTCGACGAGGCCGGACGCCCGATCGGCTTCCTGCACATGCACGACTGTCTGCGCGCCGGAGTCGTATGATCGGCCGCAATGGACCTCGTGCGATCAGCGCCGCCGGCCGCTTTGCTTGGCGCGGCCAGCTCGGCGGAATGGTGTCCGACTGGGTGGCGCGGCTGCCGGGCAACCGCTACAGCCGCCGCGTCGCCTTGCTCAAGCTGGCGCTGCCGGCGATCGGCGGCACCCTCTTGCTGCTCGTCGTGGTCTGGCCGCGCGTCGCACCGCTGTTCGACCGGCTTCGTTTTGCGGCGATCGATCTGCGCGAGGCGCGCGAGCTGAGAATGATCAACCCGCGTTACGCCGGAACCGACCGCGAAGGGCGTCCCGTCATGCTCACCGCCGCGGTCGGCCGCCAAGTCCCGCAACGCGACGACGTCATGTCGCTCGACAAACCCGTCGCCAACTTGCAGAGCGGGAGCGGCGCCAAGATTGTCGTAACCGCCGACACGGGCGTCTACCAGACACAGACGCAGTTTCTTGACCTCTTCGGCAACGTGACGATAAACCACGAGGACGGCTCGACATTCGTCACCAGCGCGGCGCGTCTCGACGCCGCCAACGACGCGGCCGAGGGCCATGCTGCGGTCGAAGGGCACGGACCGCAGGGCGACATCACCGCTCAGGGCTTTCGGATACTCGACAAGGGGGAGATCGTCATCTTCACCGGTCAGTCCAACCTGACCCTCAAGAACACGAAACCGCAGGGGCCACAACCCGATCCGCCGGCCGCCGCGACGGTGGGGGTTCCAGCGCCGGTCGCCCAGGCGGCGGCAGAGCTTGCGGCAAC
>DATHCK010000241.1:0-10573 GCA_035319545.1 Allostellaceae bacterium | reverse complement strand
CCGATACCGGCGGCTCGTCCTACCTGTTGCAGGTCGGCCACGCGGCCGAGGCGATCGCCGCCGGCAAGTGCAACATCGCGCTCATCACGCTCGCCGGGCGGCCGCGCGCCGAGAACATGCAGACCGGCACCGCGCCGCGCGCGCCAGCGAACCCGATGCCGGAATCGGCCTTCGAGTTTCCCTTCGGCCCGGCGACCGCGAACATGTACGCGATGTGCGCGATGCGCCACATGCACCAATACGGCACGACCAGCGAGCAACTCGCCTGGGTCAAGGTCGCCGCCTCGCACCACGCGCAATACAACGAGCGCGCGATGCTGCGCGACGTCGTGACGGTCGAGGATGTGGTCAACTCGCCGATGATCGCCGACCCGCTGCACCGCCTCGATTGCTGCGTGATCAGCGACGGCGGCGGCGCGATCATTCTCGCCCGGCCGGAAATCGCCCGGAGCCTCAAGCGGCCCAAGGTCAGCGTCATCGGCTGCGGCGAAGGCCCAAAAAACCAGTACGGCGGCAAGAATCTCGACCTGACCTATTCGGGCGCGGTGGTCTCGGGGCCGCTCGCCTTTGCCGAGGCGGGGGTGAAGCCCGCCGACATCAAATACGCTTCGATCTACGACAGCTTCACGATCACCGTGGTCATGCAGATCGAGGATCTGGGGTTCTGCGAGAAGGGCCAGGGCGGCAGGTTCGTCTCGGACGGCAACCTGATTTCCGGCACCGGCAAGCTGCCGTTCAACACCGATGGCGGCGGGCTTTGCAACAACCACCCGTCAAACCGCGGCGGCCTCACCAAGGTGATCGAGGCGGTGCGTCAGCTGCGCGGCGAGGCGCACCCGGCGGTGCAGGTGAGGAATTGCGACATCGCGCTGGCGCACGGCACCGGCGGCTCGCTCGGCACCCGCCACGGCGCCGCCACCGTCATCATGGAAAGGGAGTAGGGGTCATGGCGGAAGGACAACAGCAGACCCGCAAATATCCCGCGCCGCAGCCCAATCTCGAAACCCAGCCGTTCTGGGACGCGGCGGCCGAGGGCAAGCTCCTCATCAAGAAATGCAACGCCTGCGGCGAGGTGCATTTCTATCCGCGCGCGCATTGCCCGTTCTGCTTCAGCGCCGATACGAGCTGGCAGCAGGCCTCGGGCGATGGGGTCATCTACACCTACAGCGTGATGCGCCGCGGTGCGCCGGTGCCCTATGCGATCGCCTACGTGACCCTCGCCGAAGGGCCAACGATGATGACCAACATCGTCGATTGCGACCTCGACGGCATCAGGATCGGCCAGAAGGTCAAGCTCGTCTTCAAACCGAGCGAGGGCGGCGCGCCGGTGCCGTGCTTCGCGCCGGCGTGACTGGCATCCTGATTGCGTGAGATAAGGCAATAGCGCTCGACAGGAGACTAAAGATGGACGCGCTCAATATTCAGGCCTCGCGGCCGCGCCACATCAGCCCCGAGGAATGGGCGGTGCGGGTCGATCTCGCCGCCTGCTATCGGCTGATCATGCATTTCGGCTGGGACGACCTGATCCTCACCCATAATTCGGCGCGGGTGCCCGGCAAGACCGACCAGTTCCTCATCAACCCGCACGGCTTGATGTTCGACGAGATCACCGCGTCGAACCTCATCAAGATCGATGTCGAGGGCAACCAGGTCGAGCCGTCGGAATACGAGCCCAACTACGCAGGCTTTGTGATCCACAGCGCGATCTATCTCGGCCGGCCCGATGTCGAATGCGTGATCCACACGCACACCGAAGACGTGATCGCGGTGAGCGCCCAGGAAGACGGGCTGCTCCCGGCCTCGCAATGGGCGCTGTGGTTCACCGGCAAGCTCGGCTATCACGATTACGAGGGCATCTCGCTCGACCTCGACGAGCGTTCGCGGCTGCAGGCGAGCATCGGCGACAAGCCGGTGCTGGTGCTGCGCAACCACGGGCTGCTCGCCACCGGCCGCAATGTCGCCGAGGCGTTCCACCGCACCTATCTCTTCGAGCGCGCCGCCGCCGCCCAGGTCAAGATGCAGGCCGCCGCCGCTTCCGGCGCCAAGCTCGTGCTGCCCTCGGCCGCGGCCAAGGCCAGCCAAACCGCGCTCGGTTCCGGCGATAACGCGCCCCGGCTCGGCGGTCAGCGCGAATGGCCTTCGCTGCTGCGCCTCTGCGACAAGCTCGACCCGGGTTTCCGGACCTAATTTCGGCTGTCATTGCGAGCGCAGCGAAGCATCTCCTTCCGCCTTGGCCGCTACGGCGGGAGGTCGCGTCGTCGCCCGCGGCTCCTCGCAATGACGCGCTATTTGAAATGCTCGATGAACTTGGCGTAGGTCTCGTCGGGCGCTTCTTCGGGCACGTAATGGCCGCAGGGCAGCGCGCCGCCCCAGGCATCGGTCGCGTAGTTGCGTTTCCACACCGCGAGCACGTCGCCGTGGACGCCTTCGGTATGGCTGCGCTGGCCCCAGATCACCAGCAGCGGCACGGTGATCTTGCGGCCGGCTTCGAAATCGGCGGTGTCCATCTCCAGGTCGCAGGTGACGCAGGCGCGGTAATCGGCGCACGAGCCCTTGATCGTCTTCCAGTTAAAGCAGCGCACGTATTCGTCGAACGCCTCGCCAAAGAAGGCGAGGCCGATCCCCGGCTTTGACAGTTTGTGTTCCATGAACCAGCGCGCATCGACCCCGGCCATCATCTTCTCGGGGAAATCGTACGGCTGAGCCATAAACGGCCAGTGCCAGGAACGCAGCGCCCAGTCCTTTGAGGTATGCGTCCAGATGTGATGACTCGGCAGGATGTCGACGAGCCCCGCGCGCTTCACCCGGTCGGGATGGTCGAGGCACATGCGCGCCGTGGTGCGTGCGCCGCGGTCATGCCCGGCGACAAAGAACTCCTTGTAGCCGAGCTTTTCCATGACCTCGACCTGGTACTGCGCCATCGCGCGGAATGAGTAGTTGATGTTGTTGGCGCCGGCGTCGTCCGGGCCGACGCTGTCGCCATAGCCGCGCAGATCGGGGCAGACGATATGGAAATCCTTGGCGAGGCGGGGTGCGATCTTGTGCCACGACACATGGGTCAGCGGGTTGCCGTGCAGCAGCAGCAAGGGCGGGCCGTCGCCGCCGTGGCGCAGGTGGATGCGCGCGCCCTCGAAGGACGATGTGTCGATGTCGGTGGTGGTGAAGCCTTCGAACATGGCGGCAATCTCCTATCGGTTTATTGGCAACCTAGCCTAGATTGGCGGCAAGAACCAAAGCCGTGAGCCGGGCCGGCACCGTGGAGCGGGGATACGATTTATCAGGACGATAGGTTACACTTACACGATGCGCTATCTGTCGACCCGCGACGCTGGGCCCCGGCCGGCGACCCATTCCTTCGAGGACGTGCTGCTCGCCGGCCTCGCCAAGGATGGCGGGCTTTACGTGCCGGAGGCGCTGCCGGCGCTCGATTTCGCGCCGCTGGCGGGGTTGCCTTATGCTGATCTCGCCGCGCGCATCGTGGGGCTCTTCGCCGGCGACAATTTCGCCGAGGGCGAGCTGCGCCGCCTCGCCGAGAACGCCTATGCCGGGTTCCGCCACGCGGCGGTGACGCCGCTTGTTCAGCTCGACGAGCGGCTCTGGCTGTTGGAGCTGTTTCACGGCCCGACCTTCGCCTTCAAGGATCTGGCCCTACAGCTTTTGGGGCAGCTCTTTGACGCGGCGCTAGCGCGGCGCGGCGAGCGGGTGACGATCGTCGGCGCCACGTCGGGCGACACCGGCTCGGCCGCGCTCGAAGCCTGCCGCGACCGCACCGCGATCGACATTTTCTTTCTCTACCCGCAGGGCCGCATCTCAGAGGTGCAGCGCCGGCAGATGACGACGGTCGATGCCGGCAACTGCCACGCGATCGCCATCGAGGGCACGTTCGACGATTGCCAAGACATCGTAAAGGCGCTCTTCGCCGATGCGGCGCTGCGCCGCGACCTCGCGCTCTCGGCGATGAACTCGATCAACTTCGCGCGCATCGCCGCGCAGATCGTCTATTACGCCGCTGCCGGGCTGGCCTTGGGTGCGCCGGGGCGCCCGATATCCTTCGCGGTGCCGACCGGCAATTTCGGCAATGTCTATGCCGCGCACCTGGCGCGCGCGATGGGGCTGCCGATCGAGCGGCTGGTGCTGGCGACCAACGCCAATGACATCCTCGCGCGCTATCTCGCGTCGGGCGACATGTCGATCGCCGCGGTCAGCCCGAGCCTCAGCCCGAGCATGGACATACAGGTGGCGAGCAATTTCGAGCGGCTGCTGTTCGAGCTCAAAGGCCGCAACGGCGCCGCGGTCAAGGAGGCGATCGCCGCGTTCCGCCGCGTCGGCGCGCTGCCGCCGGACGACCAGGCCTGGCAGGCTGCTAGCAAGTATTTCGCCGGTCATCGGGTTGACGATGCGGGTACGCTGGCCGAGATCGCCAACACTTACAAGCAAGCCGGCATGCTGATCGACCCGCATACCGCCGTCGCGGTCGCCGCGGCGCGGGCGAAAGCCAGCGATAGCGATGCGCCGATGGTGGCGCTGGCGACCGCGCATCCGGCGAAGTTCGCGGTCGCGGTCGAGCGCGCCACCGGCATCCGCCCGGCCTTGCCGCTAGCGTTGAGCGCCATCATGGCGAAGCGCGAGCGGGTCATAGTGCTGCCCAACGACATTGCCGCGGTCGCGCGCTTTATCCGCGAGCGGGCGCGGCTCAGAGCTAGGGCTGCCTGATGGCCACGGATCGAGCTGACTCTGTCGGCGTCGCCACCCTCTCCAACGGGCTGCGCATCGTCACCGACCGGATCGATACGGTGGCGACCGTGTCGCTCGGCCTCTGGGTTGATGTCGGCACGCGGCACGAACCGGCTACGGTCAACGGCGTCGCGCATTTTCTCGAGCACATGGCGTTCAAGGGCACCAAGCGGCGCACTGCGCTCGCCATCGCCGAGGAGATCGAGGCGGTGGGCGGCCACCTCAACGCCTACACCTCGCGCGAAAGCACGGCCTATTACGCCAAGGTGCTGAAAGAGGATGTCGGCCTCGCGCTCGACATCCTCGCCGACATATTGCAGCACTCGACCTTCGAGCCCGATGAACTCGAGCGCGAGCGCACCGTGATCCTCCAGGAGATTGGCCAGGCCCACGATACGCCCGACGACATCATCTTCGATTATTTCCAGGAGCGCGCGTACCCCGACCAGGCGATGGGCCGGCCGGTGCTGGGGAGCCCGGAAATCATCAAGAAACTGTCGCGCAAATCGGTCGTCTCCTACCTGGAAAGTCATTACGGCGCGTCGCGCATGGTGCTGTCGGCGGCGGGCAATCTTGACCACGGCCGCATCGTCGACATGGCCGAGACGCTACTCTCCGGCATGCCGGCGGAGCGCGCGGTCTCGACCGAGCCGGCGCGTTATGTCGGCGGCGACCACCGGCTCGACCGCGACCTCGAGCAACTGCATCTGGTGTTGGGTTTCCCAGGGCTGCCGCTTTGCGACCCGGATTATTACTCCGGCGCGGTGCTGTCGACCGCGTTTGGCGGCGGGATGTCGTCGCGGCTGTTCCAAGAGGTGCGCGAGAAGCGCGGCCTCGTCTACGCGATCAGTTCGTTCGCGCACGGCTATCGCGACGGCGGGCTGTTCGGCGTCTATGCCGGCACCGGCGAGGATGAGGCGGCCGAATTACTGCCGGTGCTGTGCGACGAGGCGGCAAAGCTCGCCGACGGGTTCAGCGAGGTGGAGTTGGCGCGCGCCAAGGCGCAGATGAAGGCCGGGCTGTTGATGTCGCTCGAAAGCACCTCGGCGCGCTGCGAGCAGATGGCGCAGCACATGCTGATCCACGGCACGCCGTTCGACCCCGACGACATCGTCCGCCGCATCGACGCGGTCGATGACGCGGCGATCGCCCGGGTCGTCGCCTCGTGGCGTAGCGGGCCGCCGACGCTGGTCGCGCTCGGACCGGCCGGCAAGCTCGACGATTTCGCGCGCCTCCAGGCGCGGCTCGGCGCTTGAGCGGAAGGCAAGCAGTGGCGCCGCAGCGCAAGACTTTTCCCCGCCTGTTCGCGACGCGCGCCGATCCGTTGCGGCTGATCGGCGACAAGGTCTACATCCGCCCGGCCGAGCGCGGCGACTACGACGACTGGGCCAATTTGCGCGCCCGCTCGCGCAATTTCCTCAGCCCCTGGGAGCCGACCTGGCCGGCCGACGCGCTGACCCGCGCCAGCTTCCGCGCCCGTATCGCCCGCTACGCCGAGGATTGGCGCAGCGACCAGGGCTACAATTTCTTCATCTTCCGCCCGGACGGGACGCTGGTCGGCGGCGTCGGCTTGTCGAATGTCCGCCGCGGCGTCGCCGAGACGGCCAGTCTCGGCTACTGGGTCGGCGAGCCCTTCGCGCGCCGCGGCTATATGACGGCGGCCTTGCCGCTGGTGCTCGATTTTTCCTTCGACCGGCTGCGCCTGCATCGGGTCGAGGCGGCCTGCCTGCCGACCAATGTGCCGAGCCGGGCGCTGCTGCTGCGCACTGGCTTTACCGAAGAGGGTTATGCCCGCCGCTACCTATTGATCGACGGCAAATGGCAGGACCATTTGCTTTTCGCGATCCTGCGCGAGGATTGGCGAGGGTAGTTATCAAGTGCGCTCGCGCCTCCGCGCGAGCTTGCGGTGCCAGCCCAGTGCCGAAGGCGGCACGGATGTGCCGCCGCACTTGATTAAGCGTGCCCGGCCTCGCCCGACAGCATCTCCGGGCTGACCCCGAGCTTAGCGAGCGCGCGCTGCCATTTGCTGTCGTCGTCCGGGTCGAACACCAGCTCTGCATCGGCGGCGACCGAGAGCCAGCCATTGGCCTGGATCTCGGCGTCGAGCTGCCCGGGCGCCCAGCCCGCATAGCCGAGCGCCAGCAGGCAGCGGCGCGGCCCTTCGCCCTTGCCCATCGCGCGCAGGATATCGAGCGTCGCGGTCATCGCGAAGTCGCCGCCGATGCCGAGCGTCGCCTCCTCGCGATACTCGGCGCTGTGCAGCACAAACCCGCGACCAGGGTCGACCGGCCCGCCGAAATGCACCGGCCGCGGCCGGTTTGTCCGCGTCACGGGTTCGATCTTGAGGTGCGCGTAAAGCTCGTCGAGGGTCAGCGCGTCGATCGTCTTGTTGACGACAAGCCCCATGGCGCCCGCGTCCTCGCTGTGCGCGCACAGATAGACGACCGAGCGCGCGAAACGCGGATCCTGCATTTGCGGCATCGCGACGAGAAGCTGACCGGTCAATAAGCTCACGGCGTTCCTCCGATCACTTGCTCTCTCATATAGCTCGCTCGCGGCGATTGCAAAGATGGTACTGGCCTGCCGCGACGCACGTGCCGAGCGAGGCGGTGCGGTTTACGCGGCGGCTCGCCGTATGCTATCGCTCTCGGCCTCAATCTTGATCCGGCGCCCACCGCTTGCGCCGGCCCCCAAATCAAAGGAGCGATCGATGGCGATCCAGGTTGGCGACAAGGTTCCCGCCGTTAATCTCAGGGTTCTCACGGCCGAAGGCCCGAAGGAAGTCACCAGCGACGAGCTGTTCGGCGGCAAGAAGGTGGCGTTTTTCGCGGTGCCTGGGGCGTTCACCCCGACCTGTTCGCAGCGCCATCTGCCCGGCTATGTCGATAAAGCGGCGCAGCTCAAGGCCAAGGGTGTCGACACGATCGCCTGCGTTTCGGTCAATGACGCGTTTGTGATGGGCGCCTGGGGCAAGGACCAGAAGGCCGAGGGCAAGGTCATGATGCTCGCCGACGGCAGCGGCGACTTTACCCGCGCGGTCGGGCTTGAACTCGACGCGACCCGCAACGGGCTCGGCAAACGCTCGCAACGCTATTCGATGCTGGTCGATAACGGCGTCGTCAAGGCGCTGCACGTCGAGGCGCCCGGCAAGTTCGAGGTGTCCGACGCCGACACGATGCTGAAGGACCTTTAGTCCGGAACTCACCCTAATTTATCCCAACCCCCGGCTTGACCGGGGGTCTACGCCTTCTTCTGCGAACGTCACAACGAGAAGACGTGGATGGCCGGGTCAAGCCCGGCCAAGGTGAGCGTCGAGTGCTTATCGCTCTACCGTCGCCCGCTCGACCGCGAGCATGTGGTCGAGATTGATCGTCTGGTGGACGATCGTCTGTTCCTTGCCCGGCTCGGGGCCGAGCAGCGGGTCGATTTCGCCCTTTGCCAGCGCCGCGTAGCACTGCCGCAGCGCCTTGTGTGCCGCCATTAGCGGGGTCGTCGGATCGACGATGAGCCGGAAGCCGAGCGCGTAAAGCTCGGCCGGCTTGATCTGGCTTGCCGACAATCCGCCGGCGCCGGTCATGTACATCAGCGGCGGCGGCAGGCGCTCACCGAGCGCGCGGACGTCCTCCGGCTTGCGGCCGGTGACGTAGAGCATGTCGGCACCAGCCTTTTTGTAAGCTTCGGCGCGGCGCAGCGCGTCGTCGAGCCCGGTGCTGCGCAGCGCGTTGGTGCGGCCGATGATGACAAAATCCGGGTCGGTGCGCGCCTCGACCGCGGCCTTGATCTTCGCCTCCATCAGCTCGGAATCGATCATGTGTTCGAGGCCGATATGGTGATGCGCGCGCTTTGGCAAGATCTGGTCCTCGATCTCGATCGCGCAGAACCCCGCCGCCTCGCTCATGCGGATCGTGCGCTGCACATGCATCGGATCGCCCCAGCCACAAGCGCCATCGAGGATCAGGGGCAGCCGACAGACGGTGCGGATGTCGACCGCCGCCTGCGCCATCTCATTGAGCGACAGTTGCGCCTCGGTGCCGCATTTGATGTAGCCCATCGAGCCGCCGCCCAGATAGAGCGCCTTGAAGCCGGCCGCCTCGGCCAGCATCGCCGAGATCGGGCTAAACACGAGCGGCGCGAACACCGGCTCGCTGCCGGCGATGAGGCGGCGGAAGTCGTTCATCTCTGTCTCCCTAAAGATCGGTGCCGCGCTTGGCGAGCGCTTTGTCCCACACGGTATCGCGGTCGTCGTCGAACACCAGCGCGCTGTCTTCGGGCGCGGTGAACCAGTCGTTGCGCGCGATCTCGCCTTCGAGCTGCCCGGCGCCCCAGCCGGCATAGCCAAACGCGAAGAAGCATTTTTTCGGCCCCTTCGCATGGCCGATATCCTCGAGCGCCTGTTTGCTGGCGGTCATCGCCACCTTGCCGTCGACCGCCATCGTGTCGGCGATGCGGTAGTCGGCGCTGTGCACGACAAAACCCAGCTCCGGTTGCACCGGGCCGCCGGAAAAGACCGGGATCGTGCCCTGGGCGGTCTTGTCATCGTCGCCGGCGGCGGCGAGCAGCGTGGTGATTTTTTCGGTCGCGATCGGATGGTTGACGATGATGCCGAACGCGCCGTCCTTGGTGTGCTGCAGGATCAGCACGACCGCGTGGTAGAAGCGCGGGTCCTGGATCTGCGCCGAGGCGATCAGCAGATTGCCGCGCGGCGGATCTGCCGGCGCAGCGTCCTCGGGCGCGGGCGACAATGGCGACGGCTCGACTGCGGCGAACCCGAGCGCCGCCGCGACGAGACCCACAGCCAGCAATGCCGCACGCCGGACCACTTCTTCCGCTCCCGTTGCCGCCGGGTTCGCCTATCATAGCAGCATGAGGGTCATATCGGCATGAAGGGTAGCGACGAACTCGCGCTCGACCGGATCGAGCGCTTCATGGCGGAACATGTCGCCGGGTTTCGCGGCCCGCTCGCGGCCGAGCGTTTTCCCGGCGGCCAGTCGAACCCGACCTACCGGCTGCGCGCCCCCTCCGGCGATTACGTGCTGCGCCGCAAGCCCCCCGGCCCGCTGCTGCCGAGCGCGCACGCGGTCGATCGCGAGTTCCGGGTCATGCGCGCGCTCGCCGCGACGCCGGTGCCGGTGCCCCAGGTCTACGCGCTGTGCGAGGACGACGCCGTCACCGGCAGCGCGTTTTACGTCATGGAGCATCTCGACGGCCGCGTCCTGTGGGATCAGCGGCTGCCCGGCATCGCGCCTGACGAGCGGCACGAGATGTTTTTGTCGATGAACCGGGTCATTGCCGATCTCCATTCGGTCGATTACGCGACGCTGGGCCTTGGGGATTTTGGCCGGCCCGGCAACTACATGGGCCGGCAGATCGCGCGCTGGAGCCGGCAGTACCGTGCCTCGGAGACCGACAAGCAACCGGCGATGGATGCGCTGATCGACTGGCTGCCAGCGCATCTGCCGCCCGAGGGCGCGGCCGGCATCGTCCACGGCGACTACCGCATGGACAATCTCGTCTTTCACAAGACCGAGCCCCGGGTCATCGGCGTGCTCGATTGGGAATTGTCGACGATCGGCGATCCGCTCGCCGATTTTGCCTATCACGTCATGAGCTGGCGGGTGAGCCCGGAACTATTTCGCGGTCTGGCCGGCATCGACTTCGCTGAGCTTGGGATTCCGATAGAAGAGGAATATGTCGCGGCTTATTGCCGACCAGCCGGCCGAGTTCGAAAGCCTCATCGCTCGCGGCCGTCCCCTCGACCGCTCGCTTGGCGATGCCCTGCATGATCGCGGCCAAACGGAACAAGCTGTAGACGATGTAGAACTCCCAGTCCGGTATCGGG
>DATHCK010000240.1:0-14180 GCA_035319545.1 Allostellaceae bacterium | reverse complement strand
GACATCCCGCCCGGCCTCCGCAGCCTGCAAAAGCTGGTGAAGGTCGGCTAAAGCCTGTAACCCTCGTCATCCTGAGGAGCCCGCGCAGCGGCCGTCTCGAAGGACGCAGGCGGTTGATTGCACGGAACAAGACCCGAAACCCAGGGTTTCAGCGATAGGGAGAGATTGCGATGCCCGAGAACCCGCGCTGGAAGCGTCGCCCGCCCGGTTCGACCTGGGGCGATTGGGGGCCGGACGATCAGCTCGGCCGGCTCAACCTGCTGACCCCCGAAAAGGTCAAGGCCGGGGTGGCCGAGGTCAAGGAAGGTAAGGCCTTCTGCCTGTCGCTGCCCCTCGATTACCCGGGCGGCACGGTGGTCAACCCGCGCCGTCACCCGCCGCGCCTCACCGCCAACAAGCGCGAGGGCATGCCCTATATCGCCTACCCGCTGGCGCGCGAGAACCCGCAATTCGTCGATGTGATCTGCGACGACGTGGTCGAGATGACGCTGCAATATTCAACGCAGTGGGACAGCCTCGCGCATGTCGGTCAGCTGTTCGACGCCGACGGCGACGGCAAGCCCGAGATCGTTTTCTACAACGGCTATCGCGCCGGCGAGCACATCATCGGGCCCGTTGATTACCGCGACGGCCAGGCCATCGAGCGCGGCGAGCATGTCGGCGCGCTGGCGCTCGGTATCGACAATCTCGCGGCGCATCCGGTGCAGGGGCGGGGCGTGATGATCGACCTTGAAGCGCATTGCGGCCGCGGCGAGGTCTTTGTCGGCTATGACGCGCTGATGCGCATCCTGGAAAAGGACAAGGTCGAGGTCGAGGAAGGCGACCTCCTCTGTTTCCGCACCGGCTACGACCGGGTGATCCTCGACGGGAACAAGCGGCTGGACGCGGCGACCCTCGCCGCCAATCCCGGCGCCGGGCTCGACGGGCGCGACGAGCGGCTTCTCAACTGGATCACCAAATCGGGCGTCGTCGCGCTCATCTCCGACAACCGCGCGGTCGAACAGATGCCGTCAAGGCCCTGCGAAGGCGAGGATGTCTGCGCATCGCTGCCGCTGCACGCGCATTGCCTGTTCAAGCTCGGCGTCTATCTCGGCGAGATCTGGTATCTCTCGGAACTCGCCGATTGGCTGCGCGCCAATGGCCGCTCGCGCTTCCTGCTGACCGCGCCGCCGCTGCGCCTTCCCGGCGCTGTCGGCTCGCCGGCAAACGCGGTCGCCACCGTCTGACGAAGGAGGACGCATGTTCGACCTTGACCGCTTCATCTCCGATTGTCGCGCCGCCGTGGCCGACGACCCGAGCCACAAGCTGGTGCGCGAGGTGGTCCAGCGCGCCGTCGCCGAACCTGCGGGCGTGCTGAGGGGCCTTGGTGAGCCGAAGCTCGGCCATGTCGAGGCGCTTTATCGCGGCGACGATTTGACCATCCTCAATGTCGTGTGGCCGCCGCTCTTTACGATCATGCCGCACGAGCACCGCATGTGGGCGGTGATCGGCGTCTATACCGGCGCCGAGGACAACATGTTCTGGCGCCGCACCGGTGAGCCGGGAAAGACCCGGATCGAGGCGGCCGGTGCCTGCTCGCTGCGTGTGCGGGATGCCGAGCCGCTCGGCCGCGACATCATCCATTCCGTGACCAACCCGGTCGAGAAATTGACCGGGGCGATCCATGTCTACGGCGGCGACTTCTTCGCCGTCGAGCGCAGCGAATGGGATCCCGAGACGCTCACCGAAAGGCGCTACGACCTCGACAAGAACATGCGCCTCTTCCAGGAAGCCAACGCGCGGCTGGCCGCCGACTGAGCGCTACTTCTCTTCGGCCGGGGTCGCGGTCGCCGGCCCCATTCCGACGATCTCCAGCACGCAGTCGCCGTCCTTGGCGCCGTCGTAATGCACCTGCTTGCCGTAATGCACGACATAGCGGATGGCTCATATGCCCGGCATGCCAGCGCACCAGGTAGATATAGAGCCCTTCCTTGGCCGGGTCGCCGAACAAAACCGCCTGATCGGCACCGTTGGGGTTGACCTTCCAGCCGATTTTGTCCGGCAGCGTGTAGGCGACCGCCGCGGGGTTGAGGTCGGCCGCCCGCGCCGCGCCCACCCAAAGCAGCGGCGCGAGCAGCGCCGCGACAATGAAGCGCTTCATGCCTACCCCATCGTCGAGTTGAAGGCGCCGCCGTCAAGCAGCAGGTTCTGACCGACGATGAATCCCGACGAGGCGGCGCACAAAAATGCGCAGGCGTCACCGAATTCGGCCGGATCGCCGACCCGGCCGGCCGGCGTCCTTTGGCCGGTCCTCGCCAATTGCTCCTCAAACGAGATGTTTTGCTTTCGCGCCTCGAATTCGATACCCGAGCGCAGCCGGTCGGTGAGGAACGGCCCGGGCAGAAGGCCGTTGATCGTCACATTGTACTTGGCGACCTGGCGCGCGAGACCGGCGGAGAATGCGGTCAGCCCGGCGCGCGCGCCGTTCGACATGCCCAGATTGGGGATCGGCGATTTTACCGAGCCCGAGGTTATGTTGACGATCCGGCCGAACCGCCGTTCGCACATGCCGTCGATCACGGCCTTCATCAGCATGATCGGCGTCAGCATGTTGTTGTTGACCGCCTTCTGCCAGTCCTCGACCGACCATTCGCGGAAATCACCGTGTGGCGGGCCGCCGCAATTGTTCACGAGGATGTCGGGGCTGGGGCAGACAGCGAGTGCCGCGGCACGGCCGGCCTCGGTGCCGATGTCGCCGGCGACCGTCGTCACCTTGGCGCCGGTCTCCTGGCGGATTTCCTCCGCCGTCGCCTCAAGCGTCTCCCTGGTGCGCGCGGTGATGACGAGATCGACCCCGGCGCGGCCCAACGACATCGCGCAGGCACGGCCGAGCCCCTTGCTGGCGGCGCAGACGATCGCCTTGCGGCCCTTGATTTTCAGGTCGAGCATATTGTCCCTCCCGCTTTGTGAACCCGAATGCATGACGCCGTTATAGCGCAGTCGACGGACTTGCCGAGAGCGGCGTGCAGACCTGCGCACAGCGCAATGACACTATGCATTGTGCTGTGCTTGCGAATGATTCGTAACTACGTTTACGTTGAGAACGATTATCACTTGCGTAGCGGATCATAATGCGCCCCTTCGTTTTCGCCTCGCTTCTCGCTGTCGCGCTGGTCGCGCCGTCCTTTGCCGACGACGCTGAGGTCACGATTACCCTCAAGGACCATCAATTCGACCCGAGCGAGGTACCGGTGCCCGCGGGCGTCAAGCTCAAGCTGCTAGTCAAGAACGACCAGACGGTGACCGCCGAATTCGAGAGCAACAGCCTCCATCGCGAGAAGATCGTCGAGCCGGGAAGCACGATCATTGTCTATGTCGGACCGTTGGATCCTGGCAGCTATGAATTTTTCGACGATTTTCATAATAGCACCCGCGGCCATCTGATCGCCAAATAGGGCGCCACTGGAATGCTTCCCACCGCCATCATCGTCTTTCGCGAAGTGCTCGAAGCGGCGCTGATCATCGGTATCGTCATGGCGGCGAGCCGGGGCGCGAGCCGCCGGGGCCTATGGGTTTCGGGCGGCATCGCGGCCGGTGTGTTTGGGGCCTGCCTTGTGGCGCTGTTCGCCGAGGCGATCGCCGCAGCGGCCGAGGGGATGGGCCAAGAGCTGTTTGATGCTGGCATCCTCTTCGCCGCGGTGGGCATGCTCGGCTGGCACAATGTGTGGATGAGTAGTCACGGCCGTGAGCTGGCCGCCAGTGCGATGAAGCTCGGCACCGACGTGCGCTCCGGCGCGCGACCGCTCTGGGCGCTCGCTTTTGTCGTGGCGCTCGCAGTGCTGCGCGAAGGCTCCGAGATCGTGTTGTTTCTCTATGGGATCGCGCTTGGGGGAAATGGGGAGCCGGTGGCGATGGCGATCGGTGGGATTGTCGGTCTGGCGCTTGGAGTCGTGGCGGGAACGGCGATTTACTGGGGCCTTGTCGCCATCCCGATGCGTCTGCTGTTCAGGGTGACGAGCTGGCTGGTGTTGCTGCTCGCGGCGGGCCTTGCCTCGCAGGGCGCGGCATTCCTGATGCAGGCCGATTTGCTGCCGCCGCTGGGCTCGAATTTGTGGGACACGTCGTGGCTGCTCAGCGACCAGAGCCTGGTCGGGCGCGTTCTACACACGCTGATCGGCTACACCGCGCAGCCCGCCGGGATTCAGCTTGTTTTCTACGTTGCGACCTTGCTGATGATCGGCGGGCTGATGCGCCTGGTCGGCACAAGCGATCGGCGGCGGACGAGCTCATCCGGCCGCTCTGTTGTCAGCCCGGCCGAATAAGGTTCGAAAAAAATTTTCCGAGTGTAGTGCGAATGATTATCAGAATCATCCAGAACCTTGGGTCGATCGGCAGCGCGGCTGCGCTGCTCCTGCTTGTTGTGACGCCGGCAAGCGCGCAGGAAACGCAAGGCACCATACAGCTCGAGCAAGGCAGTACCTCGCCGCTTCCCAGCGCCGAGCTGCCGCCGATCGTCATTGAATCCTCGCGTTTGCCCAACAGCGGCGCCGGCGTGTCGCCGACCGGTGCCAATGTCTACACCACGACGCAAGGCGACATTCAGAACCTGCCGGCGGGCGAGAACACGCCGGTCAGCGACATTCTCACGCAGATGCCGGGAGTCGCGATCGACCAGAACCAGCAGATCCATATCCGCAACACCGAGGGACCGCAATTCCAATACAATATCAATGGCATCATGGTTCCGTTCGACATCAACACCAACCCACCGTTCCTCAACATGTTCAACGCGACGGTGGTATCGCGGCTAGACCTGATCACCGGCATCCTACCGTCGCGCTACAGCTATGCGACGGGCGGGGTCGTCGACATCGAGACCAAGGATGGCTGTGACAATCCCGGCGGGCAAGCGTCGCTGACCTTCGGGCAGCGCACCGTCTTGCAGCCGAGCATCCAGGACGCGGGGTGCGACGGCAAGCTCAGCTATTACGTCAGCATGCTCTACGACCAGGGCCAGACCGCGTTCAGCTCCGCGACGCCGAGCCCCAATCCCATCCACGATTTCACCAACCAGGGGCAGGGTTTTGCCTCGTTCTCCTATCCGCTCACCGATATCACCAAGCTGAGCGTCATCCTGTCGTCCGCCGGCAGCAATAACCAGCTGCCGAACGTTCCCAATCTGCCGCAGCAATTCACCCTGGCCGGCGCCAACAACGCCATGAACTCATCGTCGATCAACTCGTATCTGAATTTCCGCGACGACTTGGCGATCGTAACGCTGAAGAGCACCCCCAGCGCCGATCTGAGCTGGCAGATCGCCTATGCCGCGCATTACATCTCGCAGGAATTCAAACCGGACAATGCCGGAGAGCTGATTTTCCAGGGTGTCGCCTCGACTGCTTCGCATGACGATCTGGACAACACGCTGCAGGGCGACCTGACCTACAAGACCGGCAATCACACGCTCGGCGCGGGGTTCTATCTCGGGGAATACCGCGTCATCGCCGACGACACCTCACTGGTTTTTCCCGCCGACGCCAATGGCAACCAGATCAGCACGACCCCGATCACCGTCGTCAACAATGCGCATGCCACCAACATCGTGTCGGGAATTTATGTCGACGATTTGTGGCAGATCGACGATCGGCTCAAGCTCAACACCGGCTTGCGCTGGGACGTCCTGACCGGCTTCACGAACAACAACCAGTTCGACCCGACGATCAATCTGTCCTGGCTGGCGACACCAGACACGACGCTCCATGGCGGTGTCGCACGCTATATGCAGATTCCGAGCTTCCAAGGGATTTCGCCGACCGCCTCGGCGGCGTTCGCGGGCACGACGGCCGCCGGGCCGAACGGGGTCTCGACGCCGCTGACCGAGGACGATTACGAGGTCGATGCCGGGGTGGTCCACCATTTGACGCCCGAGATCACGCTGGCGGAGGACAATTACTACGAGCTCACCCGCCACTATCTCGATACCGGGCAATTCGGCGTGGTGCCGATCTTCGCGCCGTTCAATTACGACCACGGTTTCATCTGGGGCAGCGAGGCGTCGATCAGCTACAAGACCGACAAGTTCTCGGCCTACGCCAACGCGACCCTCGGCCGCAACCTGCAAAAGGGCGTGGTCACCGGTCAATTCAACTTTCCCGCCGACGAGCTCGCCTTTATCGACGGGCACTACATCGTGCTCGACCATCAGCCACTGATCGGCGCGTCAGCCGGCGCGAGCTACAAGCTCGGGCCCTGGACCTTCAATCTCGACGGCGTCTACAGCAGCGGTTTGCGCGCCGATTTTGCCGATCTCCAAAAGCTACCGGATGTGATTCAGCTCAACGCCGGTATCGAGCGCGATTTCAACATTCCCGGCATTGGCAAGATCACCGACCGGATCACCGCCCTCAATCTGCTGAACCGGATTAACTTGATCCGGCCAGCGGAGGGGATCGGGATATTTCAGGCGGCATATGGGCCTCGGCTGACGTTGCTCAATACCGTCACCATCCCGTTTTAAGCGCGCGGGCGACGACCGAGTTAAACTGGGCAACGACGTTAACCATGAATTGCCCAGTCATTTACCCGGCATTTTAGCTATGCTCCGTGCTAACCAGCCGTCAAGGCTGGGGGGAGGATAGCTCGTTGCACCCCGGGCATCTTAGCCTGCGCAGCCTGTATCTGATCGTTGCAGTGCTGCTATTGCTGCTCATGCCGATTGGTCACGCCAGCGGCGTCTTGTTGGTGCTGTTCGTGGCGGCCGATCTTGGTGCAGCGGCGTTGATGCTGCGGTCGGAACCGGGCAAACATCCCGGACCGACCGCGATCACCGGGGACGCAACGTCGCAGACCCTGTACCGGCGCACGCGTCCCGAACTGCGCATGCGTCGCCCGGCGGTGACGATCGAAGCGCAAATCCGCTGGCGCCAGGAAGCCGAGCGGCATCGCCGCTTGCGGGAGATGTGCTGACGAAATGCTCGGACCGGGCGCGTCAATCGCCCTGGTAATACTGCAACAGGCTCCACAGCCCGATCACGATAAAGCCGATGCCCGCGAGCAATTTGAGCGGCACGTGTTGGAGCCATTGGCCGCCGTAAGCCCCGACCGCGACCGATATCCCGGCGCCGAGCACCAGGGCGCCCCCGCAAGCCAGAAAAACGCTCAGCGGCGCGTGTTTGCCTTCGGCGGCGAAGAGCAGGGTCGCGATCTGGGTCTTATCGCCGAGCTCGGCGACAAAGATCGTCAAGAACATCGCTGCAAGCTGACCCATGCGCCGCTTTCCCCTGTTGATCGCGCGGAAGAGAATATCTTATGCCCCGCCGTCCCCAAGGCCGGCAACGCCGCACCGCTTCGCGCGTTACTTTTGCGCGGCGCGGGCGAGGTCGAACAGCGGCAGCAAGGTCGGGAAAGTCGGGTATTTGCCAGCCTCGATGTCGGCGCGGCTCGCCCAGGTGCAGTCCGCTGCGTCGTCGCCCGCGACCCCCTCGCCCGATTTCCACACGCCGCGCACCGCGATCAGCGTGTAGTGGAACTGCACGTGGCCCTCGTCGTCGCGGGTGATCGCATCATGGATGTCGAGAAAGCCGCCAGGCTCAGCGACGATGCCGGTTTCCTCGAGCAGTTCGCGCATCGCCCCTTGCGCGACCGTCTCGCCGAGTTCGAGAACGCCGCCTGGAAATCCCCAGCGCCCGGCATTGGGTTGCTGCTTGCGCTGCACGATCAGGACCTCGTCGCCGCGCAGTACGACGACGAGAACGCCGACAATCGGACGGTCGGGATAGCGCCGCGCCGCACGGCGCGCTTCGAGATCGGCGTCCGACGGTGTTGTCATTGCGAGAGACCCGCAGGCTTCGCCCGCGGGGACGAAGCAATCCCCATCCGTCTAGCTTAGTGCGGAAGGAGATTGCTTCGCTACGCTCGCAATGACGAATTACTCGGCGGCTTCGCGCGGGCGGCCGGTCTCGTCGGTATAGATTGCGCCGCCCTGCTTCAAAAACTCCTCCGACTTCTCCGCCATGCCGGAGGCGGCGTAGTCACGGATTTGCTGGGTGATTTCCATCGAGCAGAATTTCGGCCCGCACATCGAGCAGAAATGGGCCAATTTCGCGCCATCCGCCGGCAGGGTCTGATCGTGGAATTTTTCGGCCGTCTCGGGGTCGAGCCCAAGGTTAAACTGGTCGCGCCAGCGAAACTCGAAGCGGGCGCGCGACAGCGCGTCGTCGCGCAGGCGCGCCGCCGGGTGGCCCTTGGCGAGATCGGCAGCGTGCGCGGCGATCTTGTAGGTGATGACTCCGGTCTTGACGTCGTCGCGATCGGGTAACCCCAGATGCTCTTTTGGCGTGACATAGCAGAGGAGCGCTGTGCCGAACCAGCCGATCATCGCCGCGCCGATGCCGCTGGTGATGTGGTCGTAGCCGGGCGCGATGTCGGTCACCAAGGGCCCAAGCGTGTAGAACGGCGCCTCGCCGCATTCCTCGAGCTGCTTGTCCATGTTGATCTTGATCTTGTGCATCGGCACATGGCCGGGGCCCTCGATCATCACTTGGACGTCATCTTCCCAAGCGAGCTTGGTCAGTTCGCCGAGCGTCTCGAGCTCGGCGAACTGGGCGCGGTCGTTGGCGTCGGCGTTGGAGCCGGGGCGCAATCCGTCTCCAAGCGAGTACGACACGTCATAGGCCCGCATGATCTCGTTGATCTCACGGAAATGCGTGTAGAGGAAGTTCTCCTGGTGATGCGCGAGGCACCACTTCGCGAGGATCGAACCGCCGCGCGAGACGACGCCGGTGACTCTGCTGGCGGTCAGCGGAATATAGGCGAGCCGCACACCGGCGTGGATCGTGAAATAGTCGACGCCTTGCTCGGCCTGCTCGATGAGCGTGTCGCGGAACAGTTCCCAGGTCAGCTCCTCGGCCTTACCGCCGACCTTTTCGAGCGCCTGATAGATCGGCACGGTGCCGATCGGCACCGGGCTGTTGCGCACGATCCATTCACGGATCGTGTGGATGTTGCGTCCCGTCGAGAGGTCCATGACCGTGTCGGCGCCCCAGCGCGTCGCCCAGACCAGCTTGTCGACCTCCTCGGCGACCGACGAGGTGACGATCGAGTTGCCGATATTGGCGTTGACCTTCACCAGAAAATTGCGGCCGATGATCATCGGCTCGGTTTCCGGGTGGTTGATATTGTTGGGGATGATCGCCCGGCCGCGGGCGATCTCGTCGCGCACGAATTCCGGCGTCACGTGGTCGGGGATCGCGGCGCCGAACGAGTGCCCCTCGTCGAGCCGCTTCAGCGCCGCGTCGCGGCCCATATTCTCGCGGATCGCGACGTATTCCATTTCCCGGGTGACGACGCCCTTGCGCGCATAGGCTAGCTGGGTCGGCGAATGGCCGGGCTTGCCGCGCAGTACCTTGCGCTGCGCGCGATCGAAGATCGGGACGTTCGATTCCTCGCCTCGCTTCAGCCCATTGTCCTCTGGCTTGATGTCGCGGCCGGCGATTTCCTCGACATCGCCGCGCGCCATGATCCACGAGCGGCGCAACTCGGCGAGGCCGCGCGCAATGTCGGTCTCGACCGACGGGTCGGAATAGGGCCCCGAGGTGTCGTAGACCCTGACCGGCGGTTCCTTGGCGGTCGCTTCCAGCTCGATCTCGCGCATCGCGATGCGAAGATCGCCCCAGCGCTTGCCGGGCGCGTAGATTTTGCGCGAGGAGGGAAACGCGCCGGTCGTAACCTGCAGCTCGCTCACCTTCACGGTGGGTTTTGCAGTCGAGAGCGGGGCGGAATCGGGCATCGGACATCTCCTCGCGTCGTTTATGACGACCCGTGAACGCTGCGAGCGGGGGAAGTTTGGCTAAGGTGCCCTGTCCCTACGCCGGCACGACCCGGATCAGGTTCAAAGGGTTTCCGCGAATCGGCGGATCTCAGCCCTGTATGGGCACCCCTTGGACTGACGCAATTAAGGGCAGGTTGTCACACGATCGTCAAGCGGGTAGCGGGCAGCCGATGAGCGCCGCGCGGGTCTGCAGTCCGGTAATGACGTTGTAGGCGTTGATCTGCACCGCGGCCTGGACCAGCGGCGTCGCGTCCACGCTGCCAAAGGCCGCGTTTCGCTGTTGCTCGGCGATCTCCTGCCCGATCAGGGCGCACTGCTGGAGCGTCGCCGGATCAAGCGCGACGGGGCGAGCCACGAGCGGGCCAGGCGGCGGCACGCATCCCGCAAGCATGATCCCGATCGCCAAGACGCCCGCATATGTCATCGAAATGCGCTCCGCTCTCAACCGGGCGCAGCATAACCCGGCGCGGGGCGGCCCGCGAGATGTGCGTGCTTTGCGCTCGGTCGTTTCGGGCGGCTTCATGTAAGATCGACTCACATGGCCTGGACGAGACAAGACCCCAGCGCGCGGCGCGGCTACCATCACGGCAATCTGCGAGAAGCGCTGATCGAAGCGGCGCGCAACCTGATCGCACAGAAGGGACCGGCGGGCTTTACCTTCGCCGATGCGGCGCGCTCGGCTGGGGTGAGCTCGGCCGCGCCCTATCGCCATTATCGCGATCGCGATGCGTTGATGGCCGATGTCGCGCGGCGCGGCTTCGAGCTGTTCGAATTGCAGTTGGAACGCGCCTGGGATAACGGCCGGCCGGAGCCCCTAAAGGCGTTCGAGAATGTCGGCCGCGCCTATCTCAATTTCGCCCGGAGCGAGCCGGCCTTTTACTCGGCGATGTTCGAGGCCGGGGTGGCGCTCGACAGCGACGCCACGCTGCGCCAGGCTTCGGAGCGGGCTTTCGCGGTGCTACGCCGTGCCTCGGAGGCGCTGTCCGCGCACGCGCCGACCGGGAAGCGTCCGCCAGCGCTGATGATGAGCCTCCACATCTGGGCGCTGTCGCATGGCGTCGCCTCGCTCTTCGCGCGCGGCGACGCGGGGCGGCGCAGCCTGCCGATGACGCCGGAGGATCTGCTTGAGGCGGCGGTGCTGATCTACCTGCGTGGGCTTGGGCTGATCGAGGGGCGCTAGGCGCGGTCAGTGCTTCAGCAAAACGTCGCGGGCGCGATTGATCTTGGTCGCCAAATAGTCGGTGCCACCGTGGTCGGGGTGAAGCTGCATCATCAACCGATGGTGCGCAGCCTTAATCTGCGCCTCGTCTGCACCCGGGGCGAGGCCGAGAATTTCGTAGGCCTCCGCCACGGTTATTTCTCCGCTATTGGGGTGAGGGGCCGAGCCGCCTGGCGTCCCGCCGCCGGCAAATTCGTCCCGCCAACCCGCAAAGATGCGGTCGAGATAGGCCTCAAGCAGCCGCGCGCCTTCTTCATCGGTGGTGCGGCACTCGCGCAAGAGGTCATAGAGATCGCCGCGTCCCATCTCTTCAAGTTGCGCGCCAGCATAGCGGCCGGCAAGTACCGTCCCCCTCATCGTGCCGGTGTCGTGGTCGAGGCTCATGCGCAGATAGGGCGTTGAGACGTCCGACGTCTGGCTGCCAGCGCCCGCGCCGCGAAACCCGCCGAAGATCGAGCGGAATCGGCGCCAATAGGGGATCGTCAGGATGAGCGGCGTCCACAGGAACGCGAACCGCTCCGACAGCAGTAGAAAGAGGAAAATCAAAACTGCGGCGCCGATTGCGATCCATTTCAGCGCACGCGCCAGCTTGGCGGGATTAGCGTTGACGAAGAGATAGACCAGCAGCAGCAGGCCGCCGAGAAGAACAACACCGCCGAGCAGGGCCAGCTCCGGCATGACCTATCCGGACAATTGCGCGGTCAACAGACGGATGTCGCCGCCTTTTTTTGCGCTGAGATCGGCGAGCGCGCGATAGCCACCGGCGGCATAGACCGCGACCGCGGCAAGTAATTCCTTCAGCTTGTCGGCGCTGGCAAGGTCAAAACTCAGATAGGCACCGCGGGACAATTTGGCAATTTGGCGGAACGCCGTCCCGGCGGTGGCATCCGCGCCCTCGTGAAAGATGAAAACCGGCGTGCCGAGCAGCCCAAGCTCGCCGGCGAGCTTGCACAGCCGGTCGACGTCCTCCTCCATCGCGTCGCCGACGAAGACCAGCGCATGCACGCGCTGCTTCTTAGTCTCGCCGATCGCATGCTCCAGCACCCGCTCGATTTGTGTCTCGCCGCCGATGCACGATACTGAGCTCATCGCCTTGTGCAATTCGGCGGCACTTTGCATCCAGCGGCTCGCTTTGCATTCGGCGAACCCGCGATAAAACACGAGCCGCACGTCGAGCCCGCCGAGCGCCGCTGTCGCCTCAAACATCTCGCCCTGGATGCGGCAGGCGCGGTCCCAAGTCGGCTCGCGGCTGGCGGTGGCGTCGAGCGCGAAGATCAGCCGGCCGCGCCCGCCCGCCGCGCGCACCGCCGGCGCGCGGTTGAGGTCGCGCAGAAACGCGTCGACATCGGCCGATCGAGACTTGGCGGGAAGCCGATCTTTCTCGTTCATCATCACCCCTAGGCCGGCCGCAACCACACAGAGGTGTCGTGATAGACCGCGCCGCCTTGCGGCGGGCCGGGATCGGCGCTTGTTAGGAGGTTGATGCCGATGCCTTCCTCGAATGCCGCGTTGGGCCAGATGCCCTCGGTGATGACGACTCGTTTCTGCAACCCGTCGAACGCCTTGGCGCGGACCACGACGCTGCCCTTCTCATTGCCGATGCGGATGCGCTCGCCATCGGCGATTCCCAGCGCCGAGAGCGTCTCGGGATGCACCAAGGCCGATGGCCTTCCCTCGCGAGCGATGCCCGAGGGCGTGTTGTTGAAACTCGTGTTGAGAAACGAGCGCGACGGCGCCGGCACCATGCGAAACGGTCGCGCCGGGTCACCATCGTCGATATTGGCGACATGGTCGGGAAACACGGGCAGCGTCTCGACGCCAAACCCGCCCATCGGTCCCTTCATCGACGCCCAATTGGCCCGGAAATGGAATTTCTTGTCGAGATGGCCGAACCCATCGAGGAAATGCGCGGTCTCGAAGGGCTGCGCGCAATCGAGCCAGGTGCCTTCGACAAATTCTTCGGGGCCTGGCAGGCGGCTCGTCCGCAGCGTCTCGGCGATGATCTCGTAAGCCGTCATCTTGAAGCCGCGATGCGTGGCGCCGAGCCGCTCAGCCAGCGCGCAATGTACCTCGTGGTTCGAGCGGCATTCCCCGTAGGGCGGCACGACCGGCCGGTGCAGCTGCAGGAAGGTGTGCGCACCGGCGGTGTAGATATCGTCATGTTCGAGAAACGTCGTCGCCGGCAGCACGATGTCGGCCATCGCCGCAGTCTCGGTCATGAACTGCTCGTGCACGCAGACAAAGAGATCGTCGCGCGCGAAGCCCTGATGCACGAGCCCTGAATCCGGCGAGACGACCATCGGGTTGGTGTTCTGGATGAGGAGCGCGTCGACCGGCGGGCCACCGCGCAGATCGTCCGTCTCGCCCGTAAGGATCGCGCCGATGCGGCACTGATCGAGGATGCGGGTCGAGTGATCGACGACGTCGAGGCCTTCGATAAGCCGCCGGTCGACGCGGATAAGTCCGTGGTTCGATTGCAGCGCGCCGCCTCCCTCGTATTGCCAGGCGCCTGTGACGATCGGCAGGCAGGTCACCGCGAACAGGTTGGCCGCGCCGTTGCGCGATCGCGAAAAGCCGTAGCCGAGCCGGATATAGGCACGCTTGGTGCGGCCGTAGAGCCGCGCGAAGGCGACGATCTCGTCTTCGCTCAATCCAGTGATGGCCGACGCCCAGGCCGGCCCGCGGTTTTCGAGGTGCGCTTCAAGCCCGGCCGGATCGTCGCTGTAGCGCGCGAGATAGGCGCGGTCGGCGTAGCCCTGCTTGAACAGCACGTGCATCACCGCACAGGCGAGCGCGCCGTCCGTGCCAGGGAGAGGTGCTAAATGTAAATCCGCGATCTCGGCGGTGCCGGTGCGGTACGGGTCGACGACGACGAGTTTCGCGCCGCGCTCCTTCCGCGCCTTGGCGATGTGGTTCATCACGTTGACCTGTGTCGCGACCGGGTTGCCGCCCCACACGACGATCAGGTCGGATTGCGCCATCTCGCGCCCGTCGACGCCGCGCTTTTGCCCGTGGCCGACGAGCCAGCCGGCATCGGTCAGCGCATTGCAGATCGTCGAGTGCTGCCGCGAATAGCGCATCGCATGGCGCAAACGTTGTAGCCCGTCGCGCTGCACCAGCCCCATCGTGCCCGAATAGTAATGCGGCCAAACC
>DATHCK010000239.1:0-2517 GCA_035319545.1 Allostellaceae bacterium | reverse complement strand
GCTGGTGGCTTGCCGCTCTCGATCGGGTTTGCGTTGGCCGAGCACATGCGGGGAAGCGATGTCGTCACCGCGTGTTTTTTCGGCGATGGCGCAGTGGCCGAGGGCGAATTTCACGAGGCCATGAATCTCGCGGCGCTCTGGGAATTGCCGGTGCTGTTCGTGTGCGAAAACAATCGGTATGCCATGGGAACGGCATTGGCCTTTTCGGAGTCGGAAACCGACATTCAGAAAAAGGCGGCGTGCTACCGGATTATCGCCGAAGCTGTCGACGGCATGGATGTGATTGCGGTCGAGGCGGCTGCCCGGCGGGCGATTCACGCGGTGCGGGAAACTCGCAAGCCCTATTTCTTGGAATGCCGGACCTACCGTTTGCGCGCGCATTCGATGTACGACGCCCAGCTTTATCGCGACAGAGCCGAGGTCGACGTCTGGCGTCACAAGGAGCCGATCGTACGCTTTCAGGGGTGGCTCGAAGCCAACCACATAATTCATCCCGAGGACGTGCCCCGCATGGAAGCGGACGTCGATGCTGAGATCGCCGACGCGGTCGCGTTCGCTGAAGCAGGGACTTGGGAGCCGGTGGAAGAGCTCACCCGCTTTACTTATGCGGAAAGCGCCGTGCCGGCCGGTGGGTGAGACGCCATGCAGCAAGGAGCGATACAGCAAGAGGCGGTTCAAACAATTGAGACCACTTACCGCGAGGCCGTGCGCGAGGCGATTCGCGACGCGATCAAGCGCGACGAACGCGTTTTTCTGATGGGCGAGGACATCGGCCGCTACGGCGGCTCCTATGCCGTGACCAAGGGACTGCTCGCCGAGCTCGGCCCGGAGCGAATTCGCGATACGCCGCTCTCCGAGTCGGGATTTACCGGCGCCGGCATCGGCGCAGCGATGGCCGGCATGCGCCCGATCGTTGAACTGATGACGGTGAATTTCAGTCTGCTCGCGCTCGATCAGATCCTCAACACCGCGGCGACAGTGCGTCACATGTCGGGCAACCAGTTCGGCGTCCCGCTCGTCATCCGCATGGCGACCGGCGCCGGACGCCAGGTTGCCGCGCAGCATTCGCATAGCCTCGAAGGCTGGTACGCCCATATCCCCGGCATCAAGGTCGTGGCGCCGGCGACGATCGAGGATGCGCGCGGCATGCTCTGGACCGCGCTGCAGGACCCCGATCCGGTGCTGATTTTCGAAAACGTCATGCTTTACAACATGACCGGCAAACTCGCCGCCAATGCCGGTCCCGTCGATATCGACAAAGCGGCCGTCCGCCGCCCCGGCCGCGATATTTCGCTGATTACTTATGGCGGTTCGCTCTGGAAAACCATCGACGCCGCGACGGCGCTTGCGGCCGAGAACATCGAGGCGGAGGTGGTCGATCTGCGCAGCTTGCGGCCGCTCGATGATGCGACCATCATGACCTCGGTCGCCAAAACCCGGCACGCGGTCATCGTTGATGAAGGCTGGCGCAGCGGCAGTCTGTCAGCGGAGGTCGGCATGCGCATTGTCGAGCAAGCGTTCTGGGCACTCGATGCGCCGATCGGTCGGGTCTGCAGCGAAGAGGTGCCGATTCCCTATCCGAGCCATCTGGAAAAAGCCGCGATCCCGCAAACGCCTAAGATCGTCGCGGCCGCAAAGGCTGCGTTGGGGCGATCATAAGGGGACGCCCGTGGTCGATTTCCGCATGCCCTCGCTGGGCGCCGATATGGAGGCCGGCACGCTGGTGGAGTGGCTGGTCAAGCCCGGCGATTGGGTCAAGCGCGGCGACATCGTCGCGGTGGTCGAGACGCAGAAGGGCGCAATCGAGATCGAAACGTACCAGGCCGGCCAGATCGAACAGATTCTTGTCGATCTCCACAGCAAGGTCCCGGTCGGCACTCCGCTCGCCCGCATTCGAACCGAAGGCGAAGCCAAGCCAGCCGCCGCGGCAGCCGCCCCGCCGCCACCAGCAAGGCCCGCCGCTCCGCCACCGGTGGCGCCCGCCGTCCCGCCACCAGTCCCACCTATGATGAGGCCGCCCGTCGCGCCGCCAGCGGCTGCGCCGATCGCACCGAGCGCTGTCGTGGCTGGCGCGCGCGCGTCACCAGCCGCGCGGCGGCTCGCCGAACAACGCGGCATTGATCTTTCAACGGTCACGGGCACCGGTCCCGGCGGGGCGATCACTTATGCTGATGTCGAGCGCCGTCCAAGTGCGCCACCCGCCGCTCCACCGCCGGAAACCAGGCGAGCGCCGTCGCTTGATCTCGACGCCATGCGAGCAGCCATCGCGGCCGCGATGGCGCGGTCGAAGCGCGAAATCCCGCATTACTATCTCGAGCATCAGGTCGATGTCACGGCATGCGAGCAATGGCTAGCGCAGAAGAACGCGACGTTGCCGCCCGATAGCCGCGTATTGATGGGAGCGCTCGCCATCAAGGCGGTCGCGCTCGCCGCGCGTCGCTTTCCCGCCTTCAACGGGTTTTATCGCGATGGCAAATTCGAACCGTCGAAAGCCGTGCACATCGGGGTCGCCATCTC
>DATHCK010000238.1:0-7559 GCA_035319545.1 Allostellaceae bacterium | reverse complement strand
GGAATCGCGAACCCGGCGTGCGCGATGACCTCGCTCGAGACGACGAGCTCAGCGGCGTATTCCTTGGCGAGGCCCTCGAGCCGGCTCGCGGTGTTGACCGGGTCGCCGATCGCGGTGAGCGCCGCGGCGCTGCCATAGCCGATCTCGCCGACGATCGCCGGCCCGGCATGAAGCCCGATGCCGATGCGCAGCGGCTCGGCCAGCTCCGCGCTGAGCGCGTCGTTGAGCTCAATGAGCCGCTCCGACATCGCCCGCGCCGCGGCCAGCGCCGCGCGACAGCCCGCCTGGATGTCGTCCTCGAGGCCGAACAGCGCCATCACCCCGTCGCCGACGAATTTGTCGACCCGGCCGCCCGCGGTTTCGACCGCGCGGCCCATCGCCGCGAAATAGCGGTTGAGGATGAACACCACGTCATAGGGCAGCCGGCCCTCGGAGAGCGCGGTAAAGCCGCGGATGTCGGCGAACATGATGGCGATCTCACGCTCGCGGCCTTGCGCGACATCGACCCGCGTCAGCCCGTCATGCGCCTGCGCCAGCGGCGGCAGCAGCGGCGTCACCTGCACCTCGACCTGCGGCCGCAGCTGGCAGGCGAGGCGCACATTGTGGGTCGCGCCGATGCGGTTCAGCACGCGTCGCTCATCATCGCTCGGCGGCGGCAGGCCGGGATAGGCCGCGCGCACCCGTACCCGGCAGGTCGAGCAGCGCCCTCGCCCACCGCAGATCGAGGCGTGCGGAATGCGCGCGAGGCGACTTGCCTCGAGCACGCTGGTGCCGCGCACAACGTCGATAAAGCGGCCGTTCGGATAGCCGACGCGGATGACGCCGTGACGCCGCCGCCAGACGCGGCGCACCATGCGCGCGAGGAGCACGGCGGCGACGGCGAGGCCGAAGAACCACATCAGCAAGCGGCTGATCAGCTCGAGCGAGGCGGCGACCTCCGGCGTCGCCAGACGCATCGGGGCGAAGGCGAGGTTCTGCCAGGCGGGGTCGGCATTCATCGCAATGATCTGCCGGCCGGCCTCGACGGTGCCGAGCAGCGACAGCACCGGCACGAGCACCGCGACGGTCAGCGCACACTCGCGCCAGCGCGCGTACCACGGCCGGATGCGCAGCCAATAATGCAGCCCCAGCATCGCATGTGCCCAGGCGACGACGAGCGTCGCCAGCTGCAGATACCCATAAAGCGGCGAGCGTACGAAATAGACAAAGAGCACCCAGCGGTAATAGAGGTCTTGCGTGCCGAAGAAGCTGTCCGATACCCGCGTGCCGACGACATGCTGGGCGGCGAGGATCGGGATCAGGAAACCGAGGATCAGCTGCAGATATTCGCTGCCGCGCAGCCGCAGCAGCGTCTGACGCTGCCACAACGCCCATAGCGCCAGCGTGTAATGCGCGAGGAACGCGCCGTAGAGCGCTGCCTGCATCGGCGGGAACGACCAGATCGGGAAGACGATGCGGCTCAACGCCCAGCCCATCGCCGGGATCGACACGAGGCCCAGCGCGTGGTTGAGCAGGTGCATCGCCACATAGGCGAGCATCACCAGCCCCGAGGCGAGCCGGATGCGGCGGATCATCGCCGCTGCCGGCCTCGGTATCGGATCGGGCACGCGCTTGCTATCATGGCGCCAACGATGCTGCGAGACGGGCCCTCAAGGCCGCGCTGTGGTGGGAATGCTCGAAATCCGTAATCTCCACAAGAATTTCGGCCCTTTGGTGGCGGTCGACGACGTCTCGTTCACGGTTGCGCGAGGTGAGGTGCTCGGGTTTCTCGGCCCCAACGGCGCCGGCAAGTCGACGACGATGAAGATGATCACCGGTTTTCTCGCGCCCGATCGCGGCACGGCGGTGATCTGCGGCCACGACATCGCCGACGCGCCGCTCGCCGCCAAGCGCAGCTTCGGCTACCTGCCCGAGGGTGCGCCCGCCTATCCCGATATGACCGTCGCCGATTTCCTGCGCTTCGTGGCGCGTATCCGCGGGCTGCGCGGTCAGGACGCGGTGGCGCGCATCGACCATATCGTCGAGCTGGTGCACCTGAATGAGGTCTACGAGCAGCGCATCGACACGCTGTCGAAGGGGTTTCGCCGCCGCGTCGGGGTGGCGCAGGCGCTGATCCACGACCCGCCGGTCATTATCCTCGACGAGCCGACCGATGGGCTCGACCCCAACCAGAAATACGAGATGCGCGGCATCCTCGCGGGTATGCAGGCGGAAAAGGCGATCATCATCTCGACGCATCTCTTGGAGGAGGTCGAGGCGGTGTGCAGCCGGGCGATCATCATCGCCCGCGGCCGCATCCTGGCCGACGGGACGCCCGGCGAGCTCGCGGCGCGCTCGCGCTTTCACAACGCGGTGCGGCTCGAGATCGACCCGGCCAATGAGCAGCGCATCCGCGCTGATCTCGCCGCTCTGCCGGATATCGCCGCCATCGAGACCGTGAATGACGGCCGCGCGCTGGTCGTCATGCCGCGCGACCATCAGCCGATCACCGCCGGCATCGCCGAGCTGGCCGAGGGCCGCCACTGGCATATCGGCGGCTTTTCGGTCGAGCGCGGCCGGCTCGACGACGTCTTCCGCGCCATCACCGAGCCGCCGGGCGAGCACCAGGTTATTGAGCTTGCGAATTAGCATTCGGGCATCAATCCATTGATCCGAAATACATTAACCATCTGCCGCCGAGAGCTGGGTGGCTATTTCGCGACACCGCTCGCCTATGTGTTCATCGTCATCTTCCTCGTGCTCGCCGGCGTATTGACCTTTTTCGTCGGCAATTTCTTCGAGCGCGGCCAGGCCGATTTGCAGCCCTTCTTTACCTTCCACCCGTGGCTCTACCTGGTCATGGTCCCGGCGGTGGCGATGCGGCTTTGGGCCGAGGAACGCAAAACCGGCACGATCGAATTGTTCCTGACCCTGCCGATCCGGCTCGGCGAGGCGGTGGTCGGCAAGTTTCTCGCGGCGTGGATATTCATCGGCATCGCGTTGGCGCTGACCTTCCCGTTCTGGCTGACTGTGCTGTTTCTGGGCAAGCCCGATAATGGCGTGATCCTGGCGAGCTATATCGGCAGCTGGCTGATGGCGGGGGCGATCCTGGCGATCGGCGCGGCGGTGTCCGCCGCGACCAAGAACCAGGTCATTGCCTTTGTTGTCACCGCCTCGCTGGTATTTGTGCTGATCGCCGCCGGAACGCAGACCGTGACCGGCATCTTCGAGGGCTGGGCGCCCGAGGCGCTGATCCATGCCGTCGCCGCGGCGAGCCTTTTCGGCCATTTCACCGCGATCACCCGCGGCGTGCTCGATCTGCGTGACCTCTTTTATTTTATCTCGATCATGGTCGCGTTCCTCGCCGCCAACGCGGTGATCGTCGATCTTACGAAGGCCGCGTGATGCGCGGCTTCGCCTTGCGGCGCGGCCGCTCGCTCTTGGCGCTCGGTGCGATCGTTGTGGCGCTCATCGCGAGCAACATCGTCGTCGGGCGCTACGGCGCGGTGCGCCTCGATCTCACCGCCGAGCATCTCTACACGCTCGCCAAGGGCACGCGGCAGACCCTCGCCGGTATCCAGGAGCCGATCACGCTGCGCCTTTATTATTCGAGCCGGCTTGGCGACAGCGCGCCCGCCTATGGCGTCTACGCGCAGCGGGTGCGCGAGCTCATCGACCAGTACGTCGCCGCGTCCGGCGGCAAGCTGCGGCTCGAAGTCTACGATCCGCAGCCGTTTTCCGACGCCGAGGATCGCGCCGTCGCCTATGGGCTGCAGGCGGTGCCGCTGAGCGACCAAGGGGAGGCGGTCTATTTCGGCCTCGCCGGCACCAACTCGACCGACGATCAGCAGGTCATCCCGTTCTTCAATTCCGAGCGCGAGCGCTTTCTCGAATATGATCTGACGCGGTTGGTGCACGCGCTCGCCTTTCCGAAGCGCACCGTGGTCGGGCTGATGAGCACGCTGCCGCTGGTCGTCGACCCAATGGCGGCGCTGCAGGGCAAGCCGCCGGAGCCGCTGGCGATCATCGGTCAGTTGAAGCAGGTCGACGATGTCGAGAACCTGTCGCCCGACATCGCGGCGATCCCGAAGAATGTCGACGTGCTGATGCTCGTCCAGCCGGCGCAGCTGAGCGACACGACGCAATTCGCCATCGATCAGTTCGTGTTGAACGGCGGCAAGGCGATCGTCTTTGTCGACCCTTATTCCGAGATCGCCGCCGCGATGCCCGGCCACGGCGATCCGTCCGCCGCGCCTGCGTCAAGCGATCTCGACAAGCTCTTCAAGGCCTGGGGGCTGACCATGCTGCCGGGGGTGGTGGCCGGCGACCGGCGCGACGCGCGCCGTGTCGCGGTGCCGGTGGAGGGGCGCGAGCCGCAGGCGATGGATTATGTCGGCTGGCTCGACCTGCCGGCCGCCAACCTCAACCGCGACGACCCGATCACCGCCGACCTTACCCATATCACCATGGCCTCCGCCGGCATCCTCGAACCGGAAAACGGCGCGACGACGCATTTCGAGCCGCTGATCGAGACCTCGACCGATGCCGAGAAAATCCCGGTCGACCAGGTCAAGGGCCTGCCCGACGTCGCCGGCCTGCTCTCTCGTTTCCGGCCCGAGCAACGCCAATTCGTGCTCGCCGCGCGCGTCACCGGCGATGCCGCGACCGCCTTTCCCGACGGGCCGCCCGCGCCACCGCCTGCCGTGCCCGGCTCGCCGCCTCCGGTCCCTGGCTCGCAGACCGCGCCCGCCGCGCTCACTCCCGAGCCGCTCAAGCAATCGGCGAAGCCGATCAATGTCATCGTCGTCGCCGACACCGACATGCTCGACGACCGGTTCTGGGCGCAAAGCGGGAATTTCTACGGCCGGCGCGTCGTCCAGCCGATCGCCAACAACGCCGATTTCCTCGCCAACGCGATCGAGGTGCTGGCGGGCGGCGAGGACCTGATCGGCCTGCGCAGCCGCGGCACGGCGGCGCGGCCGTTCGAGGTCGTCGAGCAGATCCAGCGCGAGGCCGACGACCGTTACGCCGCCGAGCAGCGCGGCCTCGAGGACAAGCTCAAGCAGGCTCAGGCCAAGTTGCACGAGATGACCCAGGGCGAGGGCGGATCTAACCCTGCCGCGCTGTCCGCCGATCAGACCAAGGAGATCGACCAGTTCCGCGGCGAGATGCTCGACACAAGGCGGCAGCTGCGCGGGGTGCAGGCCGCGCTGCGCGAGAATATCGAACGTCTCAAGGTCATTCTCGAATTCTTCGACATCGCGCTGGTGCCGATCATCGTTGTCGTCGCGGCGATCGTCATGGCGGCGTTGCGCGTCCAGCGGCGCGCGCGCCGCGCCTGATTCCAGGCCGATGCGGCGGCGTGGTCTTTACGCGCTTTTCGCCGCCGCTGCGGCGCTGGCGGTGCTGGCCGCGATCGTCGTCGGTCGCGGCGACCGCGAGGCGAGCGCGCCGCCGCCGAGCGAACGCGCGCTGCCTGGTCTTGCCGCCAAGCTCGCCGCGCTCGATTTCCTGCGGCTGCGGCGCGGCGACGCCACGGTCAACCTCAAACAGAGCGATGGACGCTGGATCGTTGTCGAAAAAAGCGGTTACCCGGCCGATCAGGAGCGCGTGCGCAAGCTCCTGCTGCAGCTCGCCGAGCTGGAGCTGGTCGAGCCCAAGACCGACCGGCCGGAGTTGTTGTCGCGGCTCGATCTCGATGATCCGGCCAAGGGCGGCTCGACGCTCGTCACCATCGGCGATCGCAATGGCGGGTTGGCCGGGCAGATCATCATCGGCCGCCGCCGGCCAAGCGATCTCGCGAGCGGCGAAGAGGGCGTCTATGTCCGCAAGCCCGACAGCGAGCAGGCCTGGCTGGCGCGCGGCTCGTTCGAGCTTGGCGGCGACGCACTCTCCTGGGTCGACCGCCGCATCCTCGATATCGCGCCGGGGCGGGTTGCGTCGGTGGTGCTGACCGCGCCCGATGGCAACGCCGTCACCATCGCGCGCGGCTCGGCCGATCTGCCATTCGCGATCGACGGTCTGCCGGCCGATGCGAAGCCGAAACCCGACGAGGCGCTCGCCGCGCCGGCCGGCGCGCTCGAGGCGCTCAACCTCGCCGACGTCAAGCCGGCGATCGAACAGCCGATCCCGGAGGCCGGCGCCGCGACGGCGGCGTTCACCACCTTTGACGGGCTTGTCGTCGGGCTGCGCCTCACGCCGCCGGACAAGGGGGATTGGCTGGCGATCGACGTGACCGGCTACGGCAACGGCGAGGCCGCGGCGCAGGCACTCTCCGCGCGCCTCGCGCCATGGCGCTTTGCGATCCCGGCGGAGCGCGCCAAATTGCTGCGCACGACCTTGTCCGACCTGCTGCTGCGTGGCTCTTGATGAGCGAAGTTTTGCCGCCGTCGCCCTGTCTCGGCATCTGCATCATGGACCCGCGCACGCGGCAGTGCCGCGGCTGCCTGCGCACGGTCGAGGAAATTGCTGCGTGGTACGAGGCGACCCCGGCCGAGAAGCGTGCGCTGCTCGCGGTGCTCGATACGCGCCGCGCGGCGCTCCCAGAGAAGCGCAATGCGTAGGGCAGGGGTTGCTGTCTTGGGCGTGCTGCTCGCCGGGTGCGGCTCGATGAGCATGCCGGGCTGGCCGAAGCCGGAGCCCGCGAGCGCGGCGAGCGCCAGCGCGTGGACCCGCCCGGGCGTCGATGCGGCGAGCGTTCAAAGCGCTTACGACGAATGCCTCGCCGCCGCCGACAGCGCGACCGGCACCGACAACGCCATCGACCAGGACATCGCCGCGAGCCGCGGCAGCGACATTCAGCATTCGGATTTTGCCGGCGCCGCGCTGCGCGAGGCGCGGCAAACCAGCCGCGACCGCACCCAGGCCGTCCTCTCGTCATGCATGGAGAGGAAGGGGTTCACCCCGGCCAAATGACGTCATGACCGAGAACCGGAACCGTCGATGAGTGTGATCTACGCCTTTGCTCTGGCGATCCTGCAAGGGGTCACCGAGCTCTTTCCAATATCGAGCCTCGGCCATGCGGTGATCGTGCCGGCGCTGCTCGGCTGGCCGATCGATCAGCACGCGCCAGAGTTTTTGCCGTTTGTCGTGGTGCTGCATGTCGGCACCGCGGTGGCGCTGCTGATCTATTTCTGGCGCGAATGGCTGCAGATCGGGCTCGGCGTGATCGGCGCAGGCAGCGCCAATCCGGCTGATGCACGGCACGCGCTGTGGCTGATCGTCATCGCCACCTTGCCGGCGGTGGTGATCGGCTTTCTCTTCGAAAAGCTGGTGCGCGGGCTGTTCGCCTCGCCGCTGATCGCCGCGGCGTTTCTCATCGCCAACGGGTTTTTGCTGCTGTTGGGCGACTACCTGCGCGTCCGCGCCCGGCCGGGTCCGGGCCAGCGGCCGCCGGCGCGCGCCCTTGACTGGAAGGGCGCGCTCGCGATCGGCTTCTGGCAGTGCCTTGCGTTCATCCCCGGCATCTCGCGCTCGGGCGCGGCGATGGTCGGCGGGCTCGTCGCCGGGCTGCAGCACGCGGAGGCGGCGCATTTCTCGTTTCTGATCGCGACGCCGATCATCGCCGGCGCGGCGGTGCT
>DATHCK010000237.1:0-7808 GCA_035319545.1 Allostellaceae bacterium | reverse complement strand
GGCTTCGAGAATAGCGGCCTGCTTGATCCCTTCCGCCCGGAGCACCGCTGCGCGCCGTTCGCGATCAGCGGTGAGCTGTTTGGCCATTGATAGCTGGACGTCTTCAGGTGGCCGAACGTCTTTCAACTCGACCCGCGTAATCTTCGTACCCCAAGCTTCTGTTGCGGCGTCCAAAACTCGCAAAAGACGATCATTTATATCATCGCGCTTTGACAATGATTCATCAAGGTCTAATGACCCAAGAACGGTTCTTATATTCGTCATCGTCAAATTGATGACGGCGCTTTGCAGATTCTGGACCTCATAGGCGGCACGGCTCGAGTCGACTACTTGATAAAAGACAATCCCATCAACAACGACAGCGGCATTGTCTCTAGTAATGACGTTTTGCGCAGGAATTTCCAAAACGGTTTCCTGAACGTTTATTCTCCTACCGATCCGATCGATGAACGGGTTAATGAGTCGCAGACCAGGCGAGAGGGTTACCCGGTAACGGCCAAATCGTTCGACGGTCCATTCGAAGCCCTGCGGAACGGTACGAACACCACGAAAAATCGCGGCCAGGGTGATTACCGCCACAACCAGCAGGAAGATGAAAAAGCCGCCGACAATCTCCATGAGACGCCTCCCGCAAGATGCGGCGTCGTCGTCGATGAAGTTTAGCGCCGCAGCCTCTTTCTCAACTTATATGGGAATCCCGAGACCGCCAAGCACCGTCCTGTCCGGCTAACGCGCCTATAGCTTCCACCCGAGGAATTCGCAGACCGCGCGGCCCATGACCATTTCGAGGTCGCGGCCTTTGAGCCACGGCATCTCCTCGGTGAACATGGTCACGCATTCTTTCCACGAGCACGGCATGCGGGTGATGTCGGTGCCCCAGAAGCTGCGCTCGGGGCCGAAGGCCTCGACGATCTGCTGGGTGTATTTGTGGATGTTCCGGTACGGGTAGGCCGCGCTCGAATTGCCCGGCGCGCCGGTGCACTTGACCGCGACGTTCTTGTACTTGGCGAGCGCGAGCAGTTGCGGCTGGTTGGCGTGCGCCGCGTCGTCCGAGCCGCCGCGCACCCGCGCGTAATGGTCGATGAGGAGTTTGAGGCCGGGATGCTTCTCGGCGATCTGGCCGACCAGCGGCAGATAGTTCGACGCCATCAGCGCGATCGGGACGCCGGCTTTTTCGGCCGCTGGCCACAACCAATCCATCGTCCCGTCGGTCATCCAGTTCGCCTGGTGCGGCGCGGTGAACGCGTAGCGCAGTCCGAGCATGCCGGACCGCTTGAGCCAACCGTCGATGAGGCCGCGGTTCTCCGGCTTGTCGAGCGGGAAATTGCCGAGGATGCCAAAGCGGGTCGGGTATTTGGCGGCCGCCTCTTCCGAGATCTTGCCCGAATTCGGGTCCCAGCCGGGTGGGTGCAAGAGGCAGGCGCTGACCCCGGCCGCGTCCATGTCGCGGATGCACTCCTCCGCCGTATAGGAATTGACCTGGCGGTGCATCGCATTGGTCGGCGGTCCGGCGGACCAGATATGAACCTGTGCGTCGACGATCAGCATGGCACTTCCTCGCTATTCGTTTCAGGGTTATGGCGGCATGCTAAGCGATATCGCCATCGGTTTCGATGGCCGGAAAATGACCAATGCCGGAGGAGACCCATGCCGCAGTCAGCCGAAGCCGTGAAGATCGTCACCGTCGCGAGTTGCTCGAACCTGCGCGAGGAACATCGCGGGCATGTCGCGGTCTCCGGCTCCTACGGCGGGCGCTACAATGCTTACAATGCCGCAAAGTGGCCGGTAGGTGCGGTGATCATGAACGATGCCGGGATTGGCAAGGACGATGCCGGCGTCGTCGGGCTGCCGTTTCTCGACCGGATCGGCATGGCCGCGGCGACGGCCGACGCGATGACCTGCCATATCGGCGATGGCGATCACATGCTCGCGCATGGCGTCATCAGCCATGTCAACAAGACCGCCGCAGCGTTGGGCTGCAAGATCGGGCAAAGCGTGCGCGACTGCGCCGAGTTGATGCGCGCCGCTGTTCCACCAGTCGTGAAGCCGCCGGCGATCACGGACGGCGCTCGCTACATCTTGCGAGAGGGCAAGCCGGGGCTGGTGTGCGCGGATTCGATCGGAATGATCGTGCCCGAGGACGCGGGCAAGATCGTCGTCACCGCATCGCATGGCGCATTGTCGGGCGGACGGCCCGACAATGCGGTCGCGCCCGACGTCTACGCCTGTTTCTTCAGCGACGGCGGCGTCGGGATGGACGGCGCCGGCATCGCGCGCCTTGCGCCGCTCGACGCGCGGCGCATCCCGGCGGGCGCGGTTTCCGCCGAGAGCGCGCCGATCGGCGATGCCCGCGCGCTCTATCACGACGGCGTGCTGTCGCATGTCAACCGCGCGGCCGAACGCGCCGGCGCGCGGCCGGGCATGAGCCTCAGGGCGTTTATCGATATTTTGACCGAGGCGTCGCGAACGACGCGGTAGCAATGCGTTTACCCCGATAGCGGCATATAAAGCCTTCAAAGCGAAGGTTTCCTTGTGGACGAGATCGCCGAACGCCTGGGACCGATCGCGCGCCAGCTGCTGACCGCCTGGTCGGGGCTGCCGCGCGAAGGTCTTGTGCCGGATCGCCAAAGCTTCGATCCGATGGCGATCACGCACATCCTGCCGGTGATCAGCGTCATCGAGCGGGAGGGCGAGGACAAATGGCGCTACCGGCTTGTCGGCACCGAGATCGAACGGCGCTGGGGGCGCGTCATCACCGGCACCAATTGTTACGACAGCGTCTCGCCCCCGGCCGCCGCCGTAATGCGGCGCGAGCTCAAGGCCATCGTCGAATGGCCTTGCGGTTCCCGGTCGCAGCGCCGCGTCGAGCTGCTTTCGGGCCGGATCGCGGCGATCGAGACACTTCGCCTGCCGCTGCGCGGCAAAGGCGGCGCGGTCGACCAGATCCTCAGCTGCAGCGGCGAGCTCGGTAGCTCGACGCTACTCGCGACGCCCGACCCGACGCGCGAAATCATCAGGATCGTCGAGCAGGAATATTTCGACATCGGCGCCGGATGTCCCGAGCGCGGCGCCATCGATTGACGGGCGAGCCTCGGCTTCTTCTCAATTCTCAGAAGGGCCGAGGCTCGCGCGAGATCAGCGCGCCAGGCCCTCCGCGCCGGCGGGGACGTCGTAGAAGGCGAGGGTCATCGACACGCTCGAATAGAAGCCCATGAGGCATGTCACGTCGGTGATGCCCTCGTGGCCGAGCGCCTTGACCGCGCGGTCATAGAGGCCTTTCGACACCCAGCGCGAGTTGATGAGGGTCACCGCCATCTCGTAGACCACCTGCTCGCGCTCGTCGTCGAACGAGGTCGGCTGGCCGGCGAGCATCGCCTCGACCTTGTCCGCCGGCAGCCCGGCCGCCTTGCCGGCGCGCTCATGCGCGTTGGTCGGGTAGGCGGAATGGAAATGCGCGTTGGTGATGACGACCGCGATCTCGCGCTCGCGCTCCGACAACGAATAGCCGGTGCGGAAATAGGCGCCCAGCGGCCCCATCACCTTCACCAGCTTCGGGTTATGCACATAGATCTTGTTGGGGCCGGGAAGCCGCCCGCGCGTCTCCAGCAGCGAGTGGTAGCCTTCCTTTTGCTCGGCGGTCATCTCGTCATAGGGAATTTCGGCGTAGCGGCCAAAAGTGGGGGTCTCGGCCATGGGTCTCCTCCTGTTTTGCTTGCCTCGGGCGAGCGTTGTGTTCACCTCACAATAGCCGCTGGCGGGCCGGCGCGCGAGACGCCGATCGGGCATGGGGCATCCCATCGTTCGCGGCATAGCTGGTGCGCATGCAAGTGATGTTGCGAAGCATTCGCAAGTCGGCTACATCCCTCGCATCCCTCGCCGAGGCGCGCATGTATATCTGCCTGTGCAATGCCCTCACCGACCGCGATCTGCGCACCAGCTGCGACAACAGCTCCTCGGTATCGATGGTCTACCGCTCGCTCGGCTGCGAGCCGCAATGCGGCAAGTGCGTGCCGTTGGTCCGCCAGATGTTGCGCGAGCAGGCGACCGAGACGGTCCAAATCGGCGGCGACGACTAGCCGGTCATTTAGGTGCAACAGTTCGGCGGCGTTCGCGTTAAGCTCTTGCGGCCCAACGCAGGAGGCCAATCATGCGCGGCGATCCGACCGTCATCCAGCATCTTCAGGCGGTGCTCAAGAATGAACTGACCGCGATCAACCAGTATTTCCTGCATGCCCGAATGCTCAAGCATTGGGGCGTCGGCAAGCTCGGCGACTACGAGTACAAGGAATCGCTCGACGAGATGAAGCACGCCGACCGGTTGATCAACCGCATCCTGTTTCTCGAAGCGCTGCCTAATCTCCAAGACCTCAACAAGCTGCTGATCGGCGAGACTGTCCAAGAGCTGCTCGAATGCGACCTCAAGCTCGAGCAAGCAGCGATGCCACAGCTGCGCGAGGCAATTGCCTATTGCGAGACGGTCAAGGACTTCATCAGCCGCGAGCTGTTCGAGGAGATCCTCGAAAGCGAGGAGGAGCACGTCGACTTCCTCGAAACCCAGCTCGGGCTGATCCAGAAGATCGGTATCGAGAACTATATCCAGCTGCAATCCGAGCATGCCGAATAACAGCCATCGCGCCGCTCTACTGGCCGGTGCGGTTGTCCTGTCGCTCGCCGGGTCGGCGGCGGCGGATGGCCCGGCTTTCTATCTCGGCGCCTGGCAGATCGCCTCGGCGGTGGTGGCGCCGTGGGCCGATACCGTCACGCCCGATCAGAGCGAGATGAAGGGCCTTGTCGGCAAGACCGTGACTTTCCGACCGAGCGCGATCGACGGACCGAGGCAATTCGCCTGCCGCGGCCCCAAGTACAAGATCACCGAAGGCGGCGCGGACATGCTGTTTCAGGGCGGGCTGGCCGAAGAGCGCCCGGGCAAGCCCTCGCCCGACCCCAATGCGGCCGCCGCCGCGCTCGGTTTCAAGGGCACCTCGTGGAAGACGCTCGAAACAGGCTGCGGCAACGAGCTCGACTTTCATTTCCTCGATGACAAGACGGCCGAGTTCGGCCTTAACGATTACGTCTACCGCATCGAGAAAAAATAGCGCTGGTTTGCTATTTGGCGGCGGCTAGCTCGCGCGGCGCGCCGGTCGGCTGCAGCGCCAGCGCTGGAAATTTGAGCGTGAAGGCGGCGCCCCCGCCGGCGCGATCGGCGACCGACACCGTCGCGCCGTGCCGCTCGGCGATCCGCGCGACGATCGACAGGCCTAGCCCGGAACTTCCTTGGCGTCGCCGGTCGCGGCGCCAGAAGCGATGGAATATCTGCTCCCGCTCTGCCGGCGGCACGCCGGGGCCGCAATCGTTGACCGTGATGGCGCCCTCCCCATCGACGACGATCTCGACCGTCGTCTGCGGCGGCGTGTGGACGAGGGCGTTCTCGACGAGGTTGCGTAGCGCGCGGCCGAGCATGTCGGGGTTGCCGCGCACATTGACCGGTCCGTGTGCGCCGGCGACCGCGAGGCGCTTGTCGTTGGCGAGCGCGATCGGCGCGAGAAACGCCGCGACCTCCGTTGCGACGGTGACGAGGTCGGCGGTCTCGTCCGAGCCGATAATAAAGGTCTCGAGCTCGGCCATTTCGAGCAGCTGGTTGACCAACCGGCTCATGTTCTCGACATCCTGACGCAGCGACTGCGCCAGCTCGCGGTCGGCGATCATGTCGATTTGGGTGCGCAAGATGGCAAGTGGCGTGCGCAGTTCGTGCGCCGCGTCGGCGGTGAACTCGCGCTGCCCACGAAAGCCTTCGTCGAGCCGGTCGAGCGCCTGGTTCACCGCGTGCACCAGCGGCTGCACCTCGAGCGGCATGCCGGCTTCCGGCAGGCGCAGATCGGTTCGCAGCGGGCCGATCCGCTCGGCGAGGTTCGAGGCGGCGATCACCGGGCGCACCGCGCGCCGGATGATCGCCACGTCAATGACGAGCAGCAGAAATAGGATCGGCGCGGTGATCCAGCTGACCCTGGTGAAGAAATCGGTGACGATGTCGTCGATGAGCACGTCGCGATGGGCGAGATCTTGCGAAACCTCGATCCACAGCTTCTGCCCAGCGATCTCGATCGGCTCGCTGATGCCGAAAATGTGGACGCCGTGGTACCAGCCGGAGAACGGCACCACCCGGTCCATCGGCGGCGTCTTGCCGGTGATGGATCGGCCGTCGGTAAACGACGATAACAGCACCCGGCCGCTCGCATCCCCCACCGCATAGGAATAACGATCGTAGTCGGGCGAATAGAGATCGACGAGACGCGGCGTCAGGTTGGCTCGCCATTGTCCCTCGGGGCTGCGGTCGATCAGGCTTACCAGCTCGGCGGCCTGCTCGCGCAGGGCACGTTCGTGCAGATCGTCGGCCGCGTGCTTCAGCATCAGATACAGCGCCAGCGGCATGAAGATCGATGCGACCGCGATCGCCACGAGGTGCAGCGCCATCGCGCGCCCGACGATCGAGCGAAGGCGGAACAAGCTACGCGTCCTCGTCGATCGCGTGCGCCGCTTCCCTGTCCTCGCCGATCATGTAGCCGACCCCGCGCACCGTGTGGACCTGTACCGTGGCGCCGGTTTCCGCCAGATGGCGGCGCAGGCGATGGACGTGCACCTCGACCGCATTTGAGCCGACCTCCTGCGCCGGCCCATAGAGATTGCTTTCGAGCAGGGATTTGGCGACGACCCGGCCGCTGCGCCGCAACAGATGTTCGAGCACCGCGATCTCGCGCGCCGAGAACGCGATCGGCCGGTCGTCGACAAAGACCTGGCGGCCGACCGTATCGAGCGTCAGATTGCCGAGCCGCAACGCCATGCCGAGCAGATTGCCCGGCCGGCGCAACAGCGCTTGGAGCCGTGCGATCAACTCCTCCAGCGCGAACGGTTTGACCAGATAATCGTCGGCCCCCGATTGCAGGCCGATGACGCGGTCCTTGAGGCTGCCATGTGCGGTTAGGATCAGTACCGGCGTCGTGTCGCCGCGGCGACGCATTTGCGCCAGCACGTCGAGCCCATCCGCGTCGGGCAAGCCGCGATCGAGGACCACGACATCCCAGCGGCCGATCTCGAGGCCGGCCGAGGCGTCCTTGGCGGTTCCCATGACGTCGACCGAAAAGCCGGCGCCGGCGAGGCCCTGCCTCAGCAGCGCGGCGAAACGTTCGTTGTCTTCGACCAGCAGCAAACGCACCGGCAGACGCCCCCAAATGGTCGCCGCTTGAGATTATATCTTATTGGCGGTGTCTTGCGGTACGCGAGCTAGATCGCGTCGAGCTGCCAGGCGACGTCGTTGGCGATGCCCCAGAGGTAGCCGATCTCGCTCTGTCCGACGAGGACGGAGGCGCGGCCCTGGTGCCGCCAGTACAGCAGGTTCAAATCCTGGCGCCGCTCGAAAGTGGGGGCGATGTCGGACTGCTTGGTTGAGCCGATGATCAGCGCCAGCGGCCCGATCGCCTTGTTGTCGGTGGTGTAAACGAGCTGCGCCGCGGGGCGGCCGTCGACCACGATCAGCCGCGCGCCCTGGAAGCTCAGCCCCCACGGCTTGAGGTCGGGCAGGCGAACCGGCTGCGGCAGGCTTTGGCTGACTTTCTGAAACACGTCGCCGTTGTCGCCGTTGGCCGGTACATCGACGAGCGTATCGCCGGCATTCACCATCAGCTTGTAGTCGCCGGCGGCGTTATCGAGCCAGTTGTTAAGCGCCGCCGCCTGGATTTGCCGTTCCGCCGGCACCTATGGCGGCGTCATGATGCTGTTGCCGAGATAGCCCACGCCGCCGCCGACCACGAGGC
>DATHCK010000236.1:0-10738 GCA_035319545.1 Allostellaceae bacterium | reverse complement strand
GCAGCGCGTGTCGTGCGGCTGGCTTGCCTGGACGCTGACCCATTCGGGCGCCTGGCTCGGCATCATGTCGATGGCCGAGTTCCTGCCGGTACTGTTCCTCGCGCCGCTTGCCGGGGTGATGGCCGACCGCCGCGACCGGGTGAGCATCATCCGCATCACCCAGCTGATCGGCTGCGGCCAGGCGATCTTGCTGGCCATCCTCGTCTTCACCAATTTGATCACGATCCACCTGCTCGTCGCGCTGGTGATGCTGCTTGGCATCAACCAGGGCATCGCCCAGCCGGCGCGCCTCGCGCTGATCCCGACGCTGGTCGACCGCGAGGCATTACCCTCGGCGCTGGCGATCAATTCGATCGTGTTCAACGCCGCCCGTTTTATCGGTCCGGCGATCGCCGGGGTGCTGATCGCGCGGGTCGGGATCGGCGCCGCGTTTGCCGCGAACGCGCTGACTTACATCGCCTTCCAGGTCTCGCTCGCCAATCTTCGCGACATCCCGCCCTTGCCGATGCGTGCGGCGCAGAACGCGGTGAAGGCCTCGCTCGAAGCCTATTCCTATGCCAGCCGGCATCCCGGCGTCGCGCCGATGCTGCTGCTCTTCGCGGTGACGACGATCGGCACGCGCGGCTTTATCGAACTGTTCCCCGGCTTCGCCGACAGCGTCTTTCACCGCGGGCCGCAGGGGCTGGCGATGCTGACCTCGACGGTCGGGCTCGGAGCGATCTTCGGCGGTGCGTGGATGCTGATGCGCTCGCAGATCAGCGGGCTGACGACGATCGTGCTCGCCAACACGCTCGTCATGTCGCTAGCGATCGTCGCCTTTACCGCGACCGACAGTTTCGTGATGGCGCTGCCCTGCGTGTTCATCGCCGGCACGGCGATGGTGATCACCGGCATCGGTGCGCAGACGCTGATCCAAGCTTCGACCGACGGCAGCATGGCCGGACGGGTGATGGCGCTTTACGGCATGATCTTCCGCGCCGGCCCGGCGCTCGGCGCGGTCATCATGGGCTCGGCGAGCGAGCATTTTGGGCTGCGCCTGCCGCTGGCGGTCGGCGCCGTGGTGTCGTGCGGCTGCTGGGCACTGACCCTCAACCGCAGACGCGCGATCGTCGCCGCGCTGGAAGATGCGGAGCCGGCGAACCACGCCGTCGCCGAGCGCAGCGCGTGAAGCTCCTCGTCTTTGGCCTCGGCTACACGGCGCGCGCTTTTGTGAAGCGGCTCGGGCCGGAATGGACGATTGCTGGTACATTGCGCGGCGATACCCGCGTGCCGCTTTTGCCCGACGGCGGGTTTACCGGCGTCACACACATCCTAGTGTCGATCCCGCCGGACGAGGCCGGCGATCCGGTGCTCGACGGCTACGGCGAGGTCATCGCGGCGCTCAAAAACCTCCAATGGCTCGGCTATCTGTCGACGACGGGGGTCTACGGCTCGCGCGACGGCGGATGGGTCGATGAAAGCTTGGAGCTTCGCCCCACAAGCGGGCGTGCTACTCGCCGGGCGACCGCAGAACAACAATGGTTGAAGCTTGGCGCGCATGTCTTTCGGTTGGCAGGAATTTACGGTCCCGGCCGCAGCGCCTTCGACGGATTGCGAGACGGATCCGCCAAGCGCATCGACAAGCCCGGCCACGTCTTTTCGCGCACCCATGTCGACGACATCGCGAGGGTGCTACTCGCCTCGATGACGCGGCCCCGGCCGGGCGCGATCTACAATGTCTGCGATGATGAGCCGACAGCACAGGAAGCCGTCGTCGCCCATGCCGCGCGGCTGCTCGGCCGCGAGCCGCCGCCGCTGGTGCCGTTCGCCGAGGCTGGCCTTAGCGCGATGGCGCGCGGCTTTTGGACAGACAACAAGCGCGTCTCGAATGCGTTGATCAAGAAAGAACTCGGCGTCGCCCTCGCCTATCCGAGCTATCGCGAGGGTCTGGCGGCCATTTTGGCGGCAGGCGGCTAAGGCTTGCCTCGCGCCGCCGCGCAGGGCATCGTCCGGATCACGCGGGATCGAGGGAGGATTGCGATGGCCTACAACATTCTGATGATGGGAGCCTCCTACGGCTCGCTACTGGCGATCAAGCTGCTGTTCGGCGGCCATAAGATCACCATGGTCTGCCTGCCGAACGAGGTCGAGGCCTTCAACAGCGACGGCGCTCATGTGCGCATGCCGATCCGCAACCGCGCGACGCCGATCGATCTCGACTCGCGCAAGCTGCCGGGCAGCCTGCGCGCCGCCGGCACCGGCGACGTCAACGTCAAAGATTACGACCTCGCTGTGCTGGCGATGCAGGAGCCGCAATACCGTCTTCCCGGCGTGCGCGAACTGCTCGATGCGCTGGCACGCGCCAAGGTGCCGTGCATGTCGATCATGAACATGCCGCCACTGCCCTATCTCGCGCGCATCCCCGGTCTTAATACTGATGCGCTAAGGTCTTGTTTTACCGATCCGACGGTGTGGGATAATTTCACTCCCGGCAAGCTCACGCTGTGCAGCCCGGACCCGCAAGCGATCCGCCCGCCCGGCGAGAAGACCAATTTCCTCCTCGTGACGCTGCCGACCAATTTCAAATCGGCGCGCTTCGAGAGCGACGCCGACACGCAGATCCTCAAAAACCTGCAGGCCGACGTCGACGGCATCAAGTACGACCCGGGCGACGGCGAGAAGATCGACCTGCCGGTGAAATTGAAGGTGCACGAGTCGATTTTCGTGCCGCTCGCCAAATGGGCGATGCTGTTGACCGGCAATTACCGCTGCATCACCGCCGACGGTGCGGTCGACATCAAGGACGCGGTGCATGCCGATCCGGAAAAGTCGCGCTCGGTCTACAACTGGGTCATGGATGTGTGCGTCAAGCTCGGCGCCGACCGCAACGACCTTGTCCCGTTCGAAAAATACGCCAGCGCCGCGCACGGGCTGGTGCGGCCGTCCTCGGCGGCGCGCGCGGTCAATAACGGCGTGCCGTTTATCGAGCGCACCGACCGGCTCGTTCAGCTCTTGGGCGCGCAGCTCGGCATGAGCAACCCGATCGTCGACGCGACCGTCAAGCAGGTCGACGCGCGGCTCGAAGCCAACCGCAAGAAGGCCGCCTGACCTCTAGCCGCCCGTCTATCGGCTCAACGGGTTGTATTGTGCTCGATCTGGCGCAGATGATCGTTGATCCGGAAAAACAGGATCAGGATTTCGGCGTAAATGCGGGCGGCGATCGGGCCGAGAATGATGACGAGAATGCCTTTCACCTCGCCGCCGGCAATCGCGACGATCCCGCCGATGACGCAGCCCGCCACTGCGATCCAGAACAAGATCTGGACCACAATGGGGGTGATCATTGTCTGGAATCTGAGAAAGTCTCCCATCCGATCCTCCTCTTAAGCGGGCGCGGTGATCCCCATACGCCCAATTGGCGAACTGCCAATGTCTAAATTCTTCCGGTGGTTCGGCGCAAGGCTCTCCTACGCGCGCTACCCAACACGAAGCGGTGCGAACGCAAGGGCGTCATGAAAGGCAACGTCCTCGGCTTCGACCCGGAGACCAACACCGGCGCGATCAGCGGCCATGACGGCCAGCGCTACGAGTTCGTCCGACTAGAATGGCGCGGCACCGGGCGACCCATGCGCGGTGCGACGGTGGATTTCAACCCCGACGGCGGGCGCGCGACGCAAATCTTTTCGCTGGGGCCGCCTTTCGATCCCAACGAGGCGTCGGAGGCGAACCTCGTCTACATCCTCTATCTCGTCGCGCTGGTCGCGGGGATCACCGGCATCGCCGGCGTCATCATCGCGTACGTAAACTCCGGTACAGCGCCCGAATGGGTGCAAACCCACTATCGCTTTCAGATCCGGACGTTCTGGATCGGCCTGCTTTATACCGTCATCGGTCTCTTGACCTGCATCATCGTCGTCGGGTTTTTCTGGCTCCTTTTTGTCCTTGTCTGGTGGGTCGTCCGCTGCATCAAGGGCATGAGCGCGATCTCTCGGGGCCTGCCTTACGAGCGGCCCGCCAGCTGGATGTGGTGAAGTCCTGTCAACCGGGCGGCGTTGCGCTCGCGCCGCTGAGCAACTACCGCTTGGGGATGGGAGACGGTACATTCGCCTCCGCACCATCGAGGAACCGTCATGCGAGGCAACGTCATCGGGTTCGATGCCGATACCAATACCGGCGCGGTCAGCGGCCATGACGGAAACCGCTACGATTTTGTCACTCAGGATTGGCACGGGCGCATGCCGCCACGGCACGGCGACGTGGTCGATTTCCAGGCCCAAGGCGGCCGCGCTCTCGACATCTATCTCATCGAGCCGGAATACGTCCGGCCGACGATCGGGCAATTCTATTTTTCGCCTTCGGGACGAATTTCGCGCGCGCAATACTGGCTGCGCTTCATGGTTCCCTATTGCGTGATCTATTTCGTGATCGACGTCGCTGCGACGGCGGTTGATGAGGAGTCGACCGCCCATACCGTACTGTCTGGCATCTTGGCGCTCTTCGTGCTCGTCGCGCTGTGGCCGAGCATCGCCATTTTGATCAAACGCATACACGACCGGAACAAGCCGGGTTGGATGTGCCTCATCCTCTACGTCCCCGTGGTGCTGTTTGTCGTGCTCCTGATCGCTTGGCTGGCGGCGGCGATCACCGAGGCGGCGGAAACCGGCAGCTTTAACCCGCCGCCGCTTGGCGCGCTGGGCGTCACCGTGATTTTGCTGGCGATGGTCTCAAGCGGCATCAGCCTGTGGTTCTTTGTCGAATTCGGCTGCCTGCGCGGCACGATCGGGCCCAACCGGTACGGTGCCGACCCCGTGCGCTAGCCCGCAAAAAAACAGGCGCCCAAGGGCGCCCGTTTCATCGTCAGATCATCGTCAGCAGGAGGAGCTGCTGTCGCCGCCTCCGCCAAAATCGCCGCCCCCAAAATCTCCACCGCCGCCATAATCGCCGCTGTCGCCACCACCACTGTAGTCGCCACCGCCGCCATAGTCGCCGCCGCTGTCGCCGCCACCGCCATAATCGCCGCCGCCAGCATTGTCGCTGCCGCCACCATAATCGCCCGGCGCAGCGCCTTGGCCGTCACCGTAGTAGTTATTGATCACCGTCTCGCCGAGGCCGCCGGGCATGCCGCCCATGCCCATGCCGCCAAGGCCACTCGCGTAGTGCGGGCCGAACAGCGACGAAATGCCCTCGAACAGCAAGGCGCCGCCGGCGACCCCCGCGGCGGTCGCCGCCGCGGAGCGCAGGAACCCGCCGCCGCCGCTACCGAACACACCGGCCGCCGGCGTGGGCTGAGCGTAAGTGGGTTGCGCGTAACCGGGCTGTGCGTATTGCGGCGGCGGAGGCGCCGGCTGTTGGACACGGGTCCACGGACCGCCGCTGGGCGGGACGCTCGGCGCCGGCGCAGGCTGGCTGCGGCCAAACAGCCCGCCGAGGAAACTGGTCGGCTGCTGTTGCGGCGGGTTGAGGCCCGCCACCTGCTTTTCGAGCTCGGCGATGCGATTCTGCGCAGTATGCAGCGACAGATCCTGGATCAGCACTGTCTGCACCAAGTAATAGGGCGCATCCGGCATCTGGGTCATCGCCTGACGGATCATCGCGTCCGCCTCGGGATCTTTGGGCTGCCCAGCCGCGCTTTGCAGGCGGGTGAGCAAGGTCGTGATCAGGTCGCGTTCCTGGGGTTCCATGGGGTCCTGCCCGTTGGCTCGGGGGCTTCATCTTAAAGCCCGGCGGCGCTACTGACGCAGCGTCGCGCAAGATGTGGGGTGCCGTGAGGGCGGGTCAATGAGGCGCCGCTGCGCTTCTCAATAGAGAGTTGCGCCGTATTACGCCGCGGCGAGGCGTGCGATGCGGTTCGGCTTTTTGCTCGCCCGCGGAAAATAAAGCGATACCTCGGTGCCTTCGCCTGGCTTGCTGACGATCATCAGACGGCCCTGGTGGCTTTCGATCAACTTATTGACGATGCTAAGGCCAAGCCCGCTGCCTTCGTATTTGCGCGCGATGCGTTCGTCGATCTGGCGGAACGGCCGGATCGCGGCCTCGGCCTCGGCCTCGGTCATCCCAATCCCCCTATCGGTGACGGTGAGCCGCGCCACGCCATCCGCCTCGATGCCGACGCTGAGACTAACCGACGTCCCGCTCTCGCTGAACTTCGTGGCGTTCGACAGGAGCTTAGCGATCATCTGTTCGACCGCGCGGCTATCGGCACGCACCGTGATGTGATCGGCCGACGGCGTGAACTTAAGATCAGCCTGCCGCTCGGGATGCGCCCGCTGGAAATTTTCGAGTGCTTCCCGTGCCGTGCCGCACAGGTCGACATCCTCCCAATCGAGCTCGAACGTGCCGGCCTCGAGCTGCGCGATGGTCAACACGTCGCCGACAACGTTCGACATGCGCTGCCCAGCCGAGTGAATGCTGTCGGAGAACTCGATATACTTTTCCTGCACCGGACCAAAAACTTCCTGCGTGATCAGCTCGCTGAAGCCGACGATGGCATTGAGGGGCGTGCGCAGTTCGTGGCTCATCGCGGCGAGGAATGCGGTCTTGGCGGCATTGGCGGATTCGGCCTCGTCGCGCGCCACCGCAAGTTCCCGGTTGGCGTCGGCGAGTTCCTTGGTGCGCTGCGCGACGCGATCTTCCAGCGTGATGTTAAGCTCGCGCAATTCTTCCTCGGCGCGCTTCTGCGCGGCGTAGCGGGCCGAGACCGCAGCCGCCATGTCGTTGAAGGCAGCGCCGAGGCGGCCGATCTCCGAACCTGCGTCCCTCAATTGCGCGCGGGCGTCGTAATTGCCATGGCTCCATTCGGCCGCAGCCACCAGCAGCCCGCGGATCGGGCGGCGGATAAAGATGCGCCCGCCCTGATAAGCGGCATAAAGCGCCAAGAGCAGACCCAGCAGGATCAGCGCGATGCCTCGAAACGTCGCGGTATCGATCGGGGCGAAGGCCTCCGCCTTGCCGAGCCCGGCGCTGAGGAACAAATCGTAAGGCGGCAGCTTCGCCGGCACATAGCCGAAGATGCGCACGAGGCCGTCAACCCCCTTTGCTTCCTCCCAGCCGGCCGTATCGCCGTCCATGATGGCTTCGTGGCTCTTGCGCATGTTCTTGCCGACCAGCTGCTCCGGGTGCGGCAGCCGGGCGATGATATTGCCTTCGCGATCGGCGATCAGGATCGAGGCGCTAGGCGACAGGCCACGCTCGCTGAGATGGGCCGACAGCCAGTCAAGGTCGAGCGCGGCAAAGACGACCCCGGCGACCTCGCCTTTTTCGTCACGGAAACGCTGGGCGAAATGGATCATCTTCTGACCGGTCGATGGGTCGACCCAGTAATTGCCGACAGCGAGTTCGTCGCCCGCCATCGCGCGTTTGAAGAACGGCTGCTGCGCCACCGAGGAATAGCTCAACGGCGCGCTCGAACAGAAAATCGCGCCGTTGACGTCCGCCGCGCCCAAGAGGCTGTAATTCTTGAAATTGGCCTTGGCCGAGGCAAACAGCGCGTCGCACGCCGGGCCCTGTTGGGTCTTCACGGCGGACAGCTGGCCGAGCGCGACGATCAGCTGCCGCGCACCCTCCCGCAGCTCGCCCATCTCGGCACCGAACTGCTTGGTGATCTGAATGACCTGCTGACGGATGTCATCGGCGCGCGCGGCGCGCAGATCGTATTCGTTGTAGGCCTGGATGCCGAGCGCGGGCAGCACCGCGATAAACACCAGCAAGAACATGCGCGCCGTAAGGCTCATCTCGCGAAAACGGCGGAAGGGAAACCGCAACCTGAATTTCTTTGCGCTGGGCTGCTCGTGTGATGGCCCGGTCATAAGGGTATCCTGCGTCACGTGTTGCGCTACGCGATGCCTCGACGGCCGGCCGATCCGACGCAAGCGCTCCACCCTGCGCGCCGATGCTGGGAAATCGACAGCCGAGGGCTGGCAGTGTGCTTAGTCAAGCTTAACAAGCGCTAAACGAGCGTTCGGGAGGGCCCGCAGCCAAAATGCGCCCGCCGCGCTTATACCAGTGCAGCTACCAGGGCAGCGCCTGATGGAAATTCAACGGCCGGTCAGCGGGCGGAGATGAGCTCGTCGAGCCGCTCCCAGACGCCGTCGAGCGCATCGGCCATGATGCGCGCGTCGCGCAGCGTCTCGGGCAGAAGCTCGGGGTGAGCCCGCAGAACCAGCTTCGTCACGGCCATTGCCTCCGCGGCATGGCGCTCCTCGACGCCCTGGGCGAAGCACTCGGAGAAATAAGGCTCGGCGACGATTTGCGGGAAATGTTTGGCCAAGGCCTCGCAGAGCGCGCGCATCCAATCGTCGGACATCGTCTCGACCACACACCACGCGCCGAGCGAACGCACGTAAAGCGTCTGCGCCAGCTGAACGAACTTTGCCGTCTGCGGGTCGACATGCCGAGACAGTTCTTCGGGATCGCCAAATTCTTCGTCATCGAGGATTAGCGCCGCGCCGATCGCCCGAAACGCGCGGCTGAGCTGATAATGATGCGTATCGCCGCCCGGCAACCCGTCATCGTCGACGAAGATCCGCAGCTTGCGCTTGCGCAGCGCCGGGCTGTCGAGATGCGGCAGGTGATACACCGCGGCGCGCGTCGCATGCATCGCCGCCTGGTAGACCAGATGGACACGGCCGAGCAGCGCCGGATCACGCGCTGCTTCCGGGGGCAACGCCGCGAGGTTCTTGAAAAACGGCATGCGCGACGGCCGATGTTCCGCCGCGATTGCCGCGATCGCGGCCGGAAAGTCTTCGGACGGGTCGGCCGGCCGCAGCGACGCGATCTGAACAGGGACGGCCGGCTTCTCGGTCCGGTCGATGACAGGGTCGATATCCGACATTGCCGGCCTCCTAATGTGCTGGCTACGTTGGCGCTTGGGTTCGCGAGAATCGGCGTCGCGGGTCGTCGCGAATCAAGATAACGTTAAGATAAACGCAACGATATCGTTCACGTATCACTTTATTTTGATTATCTATTCGGTTTTGCGAAAAGAATTTATCAAATATTCGCGATCTCACCTCGCTATATTTTCGCATCACCGGGCATGCTTATCGCGACACCGCGCGGGTTCCTGACGGTGCTGGGGAGGATGTGGATGACCCAGTCGGTCGCGAGGCTGACGGTCGCCTGGTGTACATTGTTCGTGGTTGGCACCGATCTGTTTGTCGTGTCCCCGCTGCTGCCGCTGATCGCCGCGCAGTACAACCTCCCGCCCGCGCCGACCGGCCTCAGCGTCACCGCGTTCGCCACCGCCTATATGATCTGCGCGCCGCTCTTTGGTCGGATCGCCGATCGCCTGGGGCGGCGGCTGGTGCTGAGTTGCTGTCTTGCCGGGTTCGTCATCGCCAATCTGGCGACCGCCGTCTCCCCCGGACTTGGTTGGCTTTTGGCGGCGCGGACCGTCGCCGGCGCCATGACGGCGGGCGTGTCGCCGTCGATCTACGCCCTCGTCAGCGAGAGCGCGCCGCCCGCACGGCGGGCGAGCTGGATGGGAATGGCGGTTTCCGGGTTGTTGTGCTCGCTGTCCTTCGGAGCGCCGCTCGGCGCGATCATCGGGGCATCCTTCGGCTGGGAGAGGGTGTTCGAGCTGCTCGCCGGGCTCAGCCTATCGCTGCTCATCGCCAATCGCCGGGTCTGGCCCACCAGCGCGACCGCTATGTCGGCGGCGGCCGAGGCGTCACCGCCTGGCGGTATCGGGCTAGCGCCGCGTCTCGTACCGACAGTCGTCTGGGCCACCGCCCTTTATGCGATGTACGTCTATCTCGGCGCATGGCTGACCAGGCTCGGCTTTTCGACCAAAGAAATCGCACAGGTCATCGCCTGCTACGGGATCGGCGCGATCGTCGGAACTCTGGCTGGCGGCCGCGTTGCCGATAGGATCGGCGTCAAGGCCGCGACAAATGCGAGCCTCATCGGGATGGCCGGCGCATTCGCGCTGCTGCCGCTGGCGGTTTGGTCAGGGCCGCTGCTCGAACTGGGCTTTGGGCTGACATCGGCGGTGGCTCAGGTGTTCTTTCCCGCCCAGCAGGCCAGTCTCGTCAACGACTTTCCCGCCCGCCGCGCGACGGTGCTGGCATGGAACAACAGCTCGCTTTTTCTCGGGATTGCGCTCGGCTCGCTGATCGGCGGAGAGACCATCGCCGCAGGCAGCTTCGCATCGGCGCTTTTGATCTGCGGCGTGATCGCTCTCGCTGGCTGGCTGATCGACCGGAAAATCGCGCAACGCCCCGCGACGCGCTGAATACCCGCGGCTTTGCTAACCGGAATTAACCAAATCCAAGATGGTTAATCAGTTCTTTACACCGCACCGCTATGCCGGCAGCCGCAGCCAGAAAGACGCGCATGAACGACATCTTGCCCATCACCTTTCCGGTCGCGCGCCGCCGGCTCGGCGCGCTTTCGGTCGACACCGTGACCCTGGCGCATGGCGGCGGCAGAGCGATGAAGGACCTCATCGACGACGTCTTTGTCAGCGCCTTCGATAACCCGCTCCTGGCGCCGCTCGACGATCAGGCGCGTATCGGGCTTAGCGATTTCGCGATGCACGGCAATCGGCTGGCGTTCACGACCGACTCCTTTGTCGTCGACCCGCTTTTCTTTCCGGGCGGCGACATCGGCAGGCTCGCAGTGTGCGGCACCGTCAATGACCTCGCGGTCGCAGGCGCAACTCCGCTCTATCTCTCATGCGCAGCGATCATCGAGGAAGGTTGCCCGATCGAGCTCTTGCGCCGCGTCGCCCGCTCGATGGCCGAGGCGGCGCGCGAGGCCG
>DATHCK010000235.1:0-6051 GCA_035319545.1 Allostellaceae bacterium | reverse complement strand
TATGGCCAAACAGGTTTTTGACGTAAAACACGTCGACGACCTTCTCGCCATAGGTCGAGATCTTGGCGCTTGAGACCTGCAGGCTGAGCCGGGTCAGCTCGCGGGTCAGTTCGTGCAGGAGGCCCGGCCGGTCGCGGCCGTTCACCTCGATCACCGTGTAGGACTGGCTCGCCTGGTTGTCGATCAGCACGCGCGGCGGCACGGTAAAGACGCTCATCCGGCTCGGGAAGGCTGGCGGGCGCTCCAATTCGATATGCGGCTTTAGATCGCCGGTCAGGACATTCTCAAAGGTAAAGGCCAGCTTTGCCAGCTTGTCCGGCCGGTCGAACGGGGTGCTGTCGCGGTCCTGCACCCACAGTGTGTCGAGCGCCATGCCGTTCGACATCGTCATGATCTTGGCGTCGACGATGTTACAGCCGTTGATCGCCAGCGCCCCGGCGATGCGCGAGAACAGCCCGGCATGGTCGGCGGTGTAGAGCGTCACCTCGGTCACCGCGCGGTTCGGGTCGATGCGCGTCTCGACCGAGAGCGGCGCGCCGCTGCGGTCGGCCGAGCGCATGAGGCGCGCGTGGCGGGCATGCGTCTCGGCGTCGAGCGACAGCCAGTAGAACGGATAGCCGCGGCTGACAAAGGCGGCGAAATCCTCGTCGGTGAACTCGGGCAAGAGCTTCTTGACCTCGTCCTGCGCCTCGGCGATGCGCGAATCGCGCGCGCCGGCGGTGGCGCCGCCGGTCATCACGTCGTGCGCGCTATGATAGAGCTCGCGCAGGAGGGCCGCCTTCCAGCCGTTCCACACCTTGGGGCCGACGGCGCGGATATCGGCGACGGTCAGCACCAAAAGCAGCTTCAGCCGCTCGGGCGACTGCACGCGGTCGACAAAATCCTGGATCGTCTGCGGGTCGGTGAGGTCGCGCTTGAAGGCGATGCTGCTCATCAGGAGATGCCAGCGCACCAGCCAGGCGACGGTCTCGGTCTCCTCGTCGGTAAGGCCGAGGCGCGGCCCCATCTTCAGCGCGATCTTCTCGCCCAATTCGGAATGGTCGCCGCCGCGGCCCTTGGCGATGTCGTGCAGCAGCACCGCGAGGTAGAGCGCGCGGCGCGACTGGATCGTCGGGGCGATCGCGGTGGCGAGCGGCAACTCGGGTTTGAGCGCGCCCGCCTCGATCTGATGCAGGATGCCGATCGCGAAGATGGTGTGCTCGTCGACCGTGTAGACATGGTACATGTCGTACTGCATCTGCGCGACGACGCGGCCGAAATCGGGGATGAAGCGGCCGAAGAGGCCCGCCTCGTTCATCCGCCGCAGCGCGATCTCCGGGTCCTTAGGCGAGGTGAGGATTTCGAGGAAAAGCCGATTGGCCTCGGGGTTCTCGCGCAATTCGGCGTTCGCTAGGCGCAGCGACTGGGTCACCGCGCGCAGCGCGTGCGGGTGGATGTCGATCTCCTGCTCCTGCGCCACGTGAAAGAGGCGCAAGAGCGCGACCGGGTCATCCTTGAAGAAATCCTTTGACGGGATGCTGAGCCGACCGCCGTCGAGCACAAACCCGGCGAGTCCTTTCCGGGTGCTGACGCCGCTGCCCCAGCGCAGCCAAGCGAGCCGACGCGACGCGCGCTTTTCGTTGACCTCGAGGATCGCGCAGAAGATGCGGGTCAGGTCGCCGACATCTTTCGCGACGAGGAAATAGTGCTTCATGAAGCGCTCGACGCCGCGGCTGCCGGCATGCTCGCGGTAGCCCATGCGCTCGCCGATGCGGGTCTGCATGTCGAAGGTCAGGTGTTCCTCGGCGCGGCCGGCGAGGTAGTGCAGATGGCAGCGCACGGTCCACAGAAACTCCTGAGCGCGCGCGAAACGTTGCGACTCGTCCTCGGACAGCACCTTCAGCTCGACGAGCTTCGCCACGTCGTCGATGTGGTAGATGTATTTCGCCAGCCAGAAGAGCGTGTGCAGGTCTCTGAGCCCGCCCTTGCCTTCCTTGACGTTGGGCTCGAGCTGATAGCGGCTGTCACCGACCCGCTTGTGGCGCGCGTCGCGCTCGGCGAGCTTCTGCTCGATGAACTGGGACGCCGTGCCGCGCGCGATCTCGTTGTCGAAGCGCGTCTTGAGCTCAGTGAAGAGCGCCTGTTCGCCCCAGATGTAGCGCGCCTCGAGGAGCGCGGTGCGGATCGTCAGATCGGTCTTGGCGTAGCGCAGGCTCTCGTCGACCGAGCGCACTGAATGGCCGACCTTGAGCCGCAAATCCCACATTAAATAAAGGAGGTACTCGACCACCTGCTCGGTGTGCGGGGTGCGCTTGTAGGGGGTGAGGAACAAGAGGTCGACATCGGAAAACGGCGCCATCTCGCCGCGCCCATAACCGCCGACCGCGACCACCGCGAGCTTTTCGCCCTGGGTCGGGTTGGCGATCGGATAGACATGCGCCGCGACAAAATCGAACAGCACGCGGATCAGCTGATCGACGAGAAAGCACTGCTCGGCAACGCAATGCGCGGCACTGCCCCCACCCTCGAAACGCGCCTGGATTTTCGCCCGGCCCTGGTTAAGCGCGTCGCGCAACAGCGCGACGACCTTGGTGCGGTCCGGCGTCGCCTCGTCCTCGGCGAGTGCCGTCAGCGCCTCGCTCAGCGCGCGCCGATCGATGATCTCTCGTTGTTTGACGATCGCCGGCAGAGCCATGAGCCGTCGTGATCCCGGTTAGAGGTGACCGCCGCCGTTGACGTTGACGATCGACCCGGTGGTGAACGTCAGATGGGTAACGCAGGACAACACGGCTAGGGCCACATCGTGGGCCTCGATCTGCCGCTTGAGCGGCGTCGCCATCGCCGCCTTGAGCATTGCTTCCTCGGTGCGGCCGGGGACGAAGCCGGTATGCACCATGCCGGGCGCGACCACGACGACACGAATCTCGGGGCCGAGCACCCGCGCCAGCGCCATGCTCATGGTATCGAGCGCGGCCTTCGACGCGCCGTAGATGATGCTGCTGCCCGAGCCGCGCTGCGCCGCGCCCGACGAGATGTTGACGATAACCCCGTCGCCACTCGCCTTGAGCAGCGGCGCGAAGGCACGGATCATCGCGAAGGGCCCGCGCACATTGGCGGTTAGTACCTGGTCGATCAGCTCGTCGGTCAGGCCTTCGAGGTCGCCGTGCGGCACCGCGCGGGTGAAGCCCGCGGAATTGACAAGGATGTCGCAGCGGCCGAATTCCTCGCCGACCGCAGCGGCGACCTTGCGGATCTGCGCGGTGTCCTCGAGCGGCAGGTGCATCGCCTTGTGACCCGAGCCGGCAAGGCTCGCGACGACCTCGTTCGCGCGCTCGGCGCCGCGGTTGTAGCCGACGACAACCCGCGCCCCGGCGGCCGCGAAGAGCTTCGCGCTCTCCCGGCCGATGCCGCTCGATGCGCCGGTGACCACCGCGACCTTGCCGTCGAGCCTGCCGTCCGCCGCCATCATCCTCTCCGCGCGTCCAACGCCCGGCGATATGCTACGCGGGCCGCGAAGGCATTGCCACCGCCGTCAAATCTTGCGGCTATCATAGGCCCAATGGAGCACAGCCTGGCGCTGGCGCGGCCGGCAGGAATGGTCGCAGGGATCGCAGTTGCGCTCGATCTGACGGATGTGACGGCGGATCGCCTTCCAGCGCTTGATCTGCCGCGCGTCGTCCGACATGCGGCGACCGCGATAATAGCGGCAATACCACTGGAACCAGCCACGCGGATCGTCCGGGTGTATCCAACCTTTCGCGCGCCATACCGACAGAGGCTGGCTGGCGTCAACGTGGAAATAATTGAGCGACGGGTCACGGCCGCTGGGCGACAGTTTTGCCGTGGCGAACCAGTCAGCGGGAAATTCGTCGCGGCAATCGGTTAGGTATTTGCCGCCGAAGACCCCGAGCGCCAGCATATCTTTCGGAGTCAGCTCGGGCCGGAATTCGGCCGCGAAGTTGCCACCCTCGGGCTCGGCGAGTTGATAAACATAACCCCGCTGCATCCGGTCGTTGACGATGACGGTGGTTAGCGACGCAGCACCATCATCTTCTTGATCTCGGCGATCGCTTTCGCCGGATTGAGATTCTTCGGGCAGGTGCGGGTGCAGTTCATGATCGTGTGGCAGCGATAGAGCCGGAACGGGTCTTCGAGCGCGTCGAGGCGCTCGCCGGTCTTCTCGTCGCGGCTGTCAGCGAGCCAGCGATAGGCCTGGAGGAGGATCGCCGGCCCAAGGTAGCGCTCACCGTTCCACCAATAGCTCGGGCACGAGGTCGAGCAGCAGAAGCACAAAATGCACTCCCACAGCCCGTCGAGCTTGGCCCGCTCCTCCTCGGATTGCAGGCGCTCCTTGTCGGGCGGCGGCGGGCTGTCGGCCTGCAGCCACGGCTGCACCGACTGGTACTGCGCGTAGGCGTGGCTAAGATCCGGGACGAGGTCCTTGACCACCGGCATGTGCGGCAGCGGGTAGATGTTGACGTCGCCCTTGATCTCGTCGATCGGCTTGAGGCAGGCGAGGGTGTTGGTGCCGTCGATATTCATCGCGCAGGAGCCGCAAATGCCCTCGCGGCACGAGCGGCGGAAGGTCAACGTGGTGTCGATGTCGTTCTTGATCTTGATGAGCGCATCGAGAACCATCGGCGCGATCTCGGCGAGGTCGATGGTATAGGTGTCGATCGTCGGATTGGCGTCGCTATCCGGGCTCCAGCGATAGATGTTGAAGCGCCGCGGCTGCCTCGCGTTCGGCGGCGTGGGGTGGGTCTTGCCGCGGCCGACCTTGGAGTTTTTGGGAAGCGTGAACTCGGCCATCAGTAGGTCCGGGCTTTCGGCGGGAACGACTGAACCTCGTTCGACAGCGTGTTCATGTGCACCGGGCGATAGCCCAGCGTCACGTCGCACTCGCCCTTGAGCCAGCCGAGCGTGTGCTTCAGCCAGTTGACGTCGTCGCGCTCGGGGAAGTCTTCGCGCGCATGCGCGCCGCGGCTTTCCTGCCGTGCCTCGGCCGAGTGCAGCGTGACGACCGCCTGCTCCATCAGGTTCTTCAGTTCCAGCGCCTCGACGAGATCGCTGTTCCAAATCAGCGAGCGGTCGGCGATGCCGAGGTCGGCGTAGGCGCGCGCCGCGGCGTCGATCTTTTCGACGCCTTGCTGCAGCACCTCGCCGGTGCGGAACACCGCGCAGTTCTGCTCCATGATCAGCTGCATCTCGTTGCGGATCGAGCCGGTCTTGCGCGGGCCCTTCGAGTGACGCACCGCGTCGAAGCGATCGAGCGACGCCTCGACGCCATTGGCGAGCGGCGGATGCGCCGCGCCCCGCTTTACCACTTCCGCCGTGCGCAGCGCCGCGGCTCGGCCGAAGACAACAATGTCGAGCAGCGAATTGCAGCCGAGCCGATTGGCGCCGTGCACCGAAACGCAGGCGCCTTCGCCGACCGCCATCAGCCCCGGCGCCACCGCATCGGGGTCACTCTCGGTCGGGCGCAGCACCTCGCCGTGATAATTGGTCGGCACACCGCCCATATCGTAATGCACGGTAGGCAGGATCGGGATCGGCTCGCGCGTGACATCGACACCGGTAAAGATTTTCGCCGTCTCAGAAATTCCTGGCAGCCGCAAGTGCAGCACCTTCGGGTCGAGATGTTCGAGATGCAGCAGGATGTGATCCTTCTGCGGCCCGCAACCGCGCCCCTCGCGGATTTCGATGGTCATCGCCCGGCTGACGACATCGCGTGAGGCGAGGTCCTTGGCGTGCGGTGCATAGCGCTCCATAAAGCGCTCGCCCTCGCTGTTGGTGACATAACCGCCCTCGCCGCGCGCCCCCTCGGTGATCAGGCAGCCGGCGCCGTAGATGCCGGTCGGGTGAAACTGGATGAATTCCATGTCCTGCAGCGGCAGCCCGGCGCGCAACACCATCGCATTGCCGTCGCCGGTGCAGGTATGCGCCGAGGTGCAGGAAAAATAGGTGCGGCCGTAACCGCCGGTTGCGAGGATCACGGTATGGGCGCGAAAGCGATGCAGCGAGCCGTCGTCGAGGCACCAGGCCATGACCCCGCGGCAGCCGCCCTCGTCATCC
>DATHCK010000234.1:0-9928 GCA_035319545.1 Allostellaceae bacterium | reverse complement strand
CAGGCCAGGCTGTCGGTCCATCTGCTCGGCGAGAATGCCGGCTATAAGCCCGAGGGCAGCCGGGAGATCGTGCCGCACCAGCTGGATCGCGCCGCCGCCCGGAGCGATGCCGCGGGTTCGGGCTTCCGCCGCGTGATCTGGGCGCCAAAGGTCATGGAGGGGGCCATTGCCGTCGATCCGGCGGCCGAGCGCGATCCGGTCGCGGTGCTGGCCGGCTTCCACCGGCAGCTGCCCACCGACAAGGTCGACGGCAACACGCTCGGCCGGTTTGTCGATTTCCTGTTGCAGAATCTGGCGAATGTCGCGGGCGAAGCCGAGGAGCTGCCGGAAATCGCCCCCGAGGCGCGGGTCTACGTCTATCACCGGGCAGGCGACGAGCGGTACGCGTTCCAGCTGGCGCGGGCGCTGGTAAAGCGGCAGATCGAGCCGCTGCTGCCCGCGACCCAGGGTGATGCCGGCGAGCGCGAGGTCGTGCATCGTCAGTACATGGCGAATTGCGACGCCATCGTGCTCTGCTGGGCCAACGCTTCGGAAGCCTGGGCCAAGGCGACCGCGAATGAACTGAAGGACTGGGCCGCGCTTGGCCGGCTGCGAAACTTTCTGTGCCGCGGCCTTGTCGCCGGGCCGCCGGAAGACGACCGCAAGACCTACTTCGTCGAGCTCCCTCCCAAAAGCGAGATCGACGTCGCGCTCGATCTGACGGGGTTGCAGGAGCCGACACCCGAGGCTCTTGATCCGCTGGTCCGTAGGGCGCGCCCCGCCGCTCCATGAAGCAGGACGAGGCAAGCGGTCTCTCGGCACGTCAGCCGTTTCCCGGATTGCGACCGTTCGCCGCCGGCGACCACGATTATTTCTTCGGCCGCGACGACCAGATCTACTCGCTCTACCGCCTGCTCGACCGCAGTCGTTTCGTGGCGGTGGTCGGCTCATCGGGCAGCGGGAAGTCGTCGCTGGTGCGTGCCGGCTTGCTGCCTCTGCTCGAAACCGAACGCGATGCGTCGGGGGGCCCGCTCTGGCGCATCATCGAGATGCGCCCGGGCGACCGGCCGATCGACAATCTCGCCGAGGGGCTCATCGCGCTCCATGCGGGCGATGACCCGACCGACCTCGAGGTGCTGAGCGAGCGCATCCCGTTCGTTCTGCGCCGGTCGAGCTTCGGCTTGCGCGACGCGCTTGATGAGCTCGGCATCGCACCGGATTCACCGGTCATTTTTGTCATCGACCAGTTCGAGGAGCTGTTTCGTTTTTCCCGCCGCGGCGCGCCAGCGGCCGCCGAAGACGCGGAGCAGGACGCCGTGCTCTTCGTCCAGCTCCTGCTCGAATTGTCACGCGATCGGGCGCGCCGCGCGAATGTGCTGATCACCATGCGCTCCGACTTCATCGGGGACTGTGCGCTGTTTCAGGGCCTGCCGGAAGTAGTGAGCGCCTCCCAGTATCTCGTGCCGTCGCTCACCCGCGACCAGCTCGAAGAGGTCATCCGCGGCCCGATCGCCAAGGCCGGGGCGAAGATCGAGCCGGCCGTCGTCGAACGGCTGATCAACGATTGCGGCACCGATCTCGATGCGCTGCCGGTGCTGCAGCACTGCTTGCTGCGGTTGTGGGAGGAAGCAAGGCGCGAGCACCCGGACGACAAGCCGCCGGAATTGCGCATCGCGCATTACGAGGCGCTCGGCGGCATGGAGAAGGCCTTGTCGCTGCACGCCGATGAGGTGCTCGCCGAACTGTCGGGGCACGACGCGGCGGTCGAGCTTGTGTTCCGCGCGCTGTCCGAGATCGACAGCGAGGGCCGCGCCATCCGCCGTGCCTTGCCCTTCGCGCGGCTCGCGGCGGAAACGGGGGTGGACCACGACGAGCTCCGTACCATCGTCGATCGGTTTCGCGCGCCCGACTGCTCGTTCTTGACGACCTCACCGGCCATCGTGGCCACTCTCGACCCGACGACACGCATCGATGTCGGCCACGAGGCCCTATTGCGGCGCTGGGAGCGTGTTTCGGCGGAGCCGAGCGCCGCGCCCGGCGACGAATCCGAAGAGGCCCTCCTCGGCGGCTGGCTGCGGGTCGAAGAATACGACGGCCGCCTCTATCGCGGACTGGTCGCGCTTGCCGCGTCGCGGAGCGCGACCTTGCCGCTCGACCAGGTCGAGAAATTGTCGGCATGGTGGAACCGGCCCGATCAGCCGCGCACCGCGGCCTGGGCGGAACGTTATGGTGGCGGCTTCGACCGCGTGACGGCGCTATTCGAGCGCAGCATCCAGGCGCTGCAGGACGACCGAACCCAGCGCGAGGCCGCCGCGCAGGCGATGCGCGACGCCGAGGCAGGGCGTCGCCGGGCTCAGCGCCTGCTGCTGATGGGAACCTCGATCGGCTTGGTCGTGGCGCTATGCCTGGTCGGCCTCTCCGTCTGGCAATGGTCGGTCGCGCGCGCCGAACGCGACCGGGCGCAAAAAGCGCTCGCCGCCTTGAACCTGCAATCGGCCCAGACGGAGCAGGAGGTCGACCGTAAGATGCTTAACGGTTCGGAGGAACTGCGCCGCGAGCTGGCGAACGACAATAGCCTTGTCGGCAATCCGGATCAGATTGAACGGGCGGCGGAGTTCAAGGTCGAGATGTGGCACTTGATGACCAACGCCGACCCGCAAAATGTCGAATATCAAATCGGTTTGGCGCGCAGCTATATCTGGCTTGGCGATATACGGTTGTTGAATACACGGGAGCGCGCACTGCAGCTCTCCGCCTATCAGGCGGGGCGCGCGGTTCGCGAAAAGCTTTCGGAGGCACATCCCGAAAGCCCCATGCTGCGGCGCGACCTCTCGCTCAGCATCGACCGAATCGGCGATTTTTTTGTGGCTGACGGGCGCCCGGACGAAGCGGAAACGCAATACCGCCAGAGCCTGAAATTGTCGAGTGAACTGGTCGAGCGGGATCCGCGGAGCGCCAGCCTGATCGCCGACCGCGCGATCAGCTATTTCAAGATCGCCGAGTTGCGCGCCAACGCCCGGGACTTGAGCCACGCGATCGAGCTTTACAAGCAGAGCCTCGCCGATTGGAAACAGATCGACTCGCTGGAAGGCTTGAACAGCCGCCAAGAGTTAACGATCGTCGATGCCGACATCCAGATCGGTTCGCTCTTGCAGGAGGACGATCCGGGTCAGGCTGTGTCGTACTACACGGCGGCACGACAACGCCTCGCGAACCTGGGGCAGGGGCTCCCGGAGGCGAGGGTGCGTCTGCGGCTCGTCAACGAGAAGCTCGCGACGGCCTTGGAGGCGCAAGGGAAGGGAACCGACGCCGCGGCGATGCAGCGTGCGTCGCTGGCGGTCGTTGAGCGGAAGGCGCATGACAATCCCGCGGATTCGGGCGAGCAATATGCGCTTGCGATGCAGCATTGCCAGCTTGGCGCGATCCTGGCGCGGCAGCGTGATCTCGACGGCGCCGTGCAGGAAGACCGCGCCGCGCTCGCCATCGTTCAGCAGCTTGCCGGCGCCGCGCCCGATCAGCCGGCGTTGCAGAGCCAGGCAGCGGCGCTCGAGACCCAGATCGCCAACCTGCTGGTGGCGCAGCATAAATCCGCCGATGCTCTGCCGCTGCGTCGGGACGTCGTGGCGTTGCGCGAGCGGCTGGCGAATGCCGCCCCGCAGGACCCGCAAAAGCAGCTTGACCTGGCGCTGGCCAATTGGTCCGCCGCCACCGATGGCGATCAGCCGGAAGCGCGGCTGGCGAAGGTCGTGACCACGTTGAACGCGCTGCAAAACGACGGGCAACTTATCGGAGATCAGGCGGGATGGCCGGCGATCGCTAAGGCGCAGCTCAAGCAGCTGCCGCATCAGTGAGGCGGCGCGACACATGGCCGCTTTCAAATCACCGCGTCTCGCTAGATGCTCCCATCGCCGCCGCTGCATCGGGAGGGTGTGACGCTAATGCGCATGTATGCGGCGCTGCTCTGGGCGCTGGTAGCGGCAGACGTCGCTGTCGCACAAACGCCGCCCGAACTGGCGCGGTTCGCGGCCGAGCGGGCGCGCATCGCCGCCAATCTGTCCGTGCCGATCGTGAGCTGTCTTGCGCGCCGCGATACGGACCGGCCGCTCTTCCATGGCTGCGTCGACTGGCACTCATCGGTGCACGGGGTGTGGGCGCTCACCGCCTATAGCTGGGCGACCGGCGACGAGCGCTACAAGCCGGCGCTGCGCTCGATGCTTGATCCCGGCCGCATTGCCGAGGAGCAGCAATTCGTCTCCGGTAATCGCGACTTCGAGATGCCCTATGGCCGGTCGTGGTTTTTGCGCCTCGCGGTCGATTACAAGCGGCTGTTCCAGGACGACCTGCTCGACAATTTCGCTCGGATGGTCGCCGACAGTCTCGTCGACCGCTACAAGGCGAAGGCGCCGGACCCGACTTCGGGCGCCTATGACAGCGACAGCTGGGCGCTCATCAACCTCGACAGCTACGCGGAAACCGTCGGCGACGCGAAACTGCGCGACTTTGTTGCCGCGCAAATCCGCGCGAATTTTCTGGACGTCGGCGCATGCCCCGCTGCGGCGGCCGAGGTCGCCTCCGGCGAGTTCATGGCGATCTGCACGAACTGGGCCTGGCTGGTCAGCAAAATTTTGCCGCGCGACGAGTTCATTGCCTGGCTCGAACGTTTCCTACCGAGGACGCAACCGCTTTCCCCGATAACCGAAGTGAGCACCGTGCATCAATCCGGCTTGAATTTCAGCCGCGCCTGGGGTCTGTGGGCGCTTTATCGGAAGACCGGCGATCAATACTGGCTCTCATCCTATCTGGCGCATGTGCACCAAACCTACGACCGCCCGGCGGAATGGAAGGGCGGCTACTGGACCGTGGGCCACTGGGTTCCGCAATTCGGCATGCTTGCCGTGATGATGAGCTATTACGACCCGCCATAAGCAAAAAGGGGCATGAGCTTTAATGCAGGGGAATCGGCGCGTCGGGGTGAAACTTGCCGTCGCGGCGGCGCTCGCGGCGCTGCTCGTGCCGCCGGCGATTTTCGCCCAAGGCGGCGACCGCAAGCTGCTCGAAGCGAAGGAGTCGCTCTACAACAACATCTATGTCTACCAGACCGGCTCGTCGATCAGCATGACGTTCGGGCAGAACACCAGGATCTACACCGAAAGCATCTACGACACCGCCGACCCGGGGGCGCTGCCGGTCAAATATACCCAGATGATGACCGCGACGGTGATGTATCCGCCGCATCTCGATTCGATCCTTGAAATCGGCTTTGGCGGCGGCCGGACGGCGTCCTATCTCCACCAATATCTGCCCGACACGCAGATCACCTCGGTCGAGCTCGATCCGGCGGTGGTCGAGTTGGCGAAAAAGTATTTCGCGGTCAAGGACGACGATCATTTCAAGCAGATCGTCAAAGACGGGAGGCTGTTCCTCGCCGACTCGAAGGACCATTACGACATCATCCTGATAGACGCCTATCGCGGACCTTTTGTGCCGTTTCACCTGTTGACGCAGCAGTTCTACCAGCTGGTCAAGGACCATCTCACCGATGGCGGCGTGGTGGCGCAGAATGTCGAGCCGACGACCATGCTGTTCGATTCCGCTGTCAAGACCATCCATGCAGTCTTTCCGCAGATCGAGTTTTATTCCGCCGAAGGCAATGTCGTGACCGTCGCCTATCCCGGCAAATTCATGACGCAGGACGAGCTGGCGAAGATCGCCGCCGATCGGCAGGCTAAATATCATTTCCGCTACGACCTGCCGACGCTGCTCGGGGTACGCAAGCGCTTTCCCCCGGATATCGGCCCGATGAACCCGGACGCGCCGGTGCTGACCGACGATTTCGCGCCGGTCGAGGCATTGAAGGCGATCGAGCGGCACAACGAAAAACTGCCGAACCAATAAAGGCGAAGCGAGAGATGGCCGCTTGGCGTCCTGCCTGGATTTGCCTCAACGCCTTTGTCGTCGGCGGCGTGCTGATGGGCTTTGAGATGCTCAGCAGCCGGTATCTCTATCCGTATTTTGGCGGCGGTATCGGCACCTGGGCTGGGCTCATCTCGACCATTCTGCTGGCGCTGGCGATAGGGTATTTTGCTGGTGGTGCCGTGGTTGACCGCTTTCCCTCGACGTTGGTCATCGCAGCGGCGATCGCGGTGTCGGCGATCTATCTGGCGCTGATCCCCGCCGCGGCGGACGACGTGATCCATGCGATCCTCATCGGCTTTGGTGACGGCCCGGCGGGGATCATCACCGCGTCGTCGGCGCTGCTGCTGCTCCCGATGTCGCTTCTCGGCATGTTCTCGCCGGTGTCGCTGCGTCTCATCATCCGCTCGACCCACGAGGCCGGACGCTGGGCTGGCCTCATCTATGGCGTCTCGACGTTGGGCAGCGTGTTCGGCACGCTCGGCACGACCTTCGCGCTGATCCCGACGATCGGCTCGCGGGCGATCACCTATCTCTTCGCCGCGATCCTCGGACTTTCGGCCGTCGGCATGGTGCTGCTGCGCGAGCGCCGGAGCTAGCGGCGATGCGCATCCGCTCGCTGTTGTTCGCCGCCCAAATGCTCTGTTCGGCGGCGGCGGCCGCCGCGCCCGGCGATCAGTGGGATGGGAAGCGCGCGCTCGGCGACGTCGCGAAACAGCTGTCGTTTGGCGTGCGCGCGCCTGGACAGCCCGGCCATCAGGCAACGATCGACTGGATCGCCGCCGAGTTGAAGGGCCTGGGCATCCCGGTCACGTTGCAAAGCTGGGACTACACCGACGTCGCCGGCCGCACCTTGCGGCTCACCAATGTCGCCGGCCGCTATCAGCCAGACCTCAAGGAACGAGTGCTGGTCGGCACGCATTACGACAGCCTTATCCGCGCCTACCACGATCCCATAAATCCCGACGCGCCAATGCCGGGGGCGAACAATTCCGCCTCCGGAGTCGCAATGTTGCTGGAGACGGCGCGCGTGCTTGTCTCCGGCGGACCGCCGCCGCGGCGCGGTGTCGATTTCGTGTTCTTCGACGGTGAGGAGGGGCCGCTTGCCTTGGGGGCCGGCGACCCCAACTGGGAAGCCCTCGGCTCCCCTTACTTCGTTAAGCATATCAAGGAGTTCTATCCGGCCGATCTACCGCGATGGGCGGCGATCTTCGACATGGTGTGCTGGCGCGAACTGAAGCTCTTCCAAGAGACGACATCGCTGGTCTTCGCGAAGCCCGAAATGACCAAGTTCTGGAGCATCGGCTGGGATATCGACCCGCGCGTCTTCAAGCTCGGCAAGACCGTGGGGCCGATCAGCGACGACCAGACGGCGTTCGGCACCCTCGGCATCCCCGCGTTCCTGACCATCGATTTCGACTACGACCCGTGGTTCAACACCACACAGGACACGCTCGATAAATGCTCGGGCGAGAAGCTGGCGGTGGTCGGCAAGACCCTCTTGCGGTTTTTGCACAGTGACTGAAGGCGAAACAACAAAGGCTTAGCTGTCGTAAGCTAAGCCTTTGATTGAAGTGGTGGAGCCAACCGGGATCGAACCGGTGACCTCTACAATGCCATTGTAGCGCTCTCCCAGCTGAGCTATGGCCCCCCAACGGTCTTTTCGATACGGCGCCGGTCAGGGACGCGACCTTATGAACGCGCCCCACCGCCGTCAAACGCAAAAACCTTACGGTTCTTCCTCCTCGACATTGTCGATGACCTCGGCCATGTCGTCCTCGTCCTCGCCAAGCTCCGAGGCGTCCTCGATCATCTCCTCGTCTTCTTCCTCCTCGCCCTCGGCGAGCGGCACCGCCTCTTCCTCTTCGTCCTCGGCGGCCTCCGCGTCCTCGACATCGCTGTCGATGTCATCGCCAGCCGGCGCCAGTTCCTTTTCCACCGGCAGCGCGGGGCGCGACCGGCGCGCCTTGAGGAACGCTTCCGGGTCGTAGGGCGTGCTGCATTTCGGACAGATCACCTGGTCGCGCAACAGGTCATAGTAGCGGGTGCCGCAGCTTGGGCAGATCCGCTTGGTGCCCCATTCGGGTTTGGCCAAATGTCGCTCCTTTTCGGGTCAGGCTCATAGGAAGGCTGGCGCGCCATTGCCACAGCCGGCGCATCCTGTCAAAACCAAAAGGCGCCGCCGGCGATGGCGCTAGGCTGCGGCATATGGGCCGCGCTCGCGGTAGAGGCAAGAGTAAAGTTCGGATCATGCCCGACGATCTGATCTCGCATTCAATACAGGCGCCTGGCGCACCGCTTGCGGGAGGGCGCCCCAAGGCGCCGCTCAGCGGCACGATCCGCGTGCCGGGCGACAAGTCGATCTCGCATCGTGCGCTGATGCTGGGCGCGCTCGCGGTCGGCCGCACCGAGATTTCCGGACTGCTCGAAGGCGAGGACGTGCTGTGCACCGCGGCGGCCATGCGTGCGATGGGCGCCGGGGTCGAGCGGCTGGGTGAGGGGCGCTGGCGGGTCGACGGCGTCGGGATCGGCGGGCTCGCGGAGCCGGCCGACGTGCTCGACCTCGGCAATTCCGGCACTGCGGCGCGGCTGCTGCTCGGCGTTCTCGCGACGCATAATTTCACCAGCTTTGTGACCGGCGACGCCTCGCTGCGCAGCCGGCCGATGCGCCGGGTGACCGACCCGCTATCACGTTTCGGCGCCGCGTTCTCGACCAGGGAAGGCGGCCGCCTACCGCTCGCGGTGACGGGAGCCATCGACCCGGTGCCGATCGAATACACGTTGCCGGTGCCCTCGGCGCAGGTGAAATCGGCGGTGCTGCTCGCCGGGCTCAACACGCCGGGAGAGACGACCGTCATCGAGCCGCAGGCGACGCGCGATCACACCGAGCGCATGCTCGGCCATTTCGGGGCGACCGTGCGTGTCGCGCCGGCCGACGGCGGCGGCAAGCGCATCACCATCGTCGGCCAGCCCGAACTCATCGCCGCGCCGGTCGTCGTGCCCGCCGATATTTCCTCGGCGGCCTTTGCGATCGTCGCCGGGCTGATCGTTCCGGGGTCGGAGGTCACGGTCGAGGGCGTCGGGCTCAACCCGTCGCGCGCCGGGCTGCTGGCCAGCCTCGAGGAGATGGGTGCCGACATCGCCCATCTGAATAAGCGTGTCGAGGGCGGCGAGCCGGTCGCCGATCTGCGCATGCGCGCCGGCGCGCTCAAAGGCGCCGATATCCCGCCCGGTCGCGCGCCGTCGATGATCGACGAATACCCGATCCTCGCGGTCGCCGCGTCCTGCGCCAAGGGCCGCACGGTGATGCGCGGACTCGCCGAATTGCGGGTCAAGGAAAGCGACCGCCTCGCCGCGATGGTGACCGGTCTCGCGGCGTGCGGAGTCAAGGTCGCGGTCGAGGGCGACGACCTGATCGTCGATGGCGACGGCGGTCCGCCCGCCGGCGGCGCGACGATCGAGACGAGGCTCGACCACCGCATCGCGATGGCCTATCTGGTGCTTGGCCTCGCTGCTCGGTCGCCCGTCGCGATCGACGACGCGCGGCCGATCGCGACCAGTTTCCCCGGCTTTGTGCCGCTGATGAACCGGCTTGGCGCCGGCTTCCCGGAGATCGGTTAAAGCCTTTGCTGGCGATGCCAACTCTATTATCCCTCTCCTCCCCAATGGGCCGAGAGGGATAAGGCGTGCCCCTCATCATCGCGATCGACGGACCGGCGGCGTCGGGCAAGGGGACGTTGGCGCGGCGGCTGGCCGAGCGCTTCCACCTGGCGCATCTCGACACCGGCAAGCTCTACCGCGCGACCGGGCTCGGCGTGCTGGAGGCGGGCGGCGACCCCGCTGACCCGTTCGCGGCGGAAAAAGCCGCGCGGAACCTCGATTTTTCGCGTCTTGCCGACCCCCGCCTCAACCGGGAAGATGTCGCCCGCGCCGCGTCCGTCGTCGCCGCGATCCCGGCGGTACGTGCGGCGTTGCTCGACGCGCAGCGCCGCTTCGCACACCACCCGCCGCCCATCGGAAATAGCCCCGTGAAAGG
>DATHCK010000233.1:0-16981 GCA_035319545.1 Allostellaceae bacterium | reverse complement strand
CACTTCGGCCGCGGTCTTAGCAAGCGCCGCCAATCAGCCAGTCGATGATGCCGGTGATATCGATTTTGTCGCTCAAGCGCAGCAGGAGCCTTCGTGGCCATCACCGCCGCCGGCACCCAGATCGTCGGAATACCCGGCCCTGAGGCGGGACCATTGGGCGATCGGGCGTCCATTGATACGGTAATTGTGCTGGCCCTCGGCGCGTTGCGGCCAGCCGGGCGGCGAGTCTTCCCCCTGTTCCTGCCGACGTCGGTCAGCAGATAGTCAGTCACCTCCTCGGGCTCGACGGACGCCTGCACCTCCCGCATCTTCGCGCGCAGCGCGGCGATCTCGCGCGGGTACCCGGCCAGTCTTTCGGTCGTCTCGCGGTAGGACATGGGGGCTCTCCTTACTGGGCGACGATGGCCTGGGCGGCGATGACCTGAGCGGCGGCGACATCGCGTCGAGCCACATCGCCAGCGTGTCGAACTGCGCCTGCCAGTAGCGGCTGTAGCGGTTAAGCCACAGCGAGGCCTGGAGGATCGGGCCGGCATCGAGCCGACAGCGGCTGATCCGGCCGCTGCGCTCCTGCGTCACCAACCCGGCGCGCACCAGAACCTGGATGTGGCGCGACACCGCCTGCAGCGAAATGTCGAACGGCGCCGCGAGTTCGGTGACCAGCAGGTCTTGCCCATCCAATCGGTTGAGTATCGCGCGGCGAACGGGATCGGCGAGCGCGCCAAATACCAAGTCGAGGGTTCCGTCGTCGGCCGCGGCGTCGCTCATCATCCGCCTCATACTAAGCGAGGCGGATTATACTCAACATTTCTATTGAGTAAAGAGGCGCCTCAAGGAGCTGTGCCGAAATGCCAGGTCACATTCAGCTTCAGCACGTTCTCCGCGACGTTCACGTTGAAAGCCGGCCGCGTGATCGACAATCCTGTGTACAGGTTGAAGGTGTCGGTCGAGCTGAAATTGCCGAGACGCAGATAGTCATAGCCGATGCCGGCCGAAAGCCCCGGGATGCCGGTGTCGAGTTCCACTCCGGCGCCGGCCCGCCAAGCGAATTGCACCTTGGTCTCACCAGGGCCGATCCCGGTCGGGATGCCCGCGGCGTGCCCGGTCAGCTCACCCATCGTGTTGACCGAGGGGCCGATCGCGGCATCGACATAGGGCTGGAGACCGAGCCAGCCGGTGGGAGCCTGCGCGGGCGCGGCGCTCACCTGTAGCGGCCAAACCTTGGCGCCGAAGAGGAAGGTCTCGGCATGCGCCGAGCCGGTCGCCTCCTCGGCGATCCCGCCGGTAAAATTCGGCGATAGGCCACCGGTGTAAAGACCGGCAAAATTCAGATCAAACCCGGGAGCGGCCGGAAAACCGAACTCCGCGCCAATCTGGTACCCGTTGCCAAAGGTCGCGGCTGCATTGTCGCCGAGATCGGAATTGGAAACCTTGCCGGTGCTCGAAAAGGTGGGGCCGACATTGAGCGCGACATACGCGTTGCCGAAAAGCGGCACGACTGTCGCGGTTTGCGTGACGGTCGGCGTGGGCGTCGGCGGCACCACACCCGGAGGCTGTCCCGGCGGCGTCGTTTGCAGCAGCGCGTCCATTTCGGTAGCGATGCCCGGCGGCTTCGCCGGGCTCGCTGTAGGCGTGCTAGGCGGCTTGCCAAACGCGACGAAGGTCGTCTGGCCGGCGTTGACGATGACGGTGACGCCCTGCGCGCTAACAGCCGCTTGGCCTTCTTGCACCGAGACCGTCGTCGCCTTCGCTTCGGAAACGAAGGCGGTCAGCACCGTGCCACGAATGCCGATGGTGCAGGATGGCGTGGCGATCTGATAGTCGGGCTTGGGAAGCAGCCCGGTCGAGAACCGCATCACGCCCTTGGCGACCGAGACCGCGACCGCCGAGTTACTCGGGTTGGGGTCAAACACGAATCGGTCGAGCACGACCTCCGACATCGGGCCGATCGACAATTGCGTGCGGTCCTGAAACAGCACGCGCGACGCGCTGTTGTCGGCTGTATTGATGGTCTCGTTCTGGAACACATCGACGCCGGCGCGCAGTACGGCGCGCTGGTGCGTCGTCGCCATCGTGCCGGTGACGTTGTTGACCACGACTTCGGCCGCGCCGATCTGCCCATCGGCCAGTGCGCGGCCCGAGATCAGCCCCAGAAGCATAAGTGCGGCCAAGCAGCAGCGCCGCCATGTCGTAAACCGGGCGACAAGAGGTGTCATGGCCTCGCCTCCTCGGAAAATATCGGTTGTGCAAGCCTCTCTGAGTTGTGGACTCATAGACAATATTCGCGTGTAAATCGAGATGTGATTCACCACCGGGAAGCCATGCTAGCGCGGCGCGGCGAGCGGCGGCTAAGCTGGCGGCAACGCGCGAGCCAGGCGGGGAAACGCGATGAAATGGCGGGTCGGCGACGTGACGATCACTAAGATCGTCGAGTTGGAGGTGACCGGCGGCAGCCGGTTCATCCTGCCGCAGGCGACCCATGAGGAAATCCTGCTGATCAAATGGCTGCAGCCGCATTTCGCCGATGAGCGCGGGCGGCTCAAGATGAGCATCCATGCCCTGGTCATCGAGGCGCCGGGCGGCGGAAAAAACGGCCAGCGCATCGTTGTCGACACCTGTCTCGGCAACGACAAGCAAGGCCGCCGCATCCCGACTTGGAACAACCTCAACCTGCCTTTCCTCAAGGATTTGGAAGAGGCCGGTTTCCCGCGCGAGTCGATCGACACTGTGCTGTGCACGCATCTCCATGTCGATCATGTCGGCTGGAACACGATGCTGGTGAATGGCAAATGGGCGCCGACCTTCCCGAAGGCGCGTTATCTGATGGGCCGGGTCGAGTTCGCGCATTGGCGCGAGGCGCATGAGCGGCCGGACATGGCGGCGGTCTTCGCCGACTCGGTGAAGCCGGTGCACGACGCCGGCATGGTCGACCTCGTTGAGACCGACCATCGCCTCACCAACGAAATCAGCCTGATCCCGACAGTGGGCCACACGCCTGGTCATGTCAGCGTGGTGATCAAGTCGAAGGGCGAAGAGGCGCTGATCACCGGCGACTTCATGCACCACCCTTGCCAGATCGCGCACCCGGAATGGTGCTCGGCCGCCGACAGCGACCCCGAGATGGGACGGCGCACCCGCGAACGGATGCTGGCCGACCTCGCGAGCCGGCCGGTGCTGGTGATCGGCACGCATTTCGCCGGCGCCACCGCCGGCCGCATCGTCAAGGACGGCGACGCCTACCGGATGGATGTTTGAGGGATGGGGAATGGCTGAACGCATCTTCGACGGGTTGAAGGTCATCGACTGCGCGAGCTTTATCGCCGGGCCGGCGGCGGCAACGGTGATGAGCGATTTTGGCGCCGAGGTCATCAAGATCGAGCCGCCCGGGATGGGCGACCCGTATCGCCGGCGCGGCACGCCAAACCCGGACCGGCCGCCGCTCAACCCCGGCTTCTTTTTTGACGCGCGCAACAAGCGGAGCTTGGCGCTCGACCTGCGCCAGGACGCCGGACGCACCATTCTCTACCGATTGGTTGAGAGCGCCGACGTGTTTATCACCAACTACCCGCCACCGGTGCGCGAGCGGCTGAAGATCACCTATGCCGACCTCCGCCACCTCAATGAGCGGCTGATCTACGCCTCGTTCACCGGCTATGGTGAGAACGGCCCCGAGGCCAGCAAGCCCGGCTTTGACGCGACTGCGTGGTGGGCGCGCACCGGGCTGATGGATTTGGTTCGCGCCGGCGAGCATGTGACCCCGGCCCGCTCGTTGCCCGGCATGGGCGACCACCCCTCGGCGATGGGCACTTATGGCGCGATCGTCACCGCGCTCTATCAGCGCGAGAAGACCGGAAAGGGCAATTATGTCGGCTCGTCGCTGCTGGCGAATGGGCTCTGGGCCAATGCCTGCTCGGTGCAGGCGGCGCTCTGCGGCGACGAGGTACGGCCGCAGCCGCCGCGCGAAGAGGCGCTGTCGGCGCTGCGCGTGCATTACCAGTGCAAGGACGAACGCTGGCTCCTCTTGTCGATTGCCGCCGACGAATGGCGCTGGGACAAGTTCAAGACCTGCTTTGGCTCGCCGGCCGAACTCGACGACCCGCGCTTCGCGACCGACGGCTCACGCAACAAGCACGCACACGAGCTGGTGGCGATTTTCGACCGGCTCTTCGCCGAGCACGACCTCGCGCATTGGCGCCGCGTGCTCGACGGGGCTGGGATCATCTTTGGCATTGTCGGCCGGGTCGAGGACATCCGCCACGATGAGCAGGTGCTCGCCGCCGGATTTCTCAAACCCTACGTCGATGATCCCGATTTGTGGACGATCGACAGCCCGTTCTTTCTCGCCGGGCAGGAGAAGGTGCCGCCGCGCAGCGCGCCGGCAACCCCCGGCCAGCACAGCGACGAGGTGCTGCGGCAATACGGCTATGGCGACGCGGAAATCGCCGAATTGCGGGCCGCCGGGGTCGTGGCGTGATCGTCGAACCCTCTGTCGCCGACCGGCTCGCCGCCCTCTTTGACCATCTCGGCGTTGCCCGCGCGCATATCGCGAGCCAGATTCCCGGCGATATGGCGGGGTTCGCGGCGGCGCATCCGGAGCGGCTCGGCGGCATCGTTTGCGTGACGCCGATCCGGCTCGATCCGGCGCCCTTCACCGCCGTGGCCGACAAGATGCTGCTGATTGCCAGCGAATACGGCGCGACCTGGGAGGTGACGAGTCGCGCGCTGGCGCGGCTGCCGGGCGCGCGGCGGGTGATGCTTGAGGGCTACGAGGCGCAGGGCTGGGCCGACACCGCGAAGGATTGTACCGGCGAGCTCGTCGCGGCGATGACGGGGTTTCTTGTCGGCCACCCTGCCGACGCGCCCACGGCCGCCGCCACCGAGGGTGAGCATGCCGGCATCACCTACCGTATCGAGGGCAGCGGCCCAGCCCTCATCTTGATGCCGTTCTTTCTCGCCGCGTCGCAATGGGCGCCGGCACGGCCGGCGCTCGCCCGGCATTTCACCGTCGTCACCGTCGGCGGCCGCCACATCGGCGGCATGGCGATGCTCGAAGACCGGGCGTCGGCGCCGAGCTACCGCGCGATGTTCCGCAGTCTCGTCGACGCGATGGCGCCGCAACCCGGCGAGACGATCCTCGATATCGGCTGCGGCGCCGGCTCGCTCGACCGCCAACTGGCGCGTCTCGTGCCCAACAAGATCGTCGCGATCGACCCCAACACGTTTCTGCAAAGCGAGGCGGCGGCACTTGCCGCCTCCGAAGGTCTCACCGACCGCATCGAGTTTCGCGCCGGCGACGCCGAGGCCCTCCCTTTTCCCGATGCGACCTTTGGCTGCGTCTTCTCGGTGACGGTGTTCGAGGAATGCGATGCGGAGAAGGCGCTCGCCGAGGCGATCCGCGTCACCAAGCCGGGCGGTCGCATCGCGATCGCGGTGCGGGCGATCGACCTGCCGCAATGGTGGAACCTCGACCTGCCCGAGCCGATCCTCCGGAAGGCGAACGCCACGCCGCGCTCGGTAGGGCCGGGCGGCGTCGCCGACGCGAGCCTCTATCGCCGCATGCGCCGGGCCGGGCTCATCGACCTTGTCTCATACCCGGCGCTCATCACGCTCGACCGACCGGACGGGCCGATCTGGCGCTACCGTGAAGACCATTTGCTGTCGCTGTTGTCGGCCGAGGAGCTGCCGGTGTGGCAAGAGGCTCGCGCCAAGGCCGTCGTTGACAGCACGCTCATCTGCGCCCACGCGCTGCATTGCTGCATCGGGACGAAACCTGCCTAACTTTTTCTCATCGTCCCCGCGCAGGCGGGGTCCAAGGTCGGCGAAGAAAAGTCGTTCTTGAGCCTCGCTCTCGCGGGAATGGTGGAAAGATCAGTACAACCCGCCGCTGCCGGGACCCGGTTTGGCCGCTTTGGGCGCCGGCTCGTCGCTCGCCGGCTGATCGCCGGCCGGCGGATCGGGTGATGGCAGCAGCGAGATCGGCGCGGCGGCCGGCGGCGTCGCCGACGCCTCGACATTGCTCGCCGGCTGGTCAGGTTTGGGCTTCGCGTCGGCCGCGACTGGCGCGCTTGGCGACGCGGTGGGCTGATCCGGCTTGGGCGTTGCGTCCGCCGCGGGCGGCGGGCTCGGCAAGGCCGTCGGCTGCAAGGCCGGCGGTCCCATCGAGGCGGCGCTCGGCAGCGTCGCGGCAGCCGATGCGCTGGTCGGCGCGGGCGCCGGCGGGCTAGGCGGGGTCAGGGGCTGCTTCGGCGCTGTCGGCAGCGACGCTGTGTTCATTACCGGCGCTGGCGGTGGAGGGGCGGAAGCCGACGCGGCCGGCGGAGCCGCGGCCTGTGCCGGCGGCGACGCGGCGGGGGCGCTGGTCGCCATCGGATGCGGCGCCTCGGCCGGCTTTGCCTCCGCGGGCTTTGTTTCCGCCGGTCTTGGCGCGATCGTCGCGGTCGCGACCGGGGTTTGCGGCTTGGGGGCCGCGGGCCACGCGGTGGGCGGCACCGACGCTGTCGGAATGCCGTCATGCGGCGAAAGATGCGCGATGACGACATTTGCCACGACGCCAACCGCCACCGCGTAGAAGAACGCTGCGGCACGGCTCACGCCGAGCCGGGCGAGCTCCCTGAACATGCCGAGGATAACCCCCATCGCCTACTCATCCCCTTGTCGATCGCGCCCCGCCACACGGTATTACCGGACAGAGGCCGCCTAACCAAGTTGATCTTCCCCGGACTTTGGCAACCGCTTGCCGGCCCGTCACCGCGGCCGCTCCTGCCGGGCGCGTGGCCGATCGCCGTGAAATAAACCGGAGATGGGGCGATTTTGTGGCGCGCGAGCACCGCTTTGGCGAATTTGATGACGTGCTCGGGTTCGCGCGGATGCCGGCGCCGCAAGCATGCTTATCTTGCGTCGACCCAGCCGGACTGAAGCGGCTCGGGCCCGATATCGGGCTCGATCTGGCTGAGTTCGCGCAAATCGGCGGTCGGATGGCCCTCGGCGTCGGTGATCGTCGTGCCGGTGTAGCGCATGCCATAGAGGGTGTCGGCCGGCCCGTAAGCCTGCGTATCGATGATCATCGTCGCCAACATGCAGTCATAACCCTCGATCGACACCCATAGGTGAACATCGTCCTCGATCAGCCGCGCGGCGTCGTAGCCGAGAAGTGGGCTCGACTTGTCGATCGGGTGCATCAAGGTCCAAGTCAGCGTGAACAGCGGGAGGTGTGAGCGGAGCAACGGCAGCTCATAGATCTGCCGCAACAGCTGTCCATCGGACCCGAGGCTCGTGCGCATCAGTCCCAGACGGGCCGACACGTTGGAGATGAGGCTCAGCCGCGCATTGGCGAGCCGGATCATCAGCGTGGGCTGCCCGTTATGGACGGCGACCACGGCGTTTCTCGCGTAACGGATTTGCGCCTTCGGCCGCGAGAAGCGAACAAAGAGCAATCCCGTCGTCAGCGCGGTGAACGCCACACCGACCATCATTTCCGAGCCGGCAACCACCCGGCCGTAATGATCGGCGGGGTATATGTCGCCGTAGCCGACCGTTGTCGCCGTCTCGAAGCTGAAGAAGAAGGCGTCCGACAGCGAGCCCGGATGCGCGTTCACGAGCGGAACCGGTCCGAGCAGATAGAGCGTCGCGAAAACGAGGTTGATCGCTGCGAACAGCGCGATCAGCGACAACAGAAAGCGCGGCCAGCTAAGCGCGACGGCGAAATAATACGGGTCGCGCCAATTGAACCGCGCGACCCCGGTCTTCGTGATGGCGTAATCGCCGACCAGCATCGACCGGCCTTTCTGACGACGCGCACTTCTCATGACGGCCGCGCCCTTCGCTAGGGGTATTCGGCGTAATAACGGCTCACGGCGTCGATCTCCCGCGGGGCGGCCACCTAAAGTGCCCCCAGCCCCGCCGGCGGGCGGCGCATCAGCGACGCCTGCTCGTAGGCATAAGCGAGGCGCAGCAAGGTGGGTTCGCTCCAGGTGCGACCGGTGAACGTCGCGCCGAGCGGGTAGTCGGGCGTGTCCCTGCCGTTGAAACCGGACGTGAACCCGGCCGGCACCTGGACGCTCGGATAGCCGGGCTTGGCGGCGATCGCGGCGCCCACCGCCCCGGGAAACAGCACCGCGTCAAGCTTATGCGTGTCCATGTAGGCCTCAAGGCCGAGCGCGCCGGCCGAGTGCAGATCCATCGCCCGCGCCGATTTGTATTCGAGCTCGGAGAGGTCGCCGCGCGTCGCCTCAGCGGCGAGAAACAAGTCCTGGCTGAAGCGCAGCGCCTTGTCGGCATGCGCCGCGTTGAACGCGATCACATCCGCCATCGTCTTGATCGACGTGCCGGTCGCCCAGTCGCGCAAATAGAGGTTGAGGTCGTGCTTCATCTCGTAGACGAAGACGATCGGGCGATAGGCCGGATCGTATCTGGTCTTGCTTTCGGGGTTGGTGTTGAGCACTGCCATAGACGTGCCTGGCCCGCCGAGCCAGCCGGCCGACGGAATGTTGGCGCGGATGATCTCGGCGCCGCAATCTTTGAGCGTCTCGATCACCTGGTTCATCACTTGCGCTGAGCGCGCGCTCAGTTTGCCGTAATAGACGTCGTTGGCCGGATCGGAGGGGTCGCTCGGCAGGCCGATGCGGGCGCCTTTGAGCCCGTCCGTGTCGAGCACGGCGGTATAGTCCGCCGGGCGCTCGAGCGGGCGCGTTGCCGGGTCAGCCGGGTCGCGGACGGCCAGCACGTTGAGCAGGATCGCCGCGTCGCGCACCGTGCGGGTCATCGGGCCCGCGGTGTCCTGGCTATGCGCAATGGGGACAATGCCGGCGCGACTGATGAGGCCGACCGTGGGCTTGACCGTGACAAGCCCGTTCTGGCTCGCCGGGTTGAGCAGCGAACCCGAGGTCTCGGTGCCGATCGCGGCGGCGCAGAGCCCCGCCGCCACCGCGACCGCCGACCCCGATGACGATCCGCCGGGCGTCACGATCGGCACGCGCTTGTCGTCGAGCAGCGTCACATAGGCGTTCTTCACCTGGCCGCCGAGCGAGCTGTAGCCGGACGGCATGTCGACCGCGATAAAATTGGCGAACTCGGTGAGATTGGCCTTGCCGAGGATCACCGCTCCGGCGGCGCGCAGCAGCTTGACGACGGTCGAATCCTGCCGGGCGCGCGCGTCTTCGAGCGCCAGCGATCCGGCGGTCGTATGCTGGCGGTCGCCGGTGGCGCAGTTGTCCTTGACGAGGATCGAGATGCCCGCGAGCGGAAACCGTTTTGACGGCTTGTCCTTGTCCCGCAGGCCGGCGATGGCGAGCGCGTCGGGATTGACCTCGCGCACCGCATTGAGCTTCGGCCCATCGCTGTCATAGGCCGCGATGCGGGCAATGTACGCCTGGGTCAATGCGGTCGAGTTGGCCCGACCGTCGATCAGGGCCTGCTGCACCTCGGCCAGCGAAGCATTATCAAGAGCCAGATCGGCATCCGCCATCGCCGCCTCCGTCCGCACCGCCGGCGCGACTGTCGCGATTGCGAGGCCCGCCATGCAATCGCGCCGTGTCGGCATCATTGCTCCAAATACCAGTCCAGAATCCCCACCCCGTTCCAGTGCAGCACGCCCTCGTGCTTGACGATGTGGTCGTATACGGCTTCGAGATATTTGATCCGGTGCGGCTGGCCGGAGATGTAGGGGTGGATCGCGATCGCCATGACCTTGGCGCGGTTGGCGCCCTCCTCGTAGAGCCGGTCGAATGTGTCGATGCAGCGCCGGGTGAAGTATTCCGACTCGTGGTGCTGCACGATCATCATCGGGATGTCGTTCAATTCGACCGTGTAGGGCAGGGTCACGAGCGGGCCGTTGGCGGTGGAGATCGTCGTCGGCTCGTCGTCATAAACCCAGTCGCCGATATATTTGATCCCGGCGGCGGCCAGCAGTTCGGGCGTCTCGTAGGTCTGCGTCAATCCCGGCCCGAGCCAGCCGACCGGCTTCGAGCCGGTAAATTTCTCGATGACCCCGACCGCGCGGTCGATCATCGCCTTCTGGTCGTCGATCAGGTGCATCGGTCCCTGCTCGTAGGCATGGCCCATGAACTCCCAGCCGGCCGAACGACAGGCTTCGGCGACGCGTGGGTAGTCTTCGCAGACACGAGCGTTGATCGACACCGTCGGGCGAATGTCGAGCCGCTTGAACAGGTCGAAGAAGCGCCAGACGCCGACCCGCATCCCGTATTCGTGCCATGACCAGTTGGGCACGTCGGGCAGCAGCACCTGCCCCGTCGGCGCCGGCAGCACCTGCCGGGCCATCGGCCGTGAAATGTCCCACACTTCGAGATTGACGATCGGCCAGACGACGATGCGCGCCCCACCCGGCAGCCGTAACGGCGGGCGGTCGACGATCGCCGAATAGGGCACGCGTTCTCTAGGGGTTGTGGCGCGCGATCTCATAGGCGTCTCCGCGATGGCGTCCGATGCTTGCGCCGATCGCCGCCGCGATGCAACCAGCGACGAAACGCTTCTCATGTTGCGGTGTTTACGACGGACGGGCGCGCGATGCTGCATTGCGGCAATGCGCCTCAAGCGGCGTGGCCGGCGTTGACGACGCGCCGAGGCGACCACAACTTAGGCGCAACAGATCGGGAATACCGAAAAGGGGCCGGGGGTCAATGCGCTCGCGCAATCACAAGGGCAATGTGTTTGTCGGCAACCTGCCGTCGGATTTTTCGGACGAGCGCCTGGCCGAGGTGTTCGACCCGTTCGGGATCGTCCTCTCCGCAGCGATCGCGCGCGATCCCAATACCGGCGCGAAGCTCCGATATGGATTTGTCGACATCGCGACCGAAAAAGCCGCAAAGGCGGCGATCGCCGGGCTGAATGGCACCCAGGTGGACGGCTCGAAGCTCTCGGTGCAGATGAGCGAGAAGCCGGCGAAGAAGGCGCCTGGCGCCAGCCAGGCCAAGCGCCCGCCGCTGCGGGTAACGCCGCGCATCACGCCGCGGGAGGGCGAGCCGGGCTTTACCGCGGTGGGGCGCCCGCAGCCGAGCTTTCAGGTCGAGCGCCGTCCGCTGCGCCCGGTCATCCGCCGTCTAACGCCGCAGTAGCGGCCGCGGTTACGATCGGTGCGATCGCGGCACCGATCTCTGCTCAATACTCATCTTTGCAAGGACATACGCCTACGAATATTAATTCAACAGTAAATATTGCGCGAATATCGCGGAAAATCCTTTCTTATAACTATTGCGTCGCCTGCCGCTTCGCCGGCAAGGTTCGACGCCCGGACGAGTTAGCCCATCACCTATCACCTTGGCCGTCGCGACCCCTGGTCGGGTCCGGGTGACGAGCGGGCCGCGCCGATATGCGGGGGGCTCGAATGGCTGATCACAAATTTGTTTACACGGTTTCCGGCGTCACCCTGTCGGCAGCGCAACAGCACAAGGTCTCCGAGGCGATCGGCGTCGCCGTGGCGCAGGCTTTGGCGCTTGAAGTGCCGGGCACGGTGCAGACCGAATGCCTCATGGTCAACCGCATTTACGGCGGCCGGTGGATCCCCGTCGCGGACGCGGAGGCGCTCGGCGCGCAAAATGTTCTGTCCGACAACGCCGGCGGCAGCGGCCCGCGCGCGGCGGTATGAGCACGCGCCACAGAGAAGCGGAGCGACACGAAGCCACCTGCCCCAGCGCACCGCCCGAGCCGGGCTCCGCCTTGCTCGGGATCGTCCTCGCCAAGGGACAGGTCGCCTACGTCAATCCGCCGACGCCGGCGACACAGGAGATGCTCGACAGCTTTGCGGCGAGCGGCATCCCGATCGAGAACCGGATGCGCTTTTCCGGGCGCTGCATGGAGCATCGCTGCGTGCAATGGAAGGGCGCGCCGGGTGAAGGGCGCTGCGGATTGATCGATCACGCCTTGGTCGAGCTCGGCATCACCAAGGACTCGGAAAGCCTGCCGCATTGCTCGATCCGAGCAACCTGCCGGTGGTTCGCGCAGCACAAGCGCGTCGCTTGCGCTGCCTGTCCGGAAATTATCCGCCGGCCATCGGCGGACTAAGCGACCCGGTGTTTCGGGGCCTCAGCCTGAAATACGGTTGGAGGGCAATCATGACGACCTTTTATCAAATCATGAGTCAGGTAACTGACGATGGCGGCGTTCCATTGGTCATCGACATCCAGATCGGCGGTGGCAATCCGAACGCCCCGGTCGCGGCGGGCACGCTCCTCGACGCCTTCACCTCGACAGGTAACGATAATCAGTGGTGGACCTTGGTGCTTGACGAGGCGTCGGGCTATCATTTTATCCAAAGTGAGCTCACTGACCCCGATGGCGACCCTCTCGTCATCGACATCCAGGGCGGCAACAACCCGGTGCAGCCCAATGTCTCGCTTGACGTCTTCAAGAAAAAGTCGAGCGGTTACGACAACCAGTTGTGGATGTTCGTCGAGCAGCAGCCGGGCTGGTACACCATCCAGAGCAAGATGACGGACACGGCGGGGAACAATCTCGTCATCGATATTCGAGGCGCCAAGAACAAGCCCGGGACGCATCTCGACGCCTACACCTTCAGCGGGAACCCGAACCAGCTCTGGCAGCTCGCCGGCACCAAGACGACCTAGGAAAGCCCGGACACCAAATCCACGCCCGCCGCGCGCAGCTCGTCGAGCGCGCGGGCGATCGAGCCCTCGCGATCGATGCCGCGACAGGCGTCGAGCATTACCGTCGCGGCAAAGCCTGCCGCCACCGCATCGAGCGCCGAATAGAGCACGCAGAAATCGATGGCCAGCCCGCATAAAGTCACGCGGGTAAAGCCGCGCTCCTTGAGATAGCCCGCCAGCCCCGTCTCGGTGCGCCTATCGTTTTCGCGAAACGCCGAATACGAATCGATCGCCTGGTGGTAACCCTTGCGCAGCACCAGCTCGGCGCGCGACGCCTCAAGCGCTGGATGAAATGAGGCACCCGCCGTGCCTTGGACGCAATGGTCGGGCCACAGGATTTGCCGTCCGTACGGCATCTCAATCATCTCGAATGCCGCATGGCCCGGATGCGAGCTGGCAAACGATGAATGGCCCGGCGGGTGCCAGTCCTGGGTCAGCACGACATGCGCGAATTCCCGGGCGAGCCGGTTGACCACCGGCATAATCGCATCGCCCGCGGGCACCGCCAGCGCGCCTCCGGGACAGAAATCGTTTTGCACATCGACGATGAGCAGCACGTCTTGCTCGGAACGTTCCCGCATGGCCGCTCCCGTTTCTTCGCGTGACAGCGCGGGCAATTATCGGCTTCACTTCTGGTCTTACAAGTGCGGTCGGGCGTCCGCCCGACCTTACGGCGCCGGCCGTAAGCACAAAAATGGGAGGAAGCGATGCTCGGCTGGTACCGCGACCTGAGCGGAAAAGAGCGCAGCACGATGTGGGCGTGCTTTGGCGGCTGGTCGCTCGATGCGTTCGACGTGCAGATGTACAGCTTTGTGATCCCGACGGTGATCGGCATCTGGAGTCTGTCGCGCGGGCAAGCCGGGCTGATCGGCACCGTGACCCTGCTGATCTCGTCGTTCGGCGGCTGGTTTTCGGGGACGCTCGCCGACCGATTCGGCCGGGTGAGGATGCTGCAGATCACCATCCTTTGGTACTCGGTCTTCACCTTTCTCTGCGCCTTCGCGCAGAATTTCGAGCAGCTCTTCATCCTGCGCGCGCTGCATGGCTTCGGCTTTGGCGGCGAGTGGGCGGCGGGCGCGGTGCTGATGGGTGAGGTGATCCGCGACAAGTATCGCGGCCGCGGCGTCGGCATCGTGCAGACCGGCTGGGCGATCGGCTGGGGCGGCGCGGCGCTGGTCTACACCGCGGTCTATTGGCTGCTGCCCGAAGCGCTCGCCTGGCGCGTGCTGTTCGGCATCGGGCTTTTCCCGGCGGTCTTTGTGTTCTGGATCCGCCGCCATATCGACGAGCCGGAGATCTATCACCGCCAGCGCCGTCAGGTCGGCTTCTCGCATCTGTTCTCGGCGTTCCGCGGCGAGCATCTGTGGACGACGGTCAAGGTGTCGATCATGGTCGCCGGGGCGCAAGGCGGCGGCTACGCGATCGGGCTGTGGATGCCGACCTATCTGCGCACGGTGCGGCATTTCTCGGCGACCGCCGCGGGCGGCTTCCTGATGGTGCAGATCCTCGGCGCGCTGTTCGGCTTCCTGCTCGGCTCCTACCTCTCCGACGCGATCGGCCGCCGGGCGACCTTTATGTTGTCGGCTGTCCTCTCGCTCGTCTTCATCCTCGGTTACATGTTCATCCCGATGGGCGACACGGCGCTGCTTTTCGCCGGGGTGCCGATGTTCATGGCGCTGCTGATGAAATTCCCGCCGATGGGCCCATTCATGACCGAGCTGTTCCCGACCGAGGTGCGCGGCAACGCCCAGGGGTTCTGCTACAACGCCGGCCGGGCAATCGGCTCGTTCTTCCCGACGATGATCGGCTATGTCAGCGAGAGCATGGGGCTCGGCACGTCGATCGCGCTGTTCAGCGCGATCGCCTCGGGGCTGATGATCGTGACCCTGCTGATGCTGCCGGAGACACGCGGGCGCAGCCTCGAACAACTCGACGGCGCGGCGAGCGTCGCACCGGGAAACTAGCGCTCAACGTCGAAAGACGCCGACCAGCTCGAGGTGCGGGGTCCAGACGAACTGGTCGACCGGCGTCAACTTTTCGAGCCGGAAGCCGCCAGCAACGAGCCGTGCCGCGTCGCGCGCAAACGTTGCCGGGTTGCATGAGACCGCGACGACGGTCGCGATCATCGAGGCGGCGAGCGCCTCGGCCTGACGCAGCGCCCCGGCGCGCGGCGGGTCGAAAACCGCCGCGGCAAAGGGGGCGAGCCCGGCGGGAGAGATCGGGTTGCGATCGAGGTCGCGCCACTCAACCGTGACTTGGTTCATGTCTGGCACAACCTGCGACAACGCTTCGACGGCGGCCGCATCGCCTTCGACCGCGTGCACCGCGCCGCCTCGAGCGAGCGCCAGACTGAAAGTGCCGAGCCCGGCATAAAGGTCGAGCACCGGTCGCGCATCGCCTATCGCCGCGACCACCTCACCGATGAGTACCGCTTCGGCCGCCGCGCTCGCCTGCAGGAAGGCGCCCGGCGGAAACGGCACGGCGAGCCCGGAAAACACAACCCGTACTGGGCGTCGCTCGACGATCGGCGTGTCGTCGCGCCCCTGGCGCCAGACGATGCGCGCGATGTCATATATCTCCGCCAGCGCCCCCAGCGCTTCGAGCGCGGCGAGATCGGGCGGCTCTTTGGCCTCGATCAACAGATCGACGCCGCTGTCGCAGCGCGTCAGCATCGCCTCGGCCATGCCGCCAGGCGGAAGGAGCACCGCCGCCCGTCGCAGCGGCTCAATCAGCGCGAAGAGGGCCGGTTCGAGCACCGCGCATTCCCGAACATCGATCAGCTCATGGCGAAAGCGCTCGCGAAATCCGACCATTGCCGGCGCGCCGGGATCGCGCGGCCGCACGATCCCGAGCCGCGCGCGACGGCGATGCGGCGGCACGGTCTGGAGCGGCGCGACCACCGCCGGGTCGATCCCGGCCCGGCGCAGCGCGTCGCTGAGCGCGCCAAGCTTCACGGCGCGGTAATCCTCGGGCGCGAGATGTTGGAGCGCGCAACCGCCGCAGCGCCCGAAATGCCGGCAGACCGGCTCGGCCCGCCGCTCAGCCGCGTTGAGTCGCTCGACGACCCGGCCTTCGCGCCCTGATCCGCGCCGCATGCCGAGCTTGGCGCGGACACGGTCACCCGGCGACGTGAACGGCAGGAAGATCGTCTCGCCGCACCAGTACGCGATGCCGTCGCCTTGCGCGCCGAGGCTTTCGACGGTCAGCTCGGCGGTTTCGGTCGGTTTCCTTCGGCCCTCAGCTGGCCGCCGGCGCGGCATCGTCGAGCACCAGTTGCACCGCGTCGCCGCCGCGATAAGTGTCGCGGCGCAAATGCCCAGCGACATGGAGTGCGCGGCCCTTGGCCTCGACAATGAGGTTGCCGACCGGCGTGTCGGCGGCGCGGAACGCGATCGCACTCAGGGCCCCGCCGCCGACCGCGTCGGCGACGCGGAGCTTCAGATGCCCGGTGCCGACCGCCTCGACATATTGCGCGCGCACCGTTGGGAACGCGAAGCGCGGCTCGGGGTTGGCGGCGCCGAACGGCGCCAGCGCATCGAGCTGGGCGATGAGCCCGCCTTGCGCCGCCTCGGCCGAAATCGCCACGTCGATCGCGAGCTCCGGCACCAGCAGCGCGTGGTCGAGCCGGTCATTGAGCCGCTGGCTGAGAAATTCCTGCAGCTCCATCAGTCGATCCGAGGCGACCGTGAACCCCGCGGCCATCGCATGCCCGCCGCCGTTGATCAACAGCCCCGCCTGGCGCGCGGCGATCACCGCCGATCCCAACGCCAGCCCCGGCACCGAGCGGCCGGACCCCTTGCCGATCCCGTCGGCGAGCGCGACAACGATCGCCGGCCGGCCGTAGCGCTCCTTGAGCCGCGCCGCGACAATGCCGATGACGCCGGGGTGCCAGCCTTCCGCCGCAGCGAACACCAGCACCGGCGAGGTCGCATTCTGTTGCTCGACCAGCTCGATCGCCGCCGCCAACATCTGTGCCTCGATCTCGCGCCGCTCCTTGTTGTAGGCGTCGAGGCGTTGGGCCCATTCGGCGGCACGGGCCGGGTCGTCGGTCGATAACAGGCGCGCGCCGAGATCGGCGGCGCCGACCCTGCCGCCGGCATTGACCCGCGGCCCCAGCACGAAACCGAGCTGATAGGCGTCGATCCGCTCGGCGCGGCCATTGGTCTGCGCCACCGCCGCCAAGGCCGCCATGCCAGGATTGGCGCCGCGCGCCGCGACCCTCAGCCCCTGCGCGACCAGCGCGCGGTTGAGCCCGGTCAGCGGCACCACATCGCACACCGTGCCGAGCGCGACGAGGTCGAGCCATTGCATCAGATCGGGCTCGGTCCGCTCGCGGTACCAGCCGGCTTCGCGCAGCGCCCGGTTGG
>DATHCK010000232.1:0-10815 GCA_035319545.1 Allostellaceae bacterium | reverse complement strand
ACAAGAATATGCTCGTACATCGGTACGAGATATTGGCGTTCGATTACATATCGGGGCATTGGTCTCCTCCGGTCGCCTGTTGCCGGTAAATTTGCTCCGGTTGAGCCCTTGAAGCAACGAAAATGTTTCCTATATGTTCCGAACATCAAGCGTGCGGGTTGAATGTGGATCATCACCTAAAATCGGAAATAACAGGAGGAAGGCGCCTCCTGTTATTTTCATCGGCAACAGGAGGAGAACAGGAGGGGGCCTCCTGATAAAAGAGACATGCAGATCAGCAGGTGGCAACCGAGGGAAACGCATGAAGATCGTCATTCCGGACGACTACCAGGACACGATCCACAAGCTTGACGCGTTCAGGCTGCTCGCGGGGCATGAGGTCACTCGCTACCGCGAGCCGGCGCGCGATCTCGACGAGCTGGTGGCGCGGCTGAAGCCGGCCGATTGCGTGGTCGAAATCCGCGAGCGGATCGATTTCTCGCGCGTGCTGATCGAGCGGCTGCCCAACCTCAAGCTCATCGCCCTCGTCGGCAGCCGGTCGCGGGCGATCGATTACGAGGCGGCGCGCGATCATCAGGTGCTGGTGTCGCGGGGGACAAGCGGCTCGCCCGAGGCGCCAGCCGAGCTGGCGGTGGCGCTGATGCTGGCCGCGCGGCGCAATGTGGTGATCGAGGCACCGCGCATGCAACGCGGCGAATGGCCCGCGACCCTCTCCCACCGGCTGCGCGGCAGCACGCTCGGCATTTTCGGGCTCGGGCATATCGGCGCGATGGTCGCCGAGGCCGGGCGCGGGCTCGGCATGAAGGTGCTGGTCTGGGGCCGCGAGCACTCCCTCGCCGCGGCGCGCGCCGCCGGCTACGCGGCGGCGGGCAGCAAGGAGGAATTGTTCGAACGCTCGGACGTGCTGCAGCTGTTGGTGCGGCTCACCCCGGAGACGCGCGGCATCGTCACCCTTGCCGACCTTCTGCGCATGAAGCCGACCGCGCTCTTCGTCAATGTCGCGCGGGCGGCGCTCATCGAGCCAGGCGCGCTCGTCGCGGCGCTGGAGCAGGGCCGGCCGGGTTTCGCGGCGGTCGATGTCTATGACCAAGAGCCGGTGCTCGCCGGCAACCACCCGCTCCTCAAGATGCCCAATGTCCTGTGCACGCCACATCTCGGCTGGGCCGAGTGGGACACGTTCGAGCTCTATTTCCGCGAATGCTTCGAGCAGATCGTCAATTACGCCGAAGGCCGGCCGTTGACCGTGGTGTCATAAAGTGCGGTCGGGCATCCGCGCGACCTTGCGGCACCGGCCCGCTGGCGCCCTAGCGAGCCCGGCGCGGCGAGCGCACTTGATTGAACCACGGAGTGGGAACAGCAACCGGACGCTTGGTGTTCGTGGTCTATTCGGCCGCGGCAGCGCGCCGGGTTTGCAGCGCGGCGACAATCATGTCGGTATCCATGACGTCGCCGAAGATGTTGTAAAACGCCGTCAGGGACGCGTCGTGCTCCTCTGGCGTCATCGCGGCGTTGCCGTCGCTGACCATGACCGTCTTGAAGTTGGTCATCATCGCGTCACGCGCCGAGCTCTCGCAGCACACATTGGTCACCGTGCCCGTGATCAGCACCGTATCAAAGCCTCGGGCGCGCAGCCGATCGGGAAGGTCGCTGGTGCCGGGCAGAAAGCCGCTGAAGCGGAATTTCTCGACGATCTCGTCGTCCGGCCGGACATCGAGGGCCGACCACAACTGATGGCCAGCAGAGTCCTTGGCCAGCGCCTCGATCCGCTTCGCCCGCCATTTCGGGCTCGACATCTCATGCGCCACCGACCATTCGCGCATCGAGCGATCGTCGCAGGTGGTCTTGATCCAGAACACGCCGCCGCCGGCGCGCCGCACCGCTTCGGCGAGGCGGTTGATCGTCGGCACGATATCGCGCGCAGCCGGGCACACCGCATGGCCAACTGCGTCGTCCATGAAAGCGAGTTGCATGTCGATGACGACAAGCGCGGTCCTTGCCGGGTCGAGCGCGGCGAAAGGATGCGCGCTGCCGCGCCGCTCCGTGACCCGCTGGACAACCTCATCGGGAATGGTCGCGCCGCTGAGCTTCATGGCGTGTCTCCTACCAAGCCGCATCGAGAATTTGCCGGATGACGGCCGGGCCGTCGATCTTCTTCGGGTTGGTGTGAATCCAGCGGTCGTGCATGGAGAGTTCGGCGATGCGATCGAGTTGATCCTCCTTGACCCCGACATCGCGCAGCCGCGACGGCAGACCGAGATCGGCGATGAGCCCGGCGACAAGGTCGGCGGCTGGTGCCGTGCGGTCGCCGAGCGCGTCGCTGACCAGCGTCTGGCGATCCGGATTCACATCGAGATTGAAGCGCAGCACATGCGGTAGCATCACGCACGAGGTATAGCCGTGCGGCACATGCGCGGTGCCGCCCAGCACATGGCCGATACCGTGGCTCGCGCCCTTGGGCACACCCGTCTGCGAGCCGATCATCGACATCCACGCGCCCAGCTGGCATTCGAGCCGCGCGTCGAGATCCTTGGGGTCGGCCTTGACCCCGCGCAACCCATGCCCGAGCAGCTTTAGCGCCTGGGCCGAGGCGCCTTCGGAGAGCGGCTGGCACAGCGGCGAGCAGATGTCCTCGACCGCGTGGTCCACGGCGCGGATGCCGGTCGACAGAAACAACCATTCCGGCGTGTACATGGTCGCGGCAGGGTCGAGCACGACTGCCTTCGCCATCATCAGCGGATGGCCAAAGCTTTCCTTGACGTTGCGCAGCGTGTCGGTGCACCCCGCCGAGGCGGTGTATTCGCCGGCCGACAAGGTCGTCGGGATGGTGATCGTGCGCACCTTGGGCGCGTCGATGCGTGGGCGAGTGGTCTTGCCATCGGCATCGGTGCGGGCGCGGTAGTTGTCGAGTTCAGTCGGATCGCCGACGTCGTTCGCGAGACACATCGCGACGATCTTCGCAGCGTCGGTCACCGAGCCGCCACCCAGGGTGACGATAAGGTCGGCACCGGCAGTGCGCGCCGCGTTGGCGGCGGCCACGCAATCGACGCGTGGCGTGTGCGAGCCGATCTTCGCGCACAGCCCGGCGAACCGGTTGCCGAGGGCGGTTTTCAGCCGCTCGACCAGATCGGTCTCGCGTTCGAGCGTCCCGCTCGCCAGCACAAACACCGCATGCGCGTCGGCCTTCTCGACCTCTTCCCTCACCGCCTCGCTGAAGGGCCGCCCATAGATCACGCTTTCCATCGCCGGAAAGCGATAAGCGCCGGTCAGCATTGCGTTGGCCTCCATATGAAAGCGCCCTTGTCTCGCAGCCGAGACGGGGCGTTCAAATCTGCGCCGTGACGGCTGTGTTACGCCATCGCCGCCGCCCGCATCGCGCGACGCTTGGCGATGGTCGGCGCCTTCGGCGCCTTGAGCGGGTCGGCCAAGCGGCCGCTCGGCCCGACCGTGTCGGGCAGGTTATAGACCCAGTTGTCGCCGCCCATGATGTAGTTGCGGTTGGTTTGCGCCGGGTTGCGGTTGACCAGCGGGCGGTTAAACAGCGGGTGCGTCATGCTGCGGATTTCGTGCTCGATCGTAAACAGCACCTTGCCGGTGTCGAGGTCGACGATGTCCTCGAAGCGATACTGGCAGCGGTCGCTTTCCTCGGTGATGAGGTCGAGTTCTTTGAGCTTCTCGTGCGGACCACCAAAATCCTCGACATAGACTTGCAGGTGGTGGCCGTCGAACTCAGGGATCGGCCGGTCGGTCTCGCGGAAGATCAGCTCTTGGTTAAGCCCGCACTTGATATGCGCCGCCTTGCCGTGACCATTCTTCTCGACGCTGGTCTTGGCGCCAAGTACCTTGCGGTAGAACTTGGCGATCTTCTTCGCGGTCTTTTCCGGCACGGTGAACTCGACAAAGGGCAAGCCGAGATTGATGTTGCCGAAGCGCGACACGTCGGGCTCGTAGACGTGGAACTCGTTGCCCCACGGGCAGGTCGCGAGCACGTGGTCATTGGTTTCCTTGAAGCCGAACTTGGTGTCGGCGAGGTTCTTCTTGACGCTCTGCAGCCGGTGCAGGAGTTCCTCGCGGTTTGGCGCGACGATGCCGATATGGCCGCGGAACACCAGTGCATCACCGGTCGGCATATGAATCTGGCTCTTGCCGATATTGACCCACATGTTGTTGGTGCCGGGGAAAAGATAAGGGTCGCGGGTAAAACCCATGCCCAAGAGATAGAAGTCGCTGGCAAGTCCCTGGTTCGGAATCTCGACGTTGAGATGTTCGAGCGCCGTGACGTTGCCGAGGTCTTCGGCGGCGCGATCGAATTGTGCGGCCATATTTTCCTCCAGTGTTTCGACCCTCGGCGCCTTTTGGTGATTGTTTGGGCCAGCTGGGCTCGGGTTCATCAGAACAAATTTTCGAACCTTTCGTCTACCGGCACACGGTAGCCATCGGCAAGCTTGTTGGTCTGATTGGCCATGCCGACGATGGCCAAAAGCTCGGCGAACATTTCCCGAGTCATGCCCTTTCCCTTGGCGGCGACGCCGTGCGAATGGCTGCAATAGGCGCAGCCGTTGGTGATGCTGACCGCGAGGTAGAGCATTTCCTTGACGAGAGGATCGAGCGCGCCCGGAGCCATGACTTCCTTCAATCCGCCCCAGATGCGTTTCAAGGTCGCGGGGTCGTTGGCGAGCACCCGCCAGAAATTGTTGATGTAGTCGGTGTCGCGCGTCTTCTTGATGTCGTCGAAGACGGCGCGCACTTCGGCGCTGGCTTCGCGTTCGTCAATCAGCGGTACGGCGGTCGTCATGTTCATCCCTCCAGGCGTCCCATGAGGAACAACGCCAGCATGCGAAAGTCGCTGTAGAGCGAAAAGAAGGGGTGGCCGAAGGTTTCGGGCTTATTGTGTTCGAAGACCGCGTGTCCGGTCCAGGCGCAGGTGTAACCGACGACGGGGGTGGCGACGAGAAAACGCCAGTCGCGGGTCAGCGCCGCGGCGATCAGCAGCGCGACGGCCGCGCTCGTGCCGATAAAATGCAGCGCCTTGGTGCGCGGATCACGATGCGCCGCGAGATAGCGCGGCCAGAATTCCGCATAGGTCATCGGCGGTTCATGGCTGCTTGCTCAAGGCGGCTGGCATCCGGGTGTGTCCCGGGTCAGCTGCGCGAGCCGGCGGCGCTGATCGTCCGAAAGTGGAGCCTCGTTGGCGCAAAGCTCCATCGCCGCGCACGCCGCCTGCGGCGAGGAAGGCCACGACGTCTCGCCCGCGATCGCGCTGTCGCAACGCCGCCATGCCGTCTTGCCCTCCCACGAAATCCTCGCCGGTATGCGTTCCTCGAGCAGGGTCCGCAGCGCCAGTCCGGGAAACGGCGACAGCCAAATAAATACGCCGAGAACCGCCAGCCCGCCGGTAAGTAAGATGAAAACCAGGCGCCGACGGGTCAAATTACACCAGCTGCGACGGTGCCGCGCTTGTAAACCACCCCTCGGCGGCGTAAGTCACTGGCACATCCCGTAACCGTCGGCAATTTGGCTCCCGGAGGGAGTGGAATCATGGGCTTCAAGGTAGCGGTCGTGGGCGCGACCGGCAATGTCGGGCGCGAGATGCTGCAAACCCTCGCCGAGCGCGAGTTCCCGTGCGACGATGTCGTCGCGCTCGCTTCATCGCGCTCGATCGGCCGCCAGGTGTCGTTTGGCGAGAACGACGTGCTCGATGTCCAGGACCTCGAGCATTTCGACTTCACGGGCATTGATATCGTGCTGTCGTCGCCCGGCGCCAAGGTTTCCGCCGTCTTCGCGCCGCGCGCCGCCAAGGCCGGCGCTGTGGTCATTGACAACACCTCGCATTGGCGCATGGACCCGGATGTGCCGCTCGTCGTGCCCGAGGTCAATCCCGGCGCGATCAAGGGCTACGACAAGAAGGGCATCATCGCCAACCCGAACTGCTCGACGATCCAGATGGTCGTCGCGCTCAAGCCGCTGCACGACATGGCGAAGATCAAGCGCGTCGTCGTCGCGACTTACCAGTCAGTGTCGGGCGCCGGCCGCAACGCGATGGACGAACTCTTCAACCAGACGCGCGCGGTATACGTCAACGATCCGATCAAACCGGAAGTCCTGACCAAGCAGATCGCGTTCAACGTCATTCCTCACATCGACGTCTTCATGCCGGACGGGTCGACCAAGGAGGAATGGAAGATGGCGGTCGAGACGCGAAAAATCCTCGATCCCGACATCGCGGTCATCGCGACCTGTGTGCGCGTGCCGGTGTTTATCGGCCATGCGGAGGCGGTCAATGTCGAGTTCAACCGGCCCTTGACGGAGGAAGCGGCGCGCCGCGCATTGCGCGATTTCCCGGGCATCAGCGTCGTCGATCATCGCGCGGACGAAGGCTATGCCACGCCGGCGGAGATCGCCGGCGAAGACCTCGTCTATGTGAGCCGCATCCGCAAGGACCCGACCGTCGCTAATGGGCTCGCCATGTGGGTGGTCGCCGACAATCTGCGCAAAGGCGCGGCGACCAATGCGGTGCAGATCGCCGAGGTGCTGACCGGGCGCTATCTCGACCGCAAAGGCCGCGCCGCGCCGCGGCAAAGGACAGTGCCGGCGCTTTCCTGACACCGCTGGCGTTTTAGGTCGCGTGGCACCGCCCGACCTCCAGCTACCCGGCCCGACCCCACTCGCCTCAGGAGCGGGTATAATCCTGCCATTGGGCGTGACGCCACCGCCGCCGACCTTTTTCGGTCGGCCGATCACCCCGCTCACCCGCCGCCGCCTCGACAATTTTCGCGCCAACAAGCGCGGGTTCTGGTCGCTGTGGTTGTTCCTCGTGATCTTTGGCGTGACGCTTTTCGCCGAGTTCGTCGCCAACGACCGACCGCTCTTGATTAGCTACGACGGCGCGTTCTATATGCCGGTATTCCATTCCTATCCGGAAACGACATTCGGCGGTGTGTTCCCGACCGAAGCGGACTACCACGACCCCGAGGTCAAGCAGCTGATCGAAGCCCAGGGCTGGATTGTCTGGCCGCTTATTCCATACAGCTTCGACACGATCACCACCGCACCGGGGCCCTACCCGTCGCCGCCGTCCGCCGTGGATTGGCTCGGTACTGACGATCAGGGCCGCGACGTGCTGGCGCGCCTCATCTACGGCTTTCGCATCTCGGTCCTGTTCGGGCTGGCGTTGACCATCTTCTCGTCGATTATCGGTGTCGCGGCTGGTGCGGCACAGGGATATTTCGGCGGCATCATCGATCTCGGCTTTCAGCGCTTTATCGAGGTGTGGTCGGGCCTGCCGGTGCTCTATCTGCTGATCATCCTCGCCAGCCTGGTGCAACCGAATTTCTGGTGGCTGCTGGGGCTGATGCTGCTCTTTTCGTGGACCCAACTCGTCGACGTGGTGCGCGCCGAGTTCCTGCGCGCGCGCAATTTCGATTATGTCCGCGCGGCGCGCGCGCTTGGCATGCCGGATCGGCAGATCATCCTGCGTCATGTGCTGCCAAACGCGACGGTAGCAACAATCACTTTCATGCCCTTTATTCTCAATGCTTCGATCACCACGCTGACCTCGCTCGATTTCCTCGGCTTCGGGCTGCCGCCGGGCTCGCCCTCGCTCGGCGAGCTCTTGGCGCAGGGCAAGGCCAATCTGCAGGCACCCTGGCTCGGGATCGTGTCGTTCGTGACGCTGGCGGTGATGCTGAGCCTCCTGACCTTTGTCGGCGAAGCGGTGCGCGACGCCTTCGACCCGCGCAAGGTAACGGGGTGAACTGCACGTGAGCCTCCTTGAAGTCCGCGACCTCAGCGTCACCTTCGTCGGCTGGCGCGGCGCCACGCCGGTGCACGCGGTAAAGCGCGCCTCGTTCGAGCTCGACAAGGGCGAGACGCTCGCGCTGGTCGGAGAAAGCGGCTCCGGCAAGTCGGTAACGGCGCTGTCGATCCTGCAGCTGCTACCCTACCCGGCGGCGACGCACACACGGGAAAGCAGCGTCAAATTCGCCGGCGAAGAACTGGTCGGCGGCGCGCCAGCGCGGCTCCGGGACATTCGCGGCAACCGCATCGGCATGGTGTTTCAAGAGCCGATGACCTCGCTGAACCCGCTGCACACGATCGACAAGCAGATCGGCGAGACCCTGCTGATCCATAACCATCTGCCGGCGGCGACAGTGCGCCGGCGGACGCTCGAGCTCCTACACCTTGTCGGTTTGCGCGAGGCTGAAGGCCGCCTCTCCGCCTATCCCCACCAACTCTCGGGGGGCCAGCGCCAGCGGGTGATGATCGCCATGGCGATCGCCAACGAGCCCGACATCCTGATCGCCGACGAGCCGACCACTGCGCTCGACGTGACGATCCAGGCGCAGATCCTCGAATTGCTGCGCGATCTGCGCCACCGGCTCGGCATGGCCTTGTTGCTGATCACCCACGATCTGGGGATCGTCCGCCGAATGGCCGACCGCGTTTGCGTGATGTCGCAGGGCGAGATCGTCGAGGCGGCACCGAGCGAAGAACTGTTTGCCGGGCCGCGCCACCCCCATACACGCCGGTTGCTCGCCGCGGAGCCGAAAGGCCGCCCCGAGCCGCCGCCAATCGATGCACCAACCCTGATCGAAAGCGACAAGCTCAAGGTCTGGTTCCCGGTGCGCGGCGGGTTATTTCGGCGTGTCAAAAGCTATGTCAGGGCAGTCGATGGCGTCTCGCTGCGGCTGCGCGCCGGCATGACCCTGGGCGTGGTCGGCGAAAGCGGCTCGGGCAAGACGACCTTGGGCCTTGCGTTGTTGCGTCTCGTCGACGCCGAAGGCAGCATCCGCTTTGCTGGGCGCGACATCGCCGCCGAGCGGCAACGGGATTTGCGGTCGCTGCGTCGCGAAATGCAAATCGTCTTCCAGGATCCGTATTCGAGCCTGTCGCCGCGCCTTTCGATCGCCCAGATCATCGGCGAGGGCCTCAAGGTGCATCATCTCGCGGAGGACGAGGCCGAAGCCCGCCAGCGGATCGATGAAGTGCTCGTCGAAGTCGGCCTGGACACCGCCGCCGCGGAGCGTTATCCGCACGAGTTTTCCGGCGGGCAGCGCCAGCGCGTCGCGATCGCCCGGGCGCTGGTGCTCAAGCCCAGATTTGTCGTGCTCGACGAACCGACCTCGGCGCTCGACATGTCGGTCCAGGCGCAGATCGTTGATCTCTTACGAGAATTGCAGCAACGTCATGGACTTACATACCTGTTCATCAGTCACGATCTTAAGGTCGTGCGCGCGCTCGCGCACGAAATCCTCGTCATGAAAGACGGCAAGATCGTCGAAGCGGGTAGTGCCGACGCGATCCTCAACACGCCGCAGCACCCATATACACGCGCGCTGATGACCGCCGCGTTCGACCTGCAGACGGCCGCAACGCCGGCTATTTGAACAGCACGATATCGACGCGGCGGTCCATCACGGAGGTGTCGGTCGTCGTGGTCTGGCCAAGCGGCTGCTGCCGGATGATGGTGGGGTTGACGCCATCCTTCTGCAGCGCGTCGTAGACCACCTGGGTGCGTGTCTCGGTCAAATGCTGGTTCGCGACGGGCGACCCGGTCGCGCTGGCGCGGCCCTGGACGAGCACCGTCTTGGCGCCGACCTCCTTGGCGCGCTGCGAGGCCGTGGTGATGACGTTAAGAGCGTCGGGCGACAGATAGGCGCTGAACTCGTTGAAATAGACGAGGTAGCGGCTGTCCTCCGCGCCGGTCGGCGTCGCCGGCATCGGCGCGCAACTGGCGACAAGCAGGAGAAGGGCGCCGGCGGCTTGGAGCGTTCTGAAGCGGGGCACGGGTTGACCATCGCGATGGTTGAAGCCGCGCCATCATAACCCCCCGCGACGCGGGATACAGCCTTCCTCTATCTCTTTCTGTCGCGATCCCCTTGCCGTGGCGCGCATTGGCGTGGAATCTGTCGCCAGAATGCACACGCAGTCAGGGGAGACGCAGATGCGCATCGTCATCGTCGGCCAGCAGGCGTTCGGCAAATCGGCGCTCGACGCCTTTTTGGCGCGCGGCGATACGATCGTCGGCGTTTTCGCCGCGCCGGAGCGGCCGGGCGCAAGGCCCGACCCGCTGGTCCAGGCGGCCGAGGAGAAAAAACTGCCCGTCTACCGCTTCCCGAAATATTCCGATCCCGAAGCGCTCGAGACATTGAAGGGCCTTAACGCCGATATCGGCGTCATGGCCTATGTGCTGCTGTTCGCGCCGCCGGAGTTCTGCGCGATCCCCAAGCACGGGATGATCCAGTTCCACCCCTCGCTGCTGCCGCTGCATCGCGGCCCGGCGGCGATCCCCTGGGCGATCATCCGCGGTCGCAAGGAAACGGGCCTCACGATCTTCCGTCCGACCCCCGGTCTCGACGAAGGGCCGGTGATCCTGCAGAAGCGGGTGACGATCGGCCCCGACGACACCGCCGCCTCGCTCTATTTCGACAAGATCTTTCCGCTCGGCGTCGAGGCGCTGGTGCAGGCCGCCGACCTCGTCGTCGCCGGGCGCGCGACCGAGTCGACCCAGGATGAGGACGAGGCCACCTATGAGGGCTGGGTGCGCGAAGCCGAAAGTCGCATTAATTGGGCGAACCACGTCGATTTTGTCTACGACCTGATCCGCGGCTGCAACCCGGCGCCCGGCGCCTGGACGCCGATGGGCGACAAGAAGCTCTATCTCTTCGACTCGAAAAAGGTCATGGCGCCGACCTTCGGCAGCGTGCGCGGCAAGAAACTCGGCGAGATTGTCTCGGCTGGATCCGACGGCATCCGCATCCACTGCCAGGGCGGGTTCATCGATTGCTCGCGCTTGCGCCTCGACGACGGCGCCAAGAT
>DATHCK010000231.1:0-4595 GCA_035319545.1 Allostellaceae bacterium | reverse complement strand
CGGCGCGCTTGCCGCGCAGCAGCCCGGCCGCGGCCAGGGTCAACGAACCGCGGCACACCGAGGTCACAAAGCACGCCCCCGCCGCGAGCCGACGCAGCTCACGCAGGAAACCCTCGTCCAGGCCGGCGATGTCGGTCGCACCATAACCGCCCGGCACGCAGATCACGTCGCAATGCGGAATGTCGGCGAGCCGCTTCAGCCCGGCAAAAGTGAGCCCGCCGCTATCGATCGTGCCGCCTTCGGTGCTGGCGACGATGACTTCCGCGCCCGGCAGCGCCGAGAACACCTGGTGCGGGCCGGTGAAATCGAGCTGGGTGACGCCGGGAAAGATCGCGAAGACGATCACCAGCTTCTGCTCGCTCATGGCCATTCCCCTGCGGTTGACGTCGCCACCTTAACCGCGATACGGTCTGTCTGAAGTGACATAGTTCCCTTAATTTCCGACATGACCCGCACCATCGCCGTCCTGATCTTTCCAGACTTTCAGCTGCTCGACGCCGCCGGGCCTATCACGGTGTTTGAAACTGCCGGGCGCCCGCCGCCGGCAGACGAGGCATCATTTCGCGCTGGTTTGCCCTGCGCCTACCGGCTGCGCGTCGTGGCGCGCGAGTCGGGGCCGGTGACCAGCTCGTCGAGTGTGCGGATGGTCGCCGCCCGGTGGGACGATGCGTTGGACGACCGCCTGCTCGATACGCTTGTCGTCGCCGGAGGATGGGGCACGCGCCAGGCATCCGCCTGTCCCGAGACGCTCGCCTTTGTTCGCGCTGCCGCCAGCCGCGCGCGCCGTGTGGCCAGCGTCTGCTCGGGCGCCTTTATCCTCGCCGCCGCAGGGCTGCTTGACGGCCGCCGCGCGACGACGCATTGGGCGCGCGCCGCGGAGTTTGCCCGCGCCTATCCGCGAATTCGCGTCGAGCCCGACCGCATTTTCGTGCGCGACGGCGGTGTGTGGACCTCGGCCGGCATTACCGCCGGGATAGATCTTGCGCTGGCGCTGGTCGCCGACGACCTCGGTGAAGCCGTCGCCAAGCGCACCGCACAGCAGCTTGTCGTCTACCACCGGCGGCCCGGCGGGCAGTCGCAATTCTCGGCGCTGCTTGAGGCTGACCGTCCTGGCAGCCGGTTTTCGCCACTGCTCGCCTGGGCGCGCGAGCGTCTCGATGAGCGGCTGTCGGTCGAGCGCCTCGCTGAGCGCGCGGCGATGAGCCCGCGCCATTTCGCCCGTGCCTTCACGGCCGAGACCGGGATGACCCCGGCCAAGGCCGTCGAGCGCTTGCGTCTCGAAGCCTCGCGTGCGCGTATCGAAAGCGGTTCGGAGCCGATCGAGCTGATCGCCGCGGGGGCTGGATTTGGCGATCCGGAGCGAATGCGGCGCGCCTTTATCCGCGCTTTCGGCCAGCCGCCCCAGGCGCTGCGCCGCGCGGCGAGGGCCGGCGCGGCGCCCTAATCCGTCGGTTGTGGCAGGAAGATCGTCGGGGCCGAAGCTGGCTGCGCGGCAGCGCGGCACTCCTGCTGGTTGCCCTCGCCATTCTCGTCGCCGCTGTCGTTCTTGCTCGGCGTTTCGCCGGGTTTGTTGGTCGAGGCTATTTCCTCGCGCTCACGACGCAATTCTTCAAGCCGCTCGCGGATCACGTCGAAATCATCTGCAGCACGTGGCCGTTCCACCGGTCCTCCTTGAGCCGAGGCTCAACCTGGGCGGCGATGCGGCGTATTATGGAGACCGTCATCCGATTGACGCAAACTATTAGCGCGAATCGCCCTGAGCATGTGGCCGAGGGCCGCCGCATACGCTATCGTCAGCGCAAGAACTCGCAAGGTAGAGGCCAAATATGAGCGAACGTCGCACGCTCGCTGTGGACATCGGAGGCACGGGAATCAAATTTGCCGCACTCGACGATTCCGGGCGAATCGTCGGTGAACCGGCACGGGTACCGACTCCGCCGAAGCCGGTAGCGCCGGAGCAAGTGGTCAAGATCATCGAGGAGACTTCGGCGACGCTCGGTGAATTTCAGCGCGTCTCCGTCGGTTTTCCCGGCATGGTGCGCGGCGGCAAGGTGCTGACCGCGCCCAATCTTGGCACCGAATTGTGGACCGGGTTCGATCTACAGGGCGTGCTGGCGAAAGGCCTCAACAAGCCTGTCCGGGTTATGAACGACGCCGATGTTCAGGGCTACGGCGCGATCGACGGCAAGGGGGTCGAGATGGTGCTGACCCTTGGCACCGGCGCCGGCACGTCTTTGTTCGACAATGGCCGTATCTTGCCGCATATGGAGCTGGCGCATCACCCGCTCCACGGCACCAAGACCTACGATCAGTACCTGGGCAATGCCGCGCTGCAGGCGAAGGGCAAGAAGAAGTGGAGCAAGCGGGTCGAGTACACGATCGAGGTGCTGCGCACCGTCATCAATTTCGACCATCTCTATCTCGGCGGCGGCAACGCCAAGAAGCTGCAGTTCGAATTGCCGCCCGACATCACCGTCGTGCCCAATACCGACGGGCTGACTGGCGGGATCAGGCTGTGGCACGACGAAGACGCAGCGCCGTCCGCGCGCCCGGTCGAGACCGCCACCAAACCCGCGGCGAAAGGGAAAACCCGCGCGCGCCCTAAATCGCCCGCCGTCCCCCGGGCGGCGGGCCGCACGATCGTCGCGTCGCAGCCGAAAACCCCGGTCGGCTTTCGCGTGCCCCCCGGCGCTTGCGATTGCCACGTCCATGTCTTCGGCGCGGCGGCGAAATTCCCGTTTGTCGATGGGCGCGGCTACACCCCGCCGCCGGCCGGCGCCGACGAGCTCTTGAAGCTCCAGAATGCGCTGTCGCTGTCGCGCGTGGTGATCGTCCAGCCGAGCGTCTACGGCACCGACAATTCCTGCACGCTCGACGGCATGCGCCGGCTCGGGCCGGAGCGCGCCCGCGGGGTCGCGGTGATCGACGCCAAGACCACAGCGGCGCAACTGAAGGAGATGCATGAGGCCGGCATTCGCGGCGTTCGGGTCAATCTCGAAACCGGCGGGGTCAGCGACCCGGCCGTGTCGCGCCGCAATCTCAACACCGCGATCAGACGCGTCGCGCCCTTGGGCTGGCATGTCCAGGTCTACACCAGACTGTCGGTGGTCGAGGCGGTGCACAACGACGTCATGAAGTCGGCCGTGCCGGTGGTGTTCGACCATTTCGGCGGCGCGCAAGCCGCGGCCGGGGTCGATCAGCCGGGCTTCGCGGCGCTGCTCGACCTGGTTCGCGCCGGCAAGGCCTATGTCAAGGTCTCGGGACACTACCGCAGCTCGGTGAGGGCGCCGGCCTTTGACGATGTCGCGCCGCTCGCCCGTGCGCTGATCGCCGCCAATCCCGACCGCATCGTCTGGGGCACCGACTGGCCGCATCCGCACCACGCCGACGCCGGCAAGGAGAAAGAGATCACCCCGTCTTTCGACATCGATGACGGGCTCGCGTTGGCGCAGCTGCCGCGCTGGGCGCCGACCGCCGCCACCCGCCGTAAGATCCTCGTGGATAACCCTGCCCGGCTGTATGACTTCTAGGGTCGTCGCCGCGTCCCTGCTTGTCTTCCTTGTCGCTGGCTGCACAAGCGCGCAGCCGCCGGCGCCGTCGATCCCGCGCGACATCCAGATCCCGCCCTACGCCAAAAAACCCTATCAGCCGTTGTCGCGCGCGGCGGCTGCGCAGATCGCGCTGCGCGAGTGGCGGGCCTTTGGCCAGAAGATCATCCTCTCGCCCGATCAACCCGAAAACGCCGACAGCGAGGAACGCGACGAGGGGCTGTGGCAGCGGGTCGGTGATTACTGGTTCCAGGGCCTCGATTATGGCAGCGCCGACAGCGCCTGGACCGGCAAGCATGATCAGAACGGCATCGAATTTCCGCGCGGCGACGACGGCGATTTCGCTTGGTCGGCGGCCTTCATCGATTACGTGATGCGCATGGCTGGCGCCGGCGGCCGCTTCCCTTATGCGCCGGCGCACAGCGACTATATCGATGCCGCGCGCACTCGCGGCGACCTGGCGATCACCGCGCTGCCGGTCGCCGGCTACGCGCCGCAATTGGGCGACATCATCTGCATGTGGCGGGCAAACCATCCGGTGCGCTTCGAGGATCTGCCGGCCGGGCATTTCCCCGGCCATTGCGACATCGTCGTCGCGCAGCGTCCCGGCACGCTCGACGTGGTTGGCGGCAATGTCGACAACGCGGTGGCTTTGAAGCATGTGCCGACCGACCCGGCCGGCCATGTCAACGACCCGGATTACCCGTATTTCGTCGTGCTCAAGGTCGCCTATCAGCTGTGAGGCAGTTCGGCGATTTCGACCTCACGGCCGCGGCCATTCTCGCGCAGGTAGGCCGCGAAGCTCGGTTCGGCGGCGATCACCCGCCGATACTGCGCGCCGACCGCGCCGGTAAACTCACCCGGCCGGCCGAGCGCCTCCTCGCCGAGTTCGAGCAGCGCCAGGTTTGGCCAGGCGCGCGGACGCAGCCGCGCGATCTCCTCGAAAATCTCTGGGGCAAGGCGGCTTGGGTCCGCCTGTGCGAGGAGCAGCACCGCCGCGGCCGTCGAGCGTGAAATCCCGGCATGGCAATGGATCAGCAGATGCGC
>DATHCK010000230.1:0-24660 GCA_035319545.1 Allostellaceae bacterium | reverse complement strand
TGAAGCTGCGAGGCACGGCGGGGACGAGCCAGGTCGAGGTCAACGCCTACGGTCGCGTGGTGCGCGAGATCGCGCGCAATGATGGCCAACCCGGCCAGGATGTCGTCACCGGCCTCGACGCCGCGATGCAGGACTTCGTCATGAAGCGCTGCAGCGGCGAGCAAAGCGTATCCTGCGTGCTGCTCGACGCGGTGACCGGCGACGTGCTGGCGCTGGTGTCGAGTCCGAGCTACGACCCGATGCTGTTTTCCAACGGCCTCACGCCGGCCGAGTGGCAGCAGCTTTCGACCGACCCGCGCAATCCGTTGTCCAACAAGGCGATCGGCGGACTCTATCCGCCGGGGTCGACGTTCAAGCCGGTGGTGGCGTTGGCGGCGCTCGAAAGCGGCGCGATCACGCCCGACACGCAAATCACCTGCCCCGGTTATCTGGAGCTCGGCGACGCGACTTTCCATTGCTGGCGCAAGGGCGGCCACGGCACATTGCGCCTGCGCGACGCGATCAAGGGGTCGTGCGACGTCTTTTTTTACGAGACGGCGCATCGCACCGGTATCGACCACATCGCCGCGATGGCGCATCGTTTCGGCTTTGGCGACGCGCTCGGCCTCGACATCGCCGGTGAGCGCGCCGGTCTGATCCCCGACCGCGACTGGAAGCTGGCGACAACGGGCGTTGCCTGGCAGCAGGGCGAGACGCTCAACACCGGCATCGGCCAGGGTTCCGTGCTGGCGACTCCGCTCCAGGTCGCGACGATGGCGGCGCGGCTCGCGACCGCGCGACAGGTCGTGCCGCATCTGGTTCGCGCCGCCCAGCTGCCGCCCGGCGGGGATCGTCACCCGCCCGATTTCAAGTCGATGGGCATCAGCCCCCACGCGCTGTCGGTGGTGCTGGACGGTATGACCGCAGTCGTCAACGAGCAGGGCGGCACCGCCTATGCGGCGCGGATTCAGGATCCGGCGTTCGCGATGGGCGGTAAGTCCGGCACATCGCAGGTGCGCCACATCACGCAGTATGAACGCGATCACGGTCTGCTTAAGGAGGCCGACGTCCCGTGGAAGGATCGCGACCACGCGCTCTTTGTCGCCTTCGCGCCGGTCGGCGCGCCGCGCTACGTCTGCGCGGTCGTCGTCGAACATGGGGGCGCCGAGGCCGGCGGCGGCTCCGAGGTGGCGGCGCCGATCGTGCGCGACGTGCTGCTGGAAGTGCAAAAGCGCGATCCGGCGCGCCGTGTGCCGCAACCCGATTCGATCGCGCAGGCCGCCCCGCCAGTTGCGCCGCCGCTGCCGGAAAACGGCGGACATCAGCCTCCCGGTTAGTTTCATGGTCAGCTTCTCCCCTGATATTGGCCACCGTGAGCTCACCTTTGCCGACCGGGTGCGTGGCATCAGCTGGGGTCTCATCTTGCTGCTCTGCGTGCTGTCGGGGATCGGCTTCGCGATGCTTTACTCGGCGGCCAACGGCAACTGGCAGCCTTGGGCGTCAAAGCAGGTGGTGCGCTTTGCGATCGCCTTCGTCCCCATGATCACGGCGGCGCTGATCGACATCCGCTACTGGTTCCGGATCGCGTATTGGGTATACGGGCTGGCGCTGGCCCTGGTGGTCGCCGTCGATCTGCGCGGCTTTGCCGGCATGGGCGCGCAGCGCTGGATTGATCTCGGTTTCTTCCAGCTGCAACCGTCGGAGGTTATGAAAGTCGCACTGATCCTGGGGCTTGCTCGCTATTTCCACGTCCTGCCGACAGAGAACGCCGGGCGCATCACCCACCTCCTGGTGCCGGTCGGGATGGTCATGGTGCCGGTGGCGTTGGTATTGAAGCAGCCCGATCTGGGGACCGCGATGACGTTGCTCGCGGCCGGCGCGATCGTGTTTTTCCTCGCCGGGGTGCGGCTGTGGATGTTCGGCGCGGCGGCGGTGGCGGCGGCCGGCGCCGCGCCGCTCATCTGGTCGATGCTACGCGACTATCAGCGGGCGCGGCTCACCACGTTTCTGTCGCCCAATTCCGACCCGCTCGGCGCCGGCTATCATATCCTCCAGTCAAAGATCGCACTCGGCTCCGGCGGCTTGTTCGGCAAGGGGTTCATGCTGGGGACGCAGACGCACCTCGCTTTCCTGCCCGAGCGTCAAACCGATTTCATCTTCACGATGATCGCCGAGGAGTTCGGTCTGGTCGGCGGGCTGGTGCTGCTCGCGCTCTATGCCCTGGTGATCGTCTACGGCTTTACGATCGCCTTGCGCAGCCGCAACCATTTCGGGCGGATCCTCGGGCTTGGCCTCGCGACCAATTTTTTCCTTTACGTGTTCATCAATACGGCGATGGTGATCGGCCTCATCCCGGTTGTCGGCGTGCCGTTGCCGCTGATCTCCTACGGTGGAAGCGCGATGGTCACGGTGATGCTGGGGTTTGGTCTGCTGATGAATGTCAGCATTCACCGCGATGTGCGGATCAATCGGCTCGGCGAGAGCCAGGTTTTATAAGGGCGTCGAGGAGCGTCGATGGCCGAAAAAGATGCGGAGGGCGACGCGCCCGAGAATTCGCGGCGGCTGCACGTCACGGTGCTGCTGGTGGCCTCGCGCCGCGCGCTCGATATGGCGCTCAACGAGTTGGGCTTTCTCGAGGACGACGACCGCGTCATCGAGCATGACGGGCGGCTCGCCTTCCTGACCTGCACGCACGAAACCGACTGCGACGACCTGTTCGCGCTGATCAGCGAATTGTCGGCACGTGGCGAGAGCTGGGAGCTGCAGTCGCGCATCGACACCGAAGGCGGCAGGGTCATCTATCAGTCGCTTTCCCGGCATCGCCCAGTCGAGGCAATCGACGCGCCGCTGGAAGAAGAGGCGGAACCAGAGACTGCTGAGGCCGCGGCGCACAATGTCGAGACCAGTGAGGGGGTCGCCGCGCTGAAGCGCGTGTTGCGCCGGATCGAGCCGGCCGACGCGTTCGCGACGATCCGCCCCGATCGCGACGGCAAGGCGACCGCGCGCATCCTGCGCCGCGGCTCGCGTCGGCTGCTGGCGGCGGCGACCGCCTCGGACGAGGCGACGCTGCGCGGCGTGATCCGTGAGATCCTGCCGAATGTGATGCTCGACGTGGCGATGAAGCCGCCGGGCTGAGACTGGCTGCAAATTCCATCGCCCTTGCCGTCGCCGCGTGGCTAGAGCAAAACTGGCACACCGCGCCCGGCGCGGGAAAACCGGTATGAACGGGGGAGGCTCATCATGTTGTCGCGCCGTACGTTGATCGTCCAGCTCCCGGCTTTTGGCCTCGCCGGCGCTTACGCCGTGCGCGCTTTCGCCGCCGACAAGACCGTCACGATCGGCATCAACCTGCCGTTCACCGGGGCCGACGCGCATGACGCCCAGCTCATCAAGGAAGGTGCGCTGCTGGCGATCGATGACGCCAACGCGAAAGGCGGCCCCGGTGGCTACAAGATCAACGTGATGCTGCTGGACGACGGCTCGGCGACGGCCGGCCAGTACGACCCGGCGCAAGCCGCGACCAATGCCCGCAAGATGGTTGCCGACGATAGCGTCGTCGCCGCGATCGGCCCGCAGATGAGCGGCTCGGGCAAGGCGATGGCGCCGATTCTGAGCCAGGGCAATCTGGCGACGATCACGCCCAGCTCGACCAATCCCGACATCACCAACCCGAAATTCGCTGGCACCTACATGCCGGCTGGTAAGGCGATCTATTTCCGCACCGTCACGACCGACGCGTTCCAGGGCCCCAACATGGCCAATTACATGGCCGACACGCTGAAGATCAAATCGGTCTACATCCTCGACGACAGCGGCGCCTACGGCGTCGGGATCGCGACGGCCTATGAGGAGCAGGCGAAAAAACGCGGGATCAATGTCATGGGGCACGACCAACTCGACCCCAAGGAAGCCGACTACACAACGATCCTTACCAAGATCAAATCGATGAACCCGGACGCGCTCTATTACGGCGGCGTTGGCCAGGCGGGGGTCAAGGTGGTCAAGCAGTCCTTCGACATCATGCCGAAGATGATCCGCGCCGGTGGCGACGGCGTCTACGGTGCTGAGATCCTGAAGGGCGCCGGCTTCCCTGCGGCCGAGGGTCTTTATGCGACGATCGCGGCGCCGGACCTCTTGGCAAATCCGGATTCCGAGTCCTTTATCAAGGCGTTCGCCGCGAAATACGGTGAGCAGCCGGAAAACTACTCTATCACCGCCTATGACGCCGCGCTTGTCATCATCGACGCGATCGAGAACGTCGCGAAGTCAGGCAAGCCGGTCGACCGCAACAGCGTGCGCGACGCGATCCAGGCCTCCCAGGCCAAGACGTTGCAGGGCACGGTCAGCTTCGACCAGAACGGCGACATCACCAGCCGCGTCGTCAGCGTCTTCCAGATTACCCGCGATCCGAAATTCCCGGACGACGACGTGCTGCACCAGTACAAGTATATCGGGGTGGCGCCGACGACGTCGTAAGCATGGCCGTGGTGCCGTGCGATGCCCCGTTTATGGCCTCTTCCTTGCTAAGCGGAAGACGGCCGGAGTGAGCCGCGTGCCGGGGCGCGATTGATGGGCTGGGAAGCGGTCTACCTGCAGCAGGTGATCAACGGGCTGAGCCTGGGGGCGATGTATGCGCTCCTGGCGCTTGGCTTCACACTCGTTTACGGCATCCTTGAGCTGATCAATTTCGCGCATTTCAACGTGTTCATGGTCAGCTCGTTTATCGGAATGATGGCGCTGGAGTTCTTTGGCCTCTCCGGGCAGAGCCACATTCTGACCGGCCTCGCACTGGCGGGGGTCATGGCTTTCGCCTTTGTGGCGACGATGCTCGTCGCGGGACTTCTCGGCGTCGCGATCGAGCGCTTCGCGTTACGCCCGCTGCGCGGCATCCCTGGCACGGTGGGGATGATCACGACAATCGGCATCAGCTACATCCTGTTCAACCTTGTTCTACTGACCAAGGGGGCGGGGTCGTTCAACTTCCCGAACCCGATGCCGCGCGTTGCCTGGACGATCGCCGGCGCGACGCTCGATCTGCGCGAGGTGCTGATTTGGGGTGTCGCGTTGGTGCTGATGACGGGCCTTCACCTGTTCGTCAATAAGACCCGGATCGGCAAGGCGATGCGGGCGACGGCACAGGATTCGGAGGCGGCGCGGATGATGGGAGTCGATGTCGACCGGGTCATCGTGATGGCGTTTTTTCTCGGTTCGGCGCTCGCCGGGGCGGCGGCGCTTATCTTTGGTCTCTACTACAACTATACGAGCTTCATCATCGGCTACACCGCCGGGCTGCGCGCCTTTACCGCGGCGGTCTTGGGTGGCATCGGCAGCGTCACCGGCGCGATGGTCGGCGGCATCATCATCGGGCTGATCGAGGCGCTGGGCGGCCAGCTGATCGCGGTGCGCTGGACCGACGTAATCATCTTCTCGATCCTCGTGCTGGTGCTCGTCTTCGCGCCGACCGGCCTGATGGGCCGCGCCAACCCGACCAAATCGTAAAGCGGCGCGGCCATGGCGGAGCGCGAAACCATCACGCCGGGCTCGATTGGCGGTCTTGCCTTCGCCTTTCTGCAAAAGGCCTCGCCATTGCAATGGGTCGCGCCGCATCTGCGTGCGCATGTCGGCACCGCGCTCGCGTTTGTCTTTGCCATCGCCTTCCCTTTGATGATCGACCGCAACGATGCGGACATCGATTCGGCCGCCAACGCACTCGCCTTTGCTTCGCTGGCCCTGGGGCTCAACATCGTCGTCGGTTTTGCCGGCTTGCTCGATCTCGGCTACGCCGCGTTTTTTGCGATCGGCGCCTATACCTACGGGTTCTTTGCCTCGGCGCAATTCATGCCAGCATGGAGCGGGTTCTGGGAGCCGTTCGAGTGGCTGCATCTGGTCGCGCGTGTCCATCAGGACGGTGGCGATCTCGTCCACTTCACTGTGTCGTTCTGGCTGATGCTGCCGTTCTCAGCGGCGTTCGCGGCGCTGTTCGGCATTCTGTTCGGCGCGCCGACGCTGCGGCTCAAGGGTGACTACCTGGCGATCGTGACGCTCGGCTTTGGCGAGATCGTGCCGATCGTCGTGCGCAATTGGCCGAGCGTCACCAACGGCGCGATGGGCCTCAACGGCGTCGCCGCGCCGCAGCTGTTCGGCCACAGCTTCGGCATCAACGCCACCCCCTATTACTTTGTCGGAGTGGGGCTGGTCGCGCTGCTGATATTTACCAGCACGCGGCTCAAGTCATCGCGCGTCGGGCGCGCCTGGATGGCGATCCGCGAGGATGAGATCGCGGCGTCGGCAATGGGGGTCGACCGGGTCAAGTTCAAGCTGTTGGCGTTTGCCATCGGCGCCGCTTTCGCCGGCGCGACCGGCACGTATTTCGTCGCCAAGCTGCAGACCGCGACGCCGGAAATGTTCATGTTCCCGGTGTCGGTCATGATCCTGGTGATGATTGTCTTTGGCGGCATCGGCAGCGTCTGGGGCGTCGTGCTCGGTGCGGTGATCCTGCAGGTGCTGCAATCGTGGTTTCTCGAGGATCTGTCGCAATGGCTGCACGCGCTGGGCCGGCTGATCGGTGTGCAGTGGCTGCAGCACATCGAGCTCGTCTCGTCGATCGAGCTGATCTTCGGCCTCATCCTGGTCTTCATGATGCTGTACCGCCGCCAGGGGCTGATCCCCGCGACGCGTAAGGTACGGGCGCTAAGCCTGGCCGAGCAGACGGCGCGGGTCGAACTCGCCGCCCCGGCGCCGGCGGAGCGGGTGCGGGTGCTTGGCGACATGACCTATCGTGGCCCCGGCCCGCTACTCGAGATCAAGGGCTTGACCGTGCGCTTTGGCGGGCTGGTGGCGCTGCGCGAGGTTTCGCTGAGCGTGCCGGCGCATTCCGTCGTCGCGGTGATCGGACCGAATGGCTCCGGCAAGTCGACGCTGTTCAACGCGGTCACTGGGCTGGTGGCGCCCAACGCGGGGAAGGTGCATTTCGCCGGCCATCCGATCGAGGGCCTGCCGCCGCATGTCGTGCTCGGCCGCGGCATGGCCCGCACCTTTCAGAATATCCGGTTGTTCCCGAACCTCACCGTGCTTGAAAACGTGATGATCGGCATGCACGCGCGGCTCCATACCGGCGCGGTCGGCGCGCTGATGCGGCTGCCGGGGACGCGGCGCGAGGAGGCTGCGGCGCGCGAGCATGCCGTCGAAATCCTCTCCCTCTTCGGTAATCGGCTGATCCCGCGCATCGACCATGTCGTGTCGAGCCTCAGCTACGCCAACCGGAGGCGGGTCGAGATCGCCCGCGCGCTCGCCTCGAACCCTAAGCTTCTGCTGCTCGACGAGCCGACGGCCGGTATGAACCCAGCCGAAACGCTCGAGCTCGCCCAGCAGATCAAGCGACTCCACGAGCATGGGCTGGCTATCGTTCTCATCGAGCACAAGCTCGATGTTGTCGTCAGCCTCGCGGACAATGTCGTCGTGCTCGATCACGGCGAAAAGATCGCCGAGGGCACACCCGATGTCGTGCGGCGCGACGAGGAGGTCATCCGCGCCTATCTCGGCCGAAGCGCTTCCTTGAGGGGCGCGGCCGTTGCCTGAGCTTTTGTCTTTTCAGGGCGTCAATACCTATTACGGCGATCTCCATGTGCTGAAGGATGTCGATTACCGGATCGACGCGGGCGAGATCGTCTGTCTGCTCGGCGGGAATGCCTCGGGAAAATCCACGACCATGAAGGCGATCATGGGCGTCGTCGCCCCGGCGCGCGGTGATGTGGTCTACGAGGGCCGGTCGCTGAAAGGGGTAAGCGTCGCCGAGCGGGTGCGGCGCGGTATCGCGCCGGTGCTCGAGGCGCGGCGGCTTTTCCCGCGCATGACGGTGTACGAGAACCTCGAGATGGGCGCCTATACCCGCGGACAGGGCGCCGAATTCGAGGAGGATTTGCAACGCGTCTTCAGTCTCTTCCCGCGTGTCGAGGAACGGCTGAAGCAACTCGCCGGCACGCTGTCAGGCGGCGAGCAGCAGATGGTGGCGATCGGCCGGGCGCTGATGGCGCGGCCAAAGCTCCTTTGCATGGACGAGCCATCGATGGGCCTGTCGCCGGTCTTTGTCGAGCAGGTCTTCGACATCATCCAGACGATCAACAAGCAGGGCACAACGATCTTCATGGTCGAGCAGAACGCCAACATGGCGTTGCAGATCGCCCATCGCGGCTATGTGCTGCAGACGGGCCAGGTGGTACTCGACGGCCCGGCCGGCGAGCTGCGCGAGAACCCCATGATCCGCGAGGCTTATCTCGGTGAGATGAAGGTGGGCTGACTTCGTCAGCCCACCCCGCCGCACGGCGGCACTACGTCTCACGCCGGGCGATATCGATCCACTCGCGCTCTTGATTTCGATAATGGCGCGGCGAGCGCCGCGAGCGGGCGAGGATTTCGTCGAACAGCGCTTTCGCGGCATCACGGTCGCCGTGGCGCTGGAGCAGCAGCGCATAGCGGCAGCGCACCTCCTCGCCTGGCGCGTGGGTGACGAGCTGGGCGTAATCCTCGGCCGCCTCCTCGTCGCGCCCCAGGCCCTCGAGCGCCATCGCCTGCAGCAGCTGCGCCTCGACCGGCTGGTGGCGCGGGTTGGTCTCGCCCAGCTTGGTGACCGTGTCGAGTGCCAGCTCGTACTGGCCGAGGCCATAGGCCGCGCGTGCCATCCCCAACAACATGCCGGGATCATCGGCGTGAATACCGCTGAGGATGCCGCGGTAGAGCTCCATCGCCTCCTGGTGCTGACCGGCGGCGACCAAGGCTTCGGCGAGCAGGCGACGGTTATCGACGGTGTCGGCCTCCTCGAGCGCCTGCCGGCAACGGCGAAGCTCGCGGCCCGGGTCGAGCGCGCCGACCGCCGAGCGGCGAAAACTGCGCGCCGTGCGCGAGCCGAACAGGCCGGGCAATATCTCGACGACGACATAGGCCGCGGCCCCTAGCCCGGGCAGGAACAGCAGCACGTAAATCCACAGGAACGAGCGCCCGGTGCGCACGACATGGACGATGCAGATGATCTGCAAGAGCGGGATCAGCAGGTAGAGCATGGGCGACGTAAATGTAGCGCAGCTACAGATGGGTATTCCGTAGCCTTAACGCGTTTCCGACCACGAGCAGCGAACTCGCGCTCATCGCCGCGCTGGCGATCATCGGGTTGAGGAAGACGCCGGTGAACGGATAAAGCGCGCCGGCAGCGATCGGCACGGCCAGAATGTTAAAGACAAATGCGAAGAATAGGTTCTGCCGGATGTTGCGCATCGTCGCGCGGGAGAGCCGGCGGGCGCGCACGATGCCCATCAGGTCGCCTTTGACGAGCGTGACCTGGGCGCTCTCGATCGCGACATCGGCGCCGGTGCCCATCGCGATGCCGATCGTGGCTTGCGCCAGCGCCGGCGCGTCGTTGATCCCGTCGCCAGCCATCGCCACGACGCGGCCCTCGCGCTGCAATTGCGTGATCGCGGCGGCTTTGCCGTCGGGCAGTACCTCCGCGATGATGTCGTCGATGTCCAGCCCCCGGCCAATTGCGGCGGCGGTGTGCCGGCTGTCGCCGGTCAGCATCACGATCCGGATGCCGTCGTCGCGCAGCGCCGCGAGTGCGGTGGCGGCGCTCGGCTTCACCGGGTCGGCGACGGCGATAAGGCCTTCGGCGCGATTGCCAATCGCAAGCAGCATGATCCCCTCGCCATCCTGCCGGCGGCGTTCGGCCTCGGCGGCGAGCGGTGCCGGATCGATGTCCAGCGCCGCCAACAGCGCCTCGTTGCCGATCGCGATGCGCCGCGCCGCGATCGTCGCGACGACGCCCTTTCCCGGCTCGGCGCGGAACGCCGAGATCGGCAGAGACGCCAGCCCGCGCGCCGCGGCGGCGGCGACGATCGCCGCGGCCAGCGGATGTTCGCTGCCGCGCTCGGCGGCGGCGGCCAATTGCAGCAGGTGATCCTCGGTGGCGCCGCCGGCAATGACGACCGCGACGAGTCGCGGCTTGCCCTCGGTCAGGGTTCCGGTCTTGTCGATGACCAGCGTGTCGATCTTCTCCAGGAGTTGCATCGCTTCGGCATTTCTCACCAGCACCCCGGCACTGGCGCCACGCCCGGTCCCGACCGTGATGGACATCGGCGTCGCCAGGCCGAGCGCGCAGGGACAGGCAATCAGCAGCACCGAGATCGCTGCGAGCAGCGCATAGCCGAGCGCCGGCGGCGGGCCAAAGATTGCCCAGGCCATGAACGCGACAGCGGCAACGCCCAGCACCGCCGGCACGAAACGGCCGGCAACGGCGTCCGCGAGATGCTGGATCGGCGCGCGCGAGCGTTGCGCCGTGGCGACCAGCGCGACGATCCGCGCGAGCAGCGTGTCGCCGCCGACCTTTTCGGCGCGCATTACAAAGCTGCCGGTGATGTTGAGTGTCGCGCCGGTGACCCTGTCGTTCACGCCCTTGTCGACCGGCAGCGGCTCGCCGGTCAGCATCGACTCGTCGATCGCGCTTTCGCCTTCGGTGACGATGCCGTCGACCGGCACTTTTTCGCCCGGCCGCACGCGCAAGAGATTGCCGACCGCGATCTCGCCGAGCGGCACGTCCCACTCGCTGCGGTATGCGCCGACCAGCCGCGCGGTCTTCGGCGCAAGGTCGAGCAGCGCGCGGATCGCGCCGTCGGTCAGCGCGCGGGCGCGCAGCTCGAGCACCTGGCCGACCAGCACCAGGGTCACAATCACTGCGGCCGCCTCGAAATAAAGCGGCACGCGGCCATCCACATTACGGAACGCGGCCGGGAAGATCTGCGGAAACAGCGCCGCGGCGAGACTGTCGAGATAGGCGATGCCGGTGCCGAGCGCGATCAGGGTGAACATGTTGAGCCGGCGGTTCCTCAGCGACTTCCAGCCGCGCTGGAAGAACGGCCAGCCGCCCCACAGCACGACCGGCGTCGCAAGCGCGAGCTGCACCCACACGACCCCCGGAAAGCCAATCCCGAACATGCCGATGACGAGCAGCGGCAGGCTCAGCGCTGCGGCGACCCAGAGCCGGCGGGTCATGTTCCGCAACTCGGCGTTTTCGGCGTCGTCAGCGGCCGACAGCACCGGCTCCAGCGCCATGCCGCAGAGCGGACAGCTCCCCGGCGTCGCCTGCACGATCTCCGGGTGCATCGGGCAGGTCCATTGCTCGGCGCCGGCGGCCTCCGGGACTACCGTCCCCGGCGCGAGAAATTTCGCCGGCTCGGCGAGGAAACGTTCCTTGCAGCGCGCGCCGCAGAAGAAATAGCGCCGGCCGCGATGCGCCGCGCGGTGCTGCGCGGTCCCGGGGTCGACATTCATGCCGCAGACAGGATCTTTCTCCCCTCCGGCGCCATCATCATGATAGTGGGCGGGACGCTCGACGGCGGCGCTCATTCGTCGCCCGAATGCGTGTGTCGGTGGCCGGCGTCGTCGTGGTCGTGCGGGTGGGTGTGTCGCGTACCGTCGGCATGCTCGTGCTCATGCGCGTGGAACACAATCTCCAGCCGCAATCCGTACGCTTGGGCGATGCGAGCGAGCGTCTTGAGGCTCGGCACATGGTCGCCGCGTTCGAGGCGCGAGATCATCGACTCGGTCATGTGCAGGCGCATCGCTGCCTGGCGCTGCGTCTCGCCGGCTTCGACGCGCAGCGCGGTAAGTTTTTGCGCGCATTGGCAGGCGATCATCGCGTTTTCGTCGCCCGTCGCGCATTGGCAGCCAGGGCAGGTATGCAGGGCCATGCAAACTCACTTCGCAATTTTGCGAAGATTACATAGCAGGGCGATTGGGAACTGACAAGATAAGATCGTTCGTGCCCGGCTTCGGGCCGGGCATCCACGAACGACCCAGGCGTCGTTGAATTACGCGACCAGCCGGCGTTCGATGGCGGCGGCCTTGATCGCCTTTTGCAGCTTCTCGAAGGCGCGCACCTCGATCTGCCGCACGCGCTCGCGCGAGATGCCGTATTGCTGCGACAAATCCTCGAGCGTCGTCGGATTGTCCTTGAGGCGCCGCTCGCCGAGGATGTGGCGCTCGCGCTCGTTGAGGTGGGTCAGCGCCTTTTCGAGAAGGTCGCGGCGCAAGCCCAGTTCCTGGCGATCGCCGAGCATGGTTTCCTGGCTCTCGGTCTCGTCGACAAGCCAGTCCTGCCATTCGCCCTCGCTGTCGCTGCGCAGCGGCGCGTTCAATGAATGATCAGGGCTGGCGAGCCGGCGGTTCATGCTGATGACATCGGCTTCGGGCACGTCGAGCTCGGTAGCGATCTTCTTCAAATTCTCCGGCGACAGATCGCCGTCCTCGACCGCCTGCAACTGGCCCTTCAGCTTGCGCAAGTTGAAGAACAGCTTCTTCTGCGCCGCCGTGGTGCCCATCTTCACCAGCGACCATGAGTGCAGGATGTACTCTTGGATCGCCGCGCGGATCCACCACATCGCATAGGTCGCGAGGCGGAAGCCGCGATCAGGATCAAAGCGCTTGACCGCCTGCATCATGCCGACATTGCCCTCCGAGATCAGTTCGGAGAGCGGCAGGCCGTAGCCGCGATAGCCCATCGCGATCTTCGCGACGAGCCGCAGATGGCTGGTGACGAGGCGATGCGCCGCCTCGCTGTCCTCGCGCTCCTTCCAGCGCTTGGCCAGCATGTATTCTTCTTCCGGCTCCAGCATCGGGAATTTGCGGATCTCCTGGAGATACCGCGTCAGGCTGCCCTCGCCGGAAAGCGAAGGTACGGAAACACTTGGCATAGCCGATTTTTTCCCCTCTTGGCCGTACTCCTAGGAACGCGGCCTTGGGTGCTGCGTTCCTATACCCTACTAAAATAGTCAGCTTTCGTCCAGTTTAAAGTCTCTCTAAAGAGCCCAACAGCGATTTCATGTCGTCGGGGAGATCGCTGTCGAAGACGAGATATTCCCCGCTTGCCGGATGGCGCAAGCCGAGATGGCGCGCATGCAGTGCCTGGCGTGGAAAATACGCGGCCGTGGCGGCCGGAGTTCCTTTGCGGGCCAGCGCCCTGCCGTGCCGGCCGCTATAGACCGGGTCGCCGATCAGCGGATGCCCGCGCTCGGCGAGGTGCACGCGGATCTGGTGCGTGCGGCCGGTCAAGAGGCGGCATTCGATCAGCGCCGCGACGTCGCTGAAGGTGCGTTCCACCTTGTAGCGGGTGACCGCCGGCTTGCCGCGCCCGGGGGCGACAACGGCCATCTTCTTGCGATTGGTCATGCTGCGCCCGATATTGCCGGCGATCTCGCCTTCCGTCGGGAGCGGCACGCCCCAAACGATCGCGGCATAGGCGCGCGAGACGCGCCGTGCGGCGAAATCCGCCGATAGAACGCGATGCGCCATCTCGGTTTTGGCGGCGACGATGAGCCCGCTGGTGTCCTTGTCGAGACGGTGGACGATTCCAGGCCGGCGGACCCCGCCAATCCCGATGAGGCTGTCGCCGCAATGCGCGATGAGCGCGTTGACGAGTGTGCCATCTGGATTACCCGGCGCGGGATGGACGACCAGGCCCGCGGGCTTGTCGATGACGATGAGATGTGCATCCTCAAAACGGATATCTAAGGGAATCACCTGGGCTTGCGGTGTCGCAGCTTCAGGTTCGGGGAGGATTACGACGAAAGTTTGTCCGATTTTGACCTTCCGCGACGGGTCGCGGATCACATTCGCGTCATTGCTCCCGGCGCCCGCCGAAACCTGGCCGGACAGGATGAGCTGCTTGAGGCGGGAGCGCGATAGCTCGGGTAGATGCCGCTGCAAGGCGCGGTCGAGCCGTTCGCCGTCCGCGATACCCTCAATGGTGATCGCCGACCCTGTCATCGCGACGCCCGCATGAACCTGCGTTTTCTCAAAGTCCTTGTCGCGGCGATGGGCATGATGCTGGTCGCCGGAGTCCTGGCGCTGGCGATCGCGATCGCCGGTCGGCTGTCGCACCGCACGCCCGCCGCGCTGCCAGTCGAGGCGGTGACCGCGCCGCCGATCACACTGCCGCACGGCTCGTCGATCGAGAAAATGGGCACCAGCCCCGACCGAATCGTCCTCGAAGTGCTGCTCGCCGACGGCTCGGTCGAGCTGGTCGTGATCGATCTCGCGACGGGTCGTCTCGTCGGCACTTTTCCGCTCCGCGAGGCCCCATAGGCGAGCGTTTCGCCACCGCGAAATTTGTTCCGGATTTTTGCTTGCAATCCAGAAATTTGCGCGTATCTATCCGCGCGTTGACGCACTCGCACGTGCCTATGGCCCTTGGTGGTTATGCAACGACGTAACGCGTCCTTTTTGGCAGTCCGGCGGAAACGCCGACCCCGAGAGGGAGGTCGATATGGTTGCAATCCCTGTCTGGGCCATCGAGCCCTGCCCTGACGCCGTCCTGCGCGGCACCCGCTTGCGCGGCCGAGGCAGCCGGGTCACCGATCCGAGCAGTTTAAGCTAGCCAAAAATCAGCCGCGATACGGATTTCTCCGTAGCGTCGGCGGTTCTTGTGCATTCGCTTCGCAAAGCAACCGCTCCTTAGGGGGCAGGCGGCGCGACTTCGAATGATTTGGCTTCGGTTGCTGTTCGTAAAGGTACCCCATGCAATGAACAAGAAAATCGCCCGCTTTCTTGCCGACAATGTGCCCGCGACCCCGTGCCTCGTCGTCGATCTCGACGTCATCGGCAAGGCGTACGACACGTTGCGCCGCTATCTCCCGATCGCCACGGTCTATTATGCGGTGAAGGCGAACCCGGCGGCCGAGATCGTCGCGATGCTGGCGAAACGGGGCTCGAATTTCGATGTCGCCAGCATGGGCGAGATCGAGCTGTGCCTCGGCAACGGCGCGACGCCGGAGCGGCTGTCGTTCGGCAACACGATCAAGAAGGAGCGCGATATCGCGTCCGCCTATGAGGCGGGGGTTCGGCTCTTCGCCTTTGACAGCGAGGCCGAGCTCGAAAAGCTGGCGCGTGCGGCTCCAGAGGCGCGGGTGTTCTGCCGCATTCTCGTGTCGTGCGAGGGCGCCGACTGGCCGCTGTCGCGCAAGTTCGGCTGCACCCCCGAACTGGCGGTGAAGCTGCTGTGCCGCGCGCGCGATTTCGGCCTCGACCCCTATGGCGTGTCGTTTCACGTCGGTTCGCAGCAGACCGATCTTGGCCAGTGGGATGGCGCGGTGGCCTCCGCGGCGCGCATGTTCTCGCTGCTCGCGGCGGCCGATATCAACCTGCGCATGGTCAATATCGGCGGCGGCTTCCCGGCGCGCTACCGCAGCGAGGTGTCGCCGGTGCAAGCCTATGCCGGCGCGGCGACGGCGGCGTTGACCAGGCATTTCGGTAACCGGCTTCCCGAGACCATCATCGTTGAGCCGGGCCGCTCGCTGGTCGGCGACGCTGGCGTGATCCAGAGCGAGGTCGTGCTGATCTCCGACAAGGGCGACGACAGCGGCAAGCGCTGGGTTTATCTCGACGCCGGCAAGTTCAACGGCCTCGCCGAAACGATGGATGAGAGCATCAAGTACCGGATCGAGACGCCCGGCCGCGGCGGCCCAGCAGGCCCGGTGGTGATCGCCGGCCCGACGTGCGACAGTGCCGACATTCTGTACGAGAAGACCGAGTACAAGCTGCCGCTCGATCTCGCGGTCGGCGACAAGGTCGAGATCCTGTCGACCGGCGCCTACACCTCGAGCTACGCCTCGGTCGGGTTTAACGGGTTCCCGCCGCTGCGCACCTACTGCATTTGAAGCCCTGACACAAAAGCTCCGAGGCGATCGTCGCCCCGGAGTTTTTGTTGCCGCAACGGCAGGAAATGGTCCGGGAATGAGGTCCGGATGTAGGATCCGGCGATCCCGGCCCGGATCGACCGCCCCTGAGATAGCGGTCCGGACCTGCACAACCATCAACAAAATTCGTGCCAATCGCCGTGACACGCCGCCGAGCCGTTTTCGCGCATTTGGCAAAGTAGCACCGCCGCGTTTTTCGGCATTTGCCCAAGCTCTCGCCGCATCGGTTGCACGGAATATCATCCGGCGTTGCCCGAGGTGCAAATCGGCCCCTAGGATAGGCCCAGCAGGCGATGGAGATCGGGCGATGGCGCAACTGACCACCAGTGACGGCGTCAAACTCTATTACGAGGAGACCGGCAGCGGCCTGCCGATCGTCTTTGTTCACGAATTCGCCGGCGACAGTCGTAGTTACGAACCCCAGGTGCGCTATTTCTCGCGGCGCTATCGCTGCATCAATTTCAACGCGCGCGGCTTCCCGCCTTCCGACGTGCCGGAGAATTTCGAGAGCTATTCGCAGGCGCGCGCGCGGGACGACATCCGCGATGTGCTTGACGCGCTCAAGATCGAAAAAGCGCATATCCTCGGCATCTCGATGGGCGGGTTTGCGACGCTGCATTTCGGCTTTGCCTATCCCGAGCGTGCGTTGTCGCTGATCGTCGCCGGCTGCGGCTATGGCGCGGCGCCGGGCACGCGTCAGCAATTCCATGACGAAACCGCGCGCACCGCGGCGCAGATCGCCGACAAGGGCATGGCCGAGGTCTCGAAATCCTACGGTTCCGGCCCGACCCGTGTACAGTTGCGTAACAAGGACCCGCGCGGCTACGCCGAGTTCATGCAGCAACTGTCGGAGCACTCGACGCTCGGCTCGGCCAATACGATGCGTGGTGTGCAGGCGCGCCGGCCGTCGCTTTGGGACCTCGTCGACGACATGAAAAAGCTCGACGTGCCGACCCTGGTCGCGACCGGCGACGAGGACGACCCGTGCCTCGAACCGGGGCTGCTCATGAAGCGGCACATCAAGAGCGCCGCCCTCGTCGTGCTGCCCAATACCGGGCACGCGCTCAACCTCGAGGAGCCCGACCTCTTCAACCGGCTGTGCGACGATTTCTTCCATCAGGTCGAAGTCGGCCGTTGGCCGCGCCGCGATCCGAAGGCCGTGCCTGGCGCGATCCTCGGGATGTGACGTCAGACCGGGTGCTTCACCAGAAGCTCAATGCGCATCCCGTCGGGGTCACGAACAAAGAGCGCGGTGCCGTCGCTGCGCCCGACCGGCCCGCTGGCGATCTCGATGCTGGTCTCGGCGAGCGCGCCGATCAGCTCGTCGATCGTCGCATAATCCATGTCGAGGCACAGATGGTCGACTCGCTGCCGCGCGCCGTCACTCGCTGAAGATGGATTGCAGAAGACATTGAGTTCGGCGTTCCCGGCTTTCAGCACCGTCGCGCCGCCCGGCCGCCGTGGCCATCGCACGAACTCGAATCCAAGGCGCTCGTAGAACCGCAGACTGCGATCCATGTCGGTGACGATAAGGCCGATATGCTCGAGCGCCTTGGGCCGGAGCATGGTCGCTTACTCCACCGGCACAAAGATGCAGTTGCGGATTTTTTTCTCGACCGCCTGCGACAGGTGGCCCTTGCCGGAAACGTCCTCGACGAGGATCACCTCGCCGGCGCCGATGATGCGGGCCTCGCCATCGCTCGCGGTGATCTTCACCCCGGCGTCTAGGTTGATGATGTATTGCCGGCGCGGCGCGGGATGCCAGTCGAGGTCGTAGTCGGGCTGCACCTCGCGAAAGATGATCCCGGTCGCCGGCAGCCGCTTTGATAATTTGCCGGCGCGGCCTTCCTCGACCCATTCGATCTCGATATCGCGAAAATGGGTTTCGCCTTTGTCGTCGACGTAGAGATTGTGGACCCGCATTGCGGCGCCTCCTCGCTGATGCTTCGCCGCACTCTAGCGACGAACCCTCAACGGGCGCCAGTGTGGATCAACTAATGGTCGGCGGGAGCCGGAACACCCGGCGTGTAGCCTGGCTGCGGTGTACCGTAATACCCCGGCGGCGGTCCGTAATAGCCGCCGTAATAGCCTGGCGGCCCATAATAGCCTGGCGGACCGTAATAGCCCGGTCCGACAACGGCGCGCACGGGCGCGGTGGCGACCGTCGCGGCACCCGCCACAATCGCTCCCGCCGCGACAAAGGGCAGGGCCAGCAATGGCGGCCCGCAGCGCCACCGGCACCAGGCTGAGGCGTCATGCAGCGGCACCGCAGAGGCGCTGACGACAAGCAGGGCCAGAGCCGCTCCGCGAGAGTAGGTCATCGGTGTCTCCAAAATTGGGGGGCACGCTCAGGTAGGGGTACGCAAGCTTGATAACGATGGTTCCGCAATCACGCAACGCGTCCGTATCGTTTTATTATACGCAACGCAGCCGCTTGTGTCCCCGCCGTTCCTCATGCTGAGATTAAAAAAGCAAAGTCGCGCGAATGCGCTCGCGCCGCATGCGCGCGGGCGAGGGAGAAAACAGGCATGGAATTCGGCACGTTTATGGAATTTCCGCCGGTCGGCGGGGCGGGCGAGGCCGCCGCCTTCGATCAGGCGCTGGGCGAGGTCGCGGCGGCCGACCATTGGGGTCTCGACGCCGTGTGGCTTGCCGAATTGCACGGCGCGCCCGAGCGCTCGGTGTTGTCGGCGCCGATGATGGTGGCGAGCGCGATCGCCACGGCGACCGAGCGGGTGCGGATAGGCATCGCCGTGCAGGTGCTGCCGCTGTCGCATCCGCTCCGCCTCGCGGAAGAGGCGGCAACCGTCGATCAGGTGAGCCGTGGCCGCCTGATCTATGGCATCGGCCGCAGCGGCGTCGTGCGCACCTATGAGGAATACGGCATCTCCTACGACGAGAGCCGCGAGCGCTTCGCCGAAACGCTGGAGATCATGCGGCTCGCCTGGACGCAGCCGAAATTCTCCTACCAGGGCAAGTATCACAGCTTCGACAACGTCGCGCTGTCACCCAAGCCCTATCAGAAGCCGTATCCCGAGCTGCGCATGGCCGGCGCCACGCCAGAGACCTTCCCGGCGATCGGCCGACTCGGCTTTCCGGTCTTTGTCGCGGTGCGCCAAGGGCCGTTCAAGCAGCTCGTGCCCTATATCGAATCCTATCGCGCGGCGTGGAAAGAGGCCGGCCATCCCGGCCAGGGCCAGGTGTATCTGCGCGTTCCGGCGTATATCGGCGAGACCGAGAAGAACGCTCGCGCCGAACTCGAAGAAAGTCTGATGAGCTTCTTCGCCTACCAAGCCGAGCTCGGACGCGACTCGGCGCGCCGCGCCGGCGGCCAGGTCGCGCTCGACCGTCTGAAACGCGTCGAGCGTCTGGAGGCGCTGACCTTCGACGAGGCGCTGGCCACCCAGGTGATCTGCGGCACGCCCGACAGCTTCACCGCCCGGCTCAAGGAAGTGCAGCAAGAAATCGGCCTCGACGGCATCCTCGCCGAACTCAACTGCGGCGGCAAAATCCCGCATGAGGGCGTGATGCGCGCCTTGAAGCTCATGTGCGAGGAGGTCAAGCCGCGCTTCCACTGAGCGGCTCGCGAGCTAGCGACTGTTGTTGCGCGCTGTGCCATTATCCTCGCTCGGCGCATCACGTTCCGTGGGGTGACGCATGGCGGATGGTGGAACCGTGGGTTTGATGCGGCGCTGGCCCGAGGCCGGCGAGTCGCGCGTGCCGAATTGGATCTATACCGACCCCGAGATTTTCGCGCGTGAGCAGGAGCGCATCTTCGAGGGGCCGAACTGGCTTTATGTCTGCCTCGAAGCCGAGATCCCCAATCCGGGCGATTTCACCCGCAGCCGGCTCGGCGCCCGCGAGGTTGTCGCCGTGCGCGGCCAGGACGGGCAGGTCCGCGTGCTGCTCAATAGCTGTGCGCATCGCAGCATGCGGTTTTGCAGCGCCAATCGCGGCTCGGTGACGGAATTCGTCTGCCCCTATCACCAATGGACCTATGACCTCGAGGGTACGCTGCTCGGCGTGCCGTTCCGCCGCGGGCTTCGCGGCAATGGCGGGATGCCCGAGGATTTCCGGCCCGAGGAACACGGGTTGCGGCAGCTCGCGGTCGCCACGCGGCACGGTGTCGTCTTCGCCAGCTTCGCGCAGCCCAACCAGACGCTCGCGGATTATCTCGGGCCTTTGATGCTCGGCTATTTCGATCGTGTCTTCGACGGCCGCGCGCTCAAGGTGCTCGGCTATCAGCGACAGCGCCTGCCGAGCAACTGGAAATTGATGTTCGAAAACATCAAAGACCCCTATCACGCCAGCCTGCTACACGTGTTCCTGGTAACGTTCGGGCTGTTCCGGATGGACCAGCGATCGGCGGTCGAGATGGACGACACCGGCCGTCATGGGGTGCTGGTCAATCGTCGCGCCGAGCAGAAGGCCAATGAGGCCACCGCGCAGATGCGCGCGTTTCATCAAGACCTCAAGCTCGCCGATCCGAGGCTCATCGATCCGGTGCGTGAATATCCCGGCGACGCCACCGTGGTCATGCAGACGCTGTGGCCCAATCTCATCGTCCAGCAGCAGTCGAACGGACTGGCGATGCGGCAGCTCGTGCCGCTCGACGCGCAGAATTTCGACCTGGTGTGGACCCATTTCGGCTATGTCGATGACCCACCAGAGATGACCGAGCGCCGGCTGCGCCAGTCGAATTTGTTCGGGCCGGCCGGGTTTGTCTCGGCCGATGACGGCGAGGCAATGATCCTGTCGCAAGCCGGGATCGCCGGTAACGATGATCGCGAGTGCCTGGTCGAGATGGGCGGACGCGATGTCGCCAACGCGCCGCACACCGTCACGGAGACCGCGATCCGCGGCTTTTACCGGCATTACCGCTCGGTCATGGGGCTGTAGCCGGCGATGATCGCGGCGGCGCCGGGGGTGGACGCGCCGCCCGAGTTGCGCATGCGCCTCGCCGATCTTTATGGCGCCTACGACGATGCGCTCGGCGAGGGCGAATTGGAGCGCTGGCCCGAGTTTTTCACCGAAGCCTGCGTCTACAAGATCATCCCGCGCGAGAGCTACGATCTGGGCCACCCGATCGGGCTGATGCAGGCGGAAAGCCGCGGGATGCTCATCGATCGCGTCGCCGCGATCCGCAAGACGACGTTTTACGCACCGCGCATCGTCCAGCGTCTCGTGAGCGGCGTCGTGCTGCGCGCGATTGGGCCGGACGGCATGCGCCTCACCGCAAGCTTCGCGGCGTTCCAGACGATGCTCAACGAGCCGTCGCAGGTGTTTCTCTGCGGTCGGCTTTACGACCGCGTGGTCGACGATAATGGCACGCCGCGCTTTGCCGAGCGCATCGTCGTCACCGACTCGACGCTGGTGCCGACCTCGCTGGTCTTTCCGATCTGACGCGCCTACATAAGGTGCATCGCTGGAGGTGACATTCGATGGATCAGATCGACGACAAGACCCGCACCGAGCTCGAAGCCGCTGCATTTCGCACCCTCGTCGCGCATCTGCGCGAGCGCACCGATGTGCAGAACATCGACCTGATGAACCTCGCCGGGTTCTGCCGCAATTGCCTGTCGCGCTGGTACCGCGAGGCGGCCGAGAAACAGGGCGTCGGCCTCAGCGACCCCGAGGCGCGCGAGATCGTCTACGGCATGCCCTATGACGAGTGGCGCAAGCAGTACCAGAAGGAGGCCTCGTCCGACCAGAAGGCCGCCTTCGCCGCGCAGCAGCACAAGCACTAGGGCGCAGGCATGCCAGACGTTGGGGGGATTGCCGGCGACCGGCTGAAGAGCTTTATCGAGCGCATCGAGCGCCTCGAGGAAGAGCGCCGCGCGCTGTCGAACGACATCAAGGAAATCTACGCCGAGGCCAAGGGCACCGGATTTGACGTCAAGATCATGCGCCAGGTGATCCGCCTGAGGCGCATGGACAAGGACGATCTCGACGAGCAGGAGACGCTGCTCGATGTCTACCGCCGCGCGCTCGGCATGCTGCCGGCCGAGGAAAGTCAGGCGGCGGAGTAGCTACTCCGCCGCCTTCGCCGGCAGCGCGCAGCGGCGCTTCAAGGAGGCGACGAGCGCGTCGGCTTCCTCATCGGTGACGTCGAAGCGGCAGACGAAACGCGCGAGCGTCGCGCTGCGCCGGTAGAACTGGAAGCCGTCGGCTTCGAGCGCATCCATCACGCCGCCGGGCAGTTCGAGAAAGATTTCGTTGGCCTCGACCGGCGCGACCAGCTTGAGGCCCACCGTACCGGCGATCCCCGCGGCGATGCGCGCGGCGGCGCGATTCGATTGTGCCGCGAGCCGCAGCCACAACCCGTTTTCGATATACGCCATCAGCTGCGCCGACGCGAAGCGCATCTTCGACCAGACCTGGCCGGCGCGGCGCAGCTGCACCCCTAGGACATCGGCGATCTCGGGCGCGAACACGACGATCGCGTCGCACAGCGCTCCGCCGTTCTTGGTCGCGCCAAACGACAGGATGTCGACCCCGGCGCGCCAGGTCAGATCGGCCGGGGCGCATTGCAGCCGCGCGACCGCATTGGCGAAGCGCGCGCCGTCCATGTGCACCTTGAGCCCGCGCGTCTTCGCGACCTCCGTCACCGCGCGCACCTCGTCAAGCCGGTAGACCGCGCCGAGATCGGTCGCCTGGGTCAGATTGACCGCCGCCGGCTGGCCGCGCTGCAGCTGGCCCCGCGGAAAAGCGGTCAGCGTGCGCGCCAGCTCGTCGGCATCGACCCTTCCGTCCGGCCCGGCGACCGGCACGAGCTTGAGGCCGCCGCCAAAAAATCCGGCGGCATTGGTCTCGGCGGTGTTGATGTGCGCCGCGGCGCTGCAGAAGACGAGACCCCAGGACGGCGCGATCGACGCCAGCGACAGCGCGTTGGCCGCGGTGCCGGTCGCCACCGGGAACACGCGCACCTTGGTCTCGAACAGCTCGGAAAATCGCTCCTGCAGCTGCGTGGTCCATTCATCGGCGCCGTAGCCAAGCGCGGTGCCGCTATTGGCGCGGATCAGCGCGTCGAGGATTTCCGGTGCCGCGCGCCCGGTATTGTCGCTGCGGTAGTCGATCATCGCCGCTCGGGCCCTCGTCTGTTTCTCACGCCCCTCCGCGGGCGGCGGCGAGGTGCCGACGATTATGCGGCGAATGGAGGGTGCTCGCCAGCGACGGGTGCGCGCTCAAGATTGTCGCGGCAACCCGCACTTGGCGGCGCACCTCGCGTATGACGCGGATCGGCGCGTCGCGCAGCACGACAAAAAACGGCTGCCGCGCCCCGGTTTCTGGCGCGGCGTCTGCCCCAGCCGCAGTGGCGACGGCGGCAATGGCCGGTTTCTCCGCCGCGACGACGGGCACCGCGCCTGACGGCGCGATGTTGAGCCCATCCAGGATCACCGGCGCATCGAGAAAACGCTGCCCGGGCATGTCATTGACGACCGCCGTCGCGACCGGGAGCCCGGCGGCAAAGCTGGTGCGCGGCACTGCGGTGGTGAACTGACGGTTGGCGTAGCCAGCCTCTTTGCCGTCGCCGAGCGTTTCGCCCGGGGCGAGGGGAAACCAGGCGACGGCCGGGATCGCCCCGATATCGCCGGGCCGGCTCAACCCGAACCCGGCGGTGCCGAGAAACGCCACGACGGCCGGGCGGTAATCGGCGGCGGCGACGTGATCGCCCGGAACCCAGCCCCATCTGCCGTCGACCTGCGCCCAGCGGCCGTAATGCGACGGCGCGAAGCCCCAAGGCGCGTTGTCGATCCAGGTCCACCCCCAGGGCTGCACGTAGCGCCAGATGCCGTCGCGGTAGGGCGCCCAGTCGGCCGCGACGTCGCTCGGGAACCAGACATCGCCGAGCTTTGGGTCGATCTCCCAGCGTCCGGCATTCGCGAGCGCCGCAGCGCCGGGAAGCGCGGGCGAAGGCGCTGTCGTCAGGTCGGCACCGTCGTCTTGCGAGCGCCACCAATCGCTGAACCAGTCGCGCTCCGCTGTCACCACGCGGCTCGGTTCGAGCCCGCCGCCGAGTTGCGCGTTGCCGGCAAAGACCTCGATCGCCGGGGCCATCCGAGCATCGCCGACGGTGATGTCGTAGTCGCCGGGGGCGGTCAGCCAGACGCCGCCTTGCGGCAGGTCGAGTTCGACGGTCGGCGGCGTTCCGCCGACCATGTCAAGATGAATACCGAGGCGGCCGCTCGATAAGGCGATCTGCAGCGCGCTTTCGTCGAAGCGCAAGACCCTCAGCTCGCTCGACGGTGCGAGCGCGATCTCCGCGCCGGGGCTGCGTAATTCGGCTTCGGAGTCCGCCTCGGTGCGCAGAGCAACGCCATCGCCGACCGGTTCGTTGACCAGCGCGGCCGCCCAATCTCCGTCGCTCGAATGGTATTGGGCCGCGCCGGCGATGACGGCAATTCTACCGACCGAGGGCGGACTTTCGGCGGCCCAGCCGACTCCCGCGGATAAACCGAGATAAACAACCGAACTCAGAAATAGTTCCAATCGGTGCATCCGCCGGACGATAACATATTCCGCTGTGCCCGACAGTCTTTTCCACGTCGCGTGGTCAATTATCAATCATCGGACGCGGGATGATGCAGCTTGAACAACTCGTCATCGCCAAGTTCTTCACTATGCCGGGCTTCCAACTCACGGTAATAGCGGCGCAACGCGAAGGCTTCGCTCAAATATCCTTGCACGCGGCGATCACGAGCATTGTCGACGACGGCCAAGGTCTCCGCCGCCGAGGCGATGAAATGGTCGAGCGTCTCGCGAATCGGCTGTCCGGGGGTGAGGAAATGCTCGGCGCCGCGGGCGATGTCCTTGACGCGCAGCCCGGCGTTTCCCTCGCGGTTGACGGCGCCGTGTGCTTCGGTCAGATCGACATATCCTTGGTAGCCGCCTTTTTCGTTGACCGCGAACACCCGGATCGCCGCGTCGATCGGGAACTGCCGGCAGA
>DATHCK010000229.1:0-2450 GCA_035319545.1 Allostellaceae bacterium | reverse complement strand
CCTTCGGGGCCGGCTCGAAACGGAAGCGCAGGGGAGCTCGAACATGCCGCATCGACTACTCGCTGCCGGGTTCGGCTTGCTGCTGGCGGCGGTGGTGGGGCCAGGTGCCGCGACGGCTGCCGACAATGCGCTTGAACGCATCACCAAAGCCGGGGTCGTCAGGGTCGCCGTGCCCGATAATTTCCCGCCCTTTGGCAATCTCGGAGCGGATTCCAAGCTGCACGGCTACGACATCGACACAGCGGCGCTAATCGCCGAAGCGCTCGGCGCCAATCTCGACCTGGTCGCGGTGCCGAGCACCGATCGCATCCCCTCTCTCACCAGCGGCAAGGTCGATCTGATTGTGTCGACCCTGGGCAAAAACGCTGAGCGCGAGAAGCAGATCGATTTCTCCATCGCGTACGCCCCGTTTTACAGCGCCGTTTACGGGCCGGCTTCGCTCGATGTCGTCAAGTCCGCAGACCTTGCCGGCAAGTCGATCGCGGTGACCCGCAACACCATCGAGGATGACGCTCTCACCGAGGTCGCTCCCGCCGACGCGACAATCAAGCGCTTTGACGACAATGCCGGCACCGAGGTGGCGTTTCTGTCGAGCGAGACGGATCTGATCGCGACCGGCAATGGCGTGGCTGGCGAGATGCTGGAAAAAAGCATCGTCAGGCGAACGGCGCTCAAGTTCATCCTGCGCAACTCACCCTGTTACGTCGGCGTCGCCAAGGGTCAAGCCGAGCTTTTGGCGCGGGTCGACATGATTCTCGACGAAGCGCGCAAGGACGGCAGCCTCGACAGGATTTCCCAGCGCTGGTTGAAAGCGCCGCTCGACGACCCGGAACACCCGACTGCGATCAGTCCGAAGTGACCTTCGCGCTCTCGGCTTGGCGGCGCAGCGCCGACAGCGTGGTGCGGGTGGTAATCATCTCCGGGTCCATCTTCAATTCGATGACGGCGGCGCGTTTCGCGGCGACCGCTTCCTCGAAAGCGGGGGCGAATTCCTCGGTGCGCGCGACCTGTGCCGAGAACGCGCCGTAGGCGCGGGCGAGTGCGACAAAATCCGGGTTCTTGAGGTTGGTGCCCGAGACGCGGCCGGGAAAACGGCGCTCCTGGTGCATGCGGATCGTGCCGTACATCGCGTTGTTGAAGACGAGGATGATCGGCCCCGGCCCTTCGGCGAGCGAGGTGGCGAGCTCCTGTCCGGTCATCAGAAAGCCGCCATCGCCAACAAAGCCGACGACGATGCTTTGGGGCCTGGCGAGCTTGGCGGCGACCGCGGCCGGCACGCCATAGCCCATTGCGCCGCTGGTCGGCCCCAGTTGACGGCCGGGGCGGCGATATTGCAGGAAACGGTTCGGCCAGCCGGAGAAATTGCCGGCGTCGCTGGTGACGATCGCGTCGTCGGGCAGGCGTTCGCGCAACCAGGTCATGACGCGGCCGAGGTCGAGCGCCGGGTTACCGGTGAGTTTTGAGGGCTCGAGGCCGGTCTTGTATTCGGCGCGCGCCTCCTCGCGCCACTGTGCCCAACGCGGGTTCGCGATCGGCTGCAACGCGGCGAGCGAGGCGGCGATCTCGGGCATTCCCGATTGGATCGCCAGGGTTGGGCGGAACACGCGGCCCAGCTCCTCGGCCGCGGCATGAATGTGGATCAGCGTCTTGCCGGGATCGGGGATGCCCATCAGCGAATAGGATTGCGAGGTGATCTCGCCGATCCGCGCGCCGATCGTCAGCACCAGGTCGGATTGTTTGACGCGCGCGACGAGGCTCGGCGCCGCGCCGGTGCCGAGATCGCCGAGCCAGTTCGGCAGGCGATTATCGACGATGTCCTGGCGACGGAACGACGAGCAGGTGGGCAGGTCGTTGGCCGTGAGGAATTTGGCGAGGTCGGCGCAGGCGGCGTCGGTCCAGCCCGAGCCGCCGACCAGCACGACCGGCCGTTCGGCTGCCGCGAGCAGTCGCCGCAGCTCGGCGAGGTCCTGGCCGCCGGGATGGGCGCGCACCGCGCGGTAGGGGCCGACCACCGCGGCGGCCGCGGTCTCGCGCAGCATGTCCTCGGGCAGCGCGACGACGACCGGCCCGGGGCGGCCGCTGGTCGCGACCTGAAACGCTTGGTTCAGCAGCTCCGGCACGCGCTCCGTCATGTCGATCTGCGTCACCCACTTGGCGAGCGGCGCGTACATCTTGCGGAAATCGATCTCCTGAAACGCCTCGCGGTCGATCTGGTGGCGCGCGACTTGGCCGACCAGCACGATCATCGGTGTCGAGTCCTGGAACCCGGTATGGATGCCGATCGAGGCGTTGCACGCGCCGGGGCCGCGCGTCACCAGGAGTATGCCGGGCTTGCCGGTTATCTTGCCGTAGGCTTCGGCCATGAAGGCCGCGCCGCCCTCTTGGCGGCAGGTGACTAGATGGATCTCGGGCGCGTCGAACAGCGCGTCGAGCACCTCGAGATAGCTCTC
>DATHCK010000228.1:0-7856 GCA_035319545.1 Allostellaceae bacterium | reverse complement strand
CGGCCCGGTGCCCATCGTGCAGGTGCTGGTCGGGTGATAGACCGTGCCGCCGCGCTGCCGGGCGTAATCGAGCAGCTGGATGTCGCTGGCGATCCCGGGACCGGGCTGGAACTCCTCGGCGATATATTGCTGCAGCGTCGGATGGGCGAGGACGCGTCGGCACAGTTTGAGACCGTCGACAATGGTCTGCTGATCCACCGGATCGGTCAGGTAATTGGGGATCATGGCCGGCGGATCGGCCGGGTTGGCGCTTTTCAGCCTGATCTCGCCGCGGCTTTCCGGGCGCAGCTGATAGGCGATCATCGTAAAGCCGGAGAATTTGTGGAGGCCGTCCTGCGGCCGGTCGGCGCTGAACGGCGAGATCGAACATTTGATGTCGGGTGTGGCGAGCTCCGGCCGCGTCTTGGCGAAGAGCGCGGCCGGCGACGAGATCATCGCCAAGGGGCCGGTGCGCATCGTGTAGTACTGGATGCCGACCTTGAGCTTGCGGAAATTGCTCAGCATCACGTCGTTGACGGTGATCGGCAGCTTCGCCTTCAATTTGATTGGCGCCGAGTAATGGTCCTGCAGGTTCTGGCCAACGCCGGGCAGGTCGTGCGCCACGGCGATGCCGTGCTGCGCGAGCTGCGCCGCCGGGCCAATCCCCGACAGCATCAAGAGCTGCGGCGAGTTGATTGCGCCGCCGCAGAGGATGATCTCGCGCCGGGCGCGCGCGGTCTTGAGCTGGCCGCCCTGGCGGAACTGCACCGCGACCGCGCGCTTGCCCTCGACGACGATTTTCTCGGAGAGCGCGTTGGTCTCGACCAGCAGATTGCCGCGCCGCCGCGCTGGGTTGAGATAGCCGACCGCGGTCGAACAGCGCTTGCCGTTGCGCGTTGTCGTCTGGTGATAGCCGACGCCGTCCTGCGCTGCGCCGTTGAAATCGTCGTTGCGTGGAAAGCCCAGCGCCATCGCGCTTTCGATAAAGGCTTCGGCGATAGGGTGCTTTTCGACATCGCTGACGCAGAGCGGGCCGCCCGCGCCGCGGAAATTGTCGCCGCCGCGCACATTGCTCTCGGCGCGCTTGAAATAGGGCAGCACGTCGTCAAACGACCAGCCGGTGTTGCCGAGCTGCCGCCAATGATCGAAATCCTCATGCTGGCCGCGGATATAGACCATGCCGTTGATCGACGATGAGCCGCCAAGCACCTTGCCGCGCGGCCAGAACACCTTGCGGCCGGCGGCGCCGGCATCGGGCTCGGTCTCGTAGCACCAGTTGACCGACGGGTCGGCGAAGGTCTTGCCAAAGCCCAAGGGAATGTGGATCCAGCGGTTGGTGTCCTCGCCGCCGGCCTCGAGCAGGAGCACGCGGGTTGCCGGGTCTTCGGAAAGCCGCGAGGCGATGGTGCACCCGGCCGACCCGGCGCCGATGACGATGAAATCGGCCTCGATGCTGTCCTGCCCTGCCGCCATCGCGTTTCTCCCCGGCTTGGTTCTCTCGTCCCTGGGGATGATGGCGGCTCGGTGCCGGGGCGTCCAGTCTTAGGCGGGCGCCGCGGCGCGGGCGACCGGCGCCTCGCGGATTGGCAGATTGACCAGTGCCGCGAACATCGCGAGCGCCGCATCGGTGTAGAACATCGTGTTGTAATCGCCGAAATGCGCGACCGCGATCCCGCCGAGCCAGGCGCCGTAAAACGCCCCCGTCTGGTGCGAGAGCATGGTGAGGCCGATCAGCATCGCGAGATGGCGCGTGCCGAACAGCTTGCCGACAAGACCGGCGGTCGGCGGCAGCGTTGCCAGCCACGTGACGCCGAGCGCGACCGCGAAGATGTAGAAGGTCGGCGCGGTCTTGGGCGCCATGAGGAAGCAGAGGATAGCCACCACGCGCAGGAAATAAATCCACGATAGCAGGAATTTGAGCCGGTAGCGGCTGCCAAGCCAGCCCGATCCTAGGCTGCCCACGACATTGGCGAGCCCGATGAGCGCGATCGAATTGGCCGAGATGACCGGCGACAGGCCGCAGAGCCGCACCTCGCCCGGCAGATGCGTCACCAGAAACGCGACGTGAAAGCCGCAGGTGAAAAAGCCGAGATGCAGCCACCAATAGCTGCGCTCCGCCGCGGCTTCGCGCAGTTGCCGGCCGAGCGAAAGGTGCTCCGCCGCTGGCCGTGCCACGGTCTTTGGGGTGCGCTCGCCGCGCCGGCGCATCGCGAACGCGAGCGGCAGGGTCAAGAGCGTCGCTCCGGCGACACCGATCATCGCGCCGACCCAGCCGATGCGGAAGATCGCCGCCTGCACCAGCGGCGCAAAGATGAACTGCCCGATCGAGCCAGCGGCGTTGATGATCCCGGCCGCCATCGAGCGGCGCTCGCCGGGCAGGCGCTGCATCACCGAGCCGATCAGGATCGACAGGCTGCCGGCGCCGGCGCCGAACGCGCTGATGACGCCAAGCATCGCGATCAATTGCCATTCCGAATGGACGAAGGGCGTCGCCGCGGTGCCGGCGGCGAGCATCAACCCGCCAAACACGATGACCCGGCCGGGGCCATAGCGGTCGGCGACCGCGCCAAAAATCGGCTGCGACAGCCCCCAGACGAATTGCCCGACCGCGACCGCGAGGCTGATCGCGACGATGCCCAGCCCGGTCGCGGTGTCGAGCGGCGCGACAAAGAGGCCGATCGTCTGCCGCGCGCCCATCGTGATCAGCAGAATCGAGCAGGCGGCGGCGACGACGGGCCAGGACGACCGGGCGGCCCGTGTGACTGGTTCCAATGGAGACCCCTGGGCTTGTCGAGGAATGAACTTTGCGCGCAGCTACGCCTACCTGGTGGCGCGCGAAGCGAAAACAACCCGCGCGATGGGGCGCACGATAGTCGCTAGGGCGTCCGTCTTGAATGATATACTTACCTCGAAATCTGCCGCGGTCTTCGCGAGCCGGATAGGAGGCTTCGCGGAAAGTCTCTCCTCGCGCCCATGCCTGGCGATCTAAACTCGCAACGCCAACAAAGAGGACGGAAGCCGCGATGACCCCGGAGGCGATCCTTGCCCATGAGCCGCGTGTGCTCACCCAGGCGCAGCGCGAGCAGTATTTCGCCACCGGCTTTCTCACCGCCGAGGGCCTCATCCCGGACGAATGGTTGGGGCTGTTGCGCACGCGCTCCGCGGAATTCATTGAGAGGAGCCGCGCTGTTTCGAGGTCAGACGAGGGATACGATATCGGCCCGGCGCACCGTCCCGACCATCCGCATGTCCGCCGCCTCAAGGCGCTCGTCGACCGCCACCCCGACTTCTGGCGCATCTGCGCCGAGTCGCCGCTCGCCGACATCGCCGCCGATCTCGTCGGGCCCGACGTCAAGTTCCATTCGTCGAAGCTCAATTACAAATACCCGGGATCGGGCGAGATCGTCGACTGGCACCAGGATATCCCGGCCTGGCCGCACACCAACTACAGCCCGGTGACCCTGGGGATTTATCTCGATGACGTGCCGGTCGAGCAGGGGCCGCTCACCTGCATTCCCGGCAGCCATCAAGGGCCGATCTTTGTGCATCGCGACGACGCGGAGAAATGGACCGGTGCGATCCGCAAGGCCGACCACGCCACTATCGACATGGCCGCCGCCGAAGACCTGACCGGCCCGGCCGGCACGGTGATCGCGATTAACTGCCGCACAGTGCACGGCTCGCGCGCCAACGCGACCAACCGAGTGCGGCCGGTCGCGCTCTTCATCTACAGCTCGGCCGACGCCTTCACCTGGATGCCGAACCCGACGCCGACCCGCTATACTGGTGAGATCGTCCGCGGCCGGCCGGCGACGGTCGCCCATCTCGATCCTTATCCGTGCCCGGTGCCGCCCGACTGGGCGAAACAGGGCTACGGCTCGATCTTCACCGCGCAGAACGCGGAGCCATAATCCACCGGAGGGAACTGCCATGCCCGAGACGCGCATCGAACGCTTCGATCCGGCACTCGACCGGATCATCGACACCGGTGAGACGATCCATTACCTCGCCGACGGCTATGGCGGCGACCAGGGGCCGGCCGAAGGGCCGCTGTGGTGGAAGGAGAGCGGCTATCTGCTCTTCAGCGACATCCACAACAACAAGCGGATGAAATACGACCCGGGAACGAAGCAGGCGTCGCTGTTTCTCGACGGCACCAATCGCGCCAACGGCCTAACCCGCGACCTGCAGGGCCGCCTCATTGCCTGCGAGCATGACAGCCGGCGCGTCACCCGGCTCGAGCTCGACGGCAGCCTCACGGTCATTTGCAACAGCTTTCAGGGCCGCCAACTCAACCGGCCCAACGATGTCGTGGTGAAGTCCGACGGCTGCATCTACTTCACCGACCCGTGGACCAGCCCCAACGCGCCGAACCAATGGGATTTGACCTTCTCTGGTGTCTACCGGCTGACCCCCGATCTCGGCACCTTGTCGCTGCTCGTCGACGATTTCACGCTGCCGAACGGCCTCGCCTTTTCGCCCGATGAATCGGTGCTTTACATCAACGACACGCGGCGCGGTCATATCCGCGCCTTCGACATGATGCCGAGCGGCATGCTGGCCAAGGCCAGCGACCGGGTGTTCGTCGATCTGCGTGGGCCTGATCCCGGCGTGCCCGACGGGATGAAGGTCGATGTCGAGGGCAATGTCTTTTGCGGCGGCGCCGGCGGCATCTATGTGATGGACAAGACCGGCAAGAAACTGGGCCGCATCGTCCATGGCGCGACCGCGACGACGAACATCGCCTTTGGCGGCGACGACTGGAAGTCGCTCTACTTCACCAGCCGCAACCATCTCGGCATGACACGGGTGAAGATTGCCGGCATCCCGGCACCGGTTGGGAAAAAGTAAGGGGTTTCGCGCTTTGCTGTGGGCATTCGGCGGGTGAGGCGCGGATGGTCAGGATCGTCGTCGCGGCGTTTTTTTTGATCGTTTTGGACGCGGCCGGCGCTGCCGCGCAAGCGGTCGGCGGGTCCGGAGTAACAACAAACATCGCCTACGGTCCCGATCCGGCGCAGCGTCTCGATTTATGCGTGCCCGCGTCAGGCGCGCTGGCCGGGGGCCGCCCGGCAATGATCATGATTCACGGTGGCTACTGGGAGTTTGGCGACAGGACCGCTTACGCCGGGCCGTGCAAGGCCGCGATGGCTCGCGACATCGTCGCCGCGACGATCGATTACCGGCTCGCCAATGGCGACCCGCGCCATCGTTGGCCGGCGCAGCCAGTCGACGCGCAGCTCGCGGTGCGCTGGCTACGCGCCCACGCGGCGGAATTGGGCGTCGACCCGGCGCATATTTGCGCGCTCGGCGACTCCGCCGGCGCGCAGATCGCGCTGGTTCTCGCCGCATCCGGGGGCACGGTGCCAGGCGATGATGCCGGCGAATTGCCGGGCGTCTCGTCGACCGTCGCCTGCGTCGTCGACAATTTCGGACCGACCGATCTTACCTCGGCGACGATGTGGCCGCCGGATCAGGCGCTTTTCGGCAGCGACGGTCAGACGCGGCCGACCGACGCGGAACGCGCCGCCTCGCCGCTGTTTCTGGTTGGGCCGAAAATGCCGCCGGTCATGATCGTGCACGGCCGCAATGACAAAGCGGTCAATATCGAGCAGTCGAACCAGCTGCTCGCCGCGTTGAAGCGAAACCACGTCCCGGCGCGCATGACCGTCTTCGACGGCGGCCATGAATTCGAGGGGATATCGCCCCCGGAAACGGCTGGCATTCTGCGGTCCGAATTCGACTTCATCAAACACCCTAACGCGCCCTAACGTCCGCGTCCGGCCGCGCGTCAGCGTCCGGCTCAGAGACTGCCCTTCTTGAGGCGGAAGATGTCCGGATTGCGCGCGTCGAGGATGTAGGAGAGCGAGAGCGCGGCCACCGCGACCGGCGTCCCCGGTTTGCCGTCCTTGTCGATTGTCCTGGCCGTTCCGGTCGCCAGGTGCAACAGGGTGGTGTGCTTGTCGGCGTCCTGGCCCTCGAACACCAGGATCGAGCCGTCCGCCATCTTCGTGTTGACGGCGATAGTGCGTGGATCGTAGCCCGCACCGAGAAACAGCGTGCGGAGCTGATCCGCCGCGGCGACGATCTTCTGCGGCGTGTCTAGTGGATCGAGCATGGTGCTCCATACCACCTTGACCTGTATGAGCTTTTGCGAGGCGAAGCCAAGGATGTAGGAGACCTGCGCGTTGCCTCCACCCCCCAGCAGGCCGGGCACCACGATCGTCAGCACCTGGGTCTTCTCGGTCGGGTTCTCGGTGCTCTTCAGCTTGTCTTCGGCGATGTTGAAATCGGCGCGGATCGCGGCCTTGACCTGCGCCTCGGTCATCCCCCACTTGGCGGAGCGGAAACCGTCGACATGGGTTGTCGCCACCGGTTGCGGCGCTGCGGCGCCGGGTGGGGTTGCCGGTGTCGTCTGCGCGCCGGCAAGCATCGGCAGAACCGACAGCAAAGCCCCAACGAAACCCGCGCGAAAACCGATCGGCATATTCTTATCCCTCATGCGGCTCCGACGCGGCGGCGGGCGCTGGCGGATGGGGTGGGATTCGAACCCACGATACGGTTTCCCGTATACACACTTTCCAGGCGTGCGCCTTCGACCGCTCGGCCACCCATCCGTCATGCCGCGCGCGGCATCGGGCCGCGGAGAGTAGAGCAGAATGGCCCGCCGCGAAACCGGCCCTCCGGACGCTCTCGCCTACTACCGCCGAGATCACTAAACTCACGGTAGAAAGGGGGATTGCTCGGGGATGACGGCGCGCGTCCGCACGGTAGCGTTTCATGGCGTCGAGGTCGTCGACGTCGAGGCCCAGGTGACGCTCACCGCCGGGCTGCCGGCCTTTGCGGTGGTCGGCCTGCCCGACAAGGCGGTCGCCGAATCGCGCGAGCGGGTGAGGGGCGCGCTGGCCGCGCTGGGCCTCGCGCTGCCGCCGCGCCACATCACGGTCAACCTCGCGCCCGCCGACGTGGTCAAGGAAGGCAGCCATTTCGATCTGCCGATCGCGCTCGGGCTGCTCGCCGCGATGGAGGTGCTGCCGCAGGACGAGATCGGCGGCTATCTCGCGGTCGGCGAGCTAGCGCTCGACGGCTCGCTGACCCCGGTCGCCGGCGTGCTGCTCGCGGCGCTCTCCGCCGCCGGTCGGCAGATCGGCCTGATCTGCCCGCAAGCCTGCGGCGGCGAGGCGGCCTGGGCCGGCGAGGTGGAGATCATCGCGGCGCCGAGCCTGTTGTCGGTCGTCAACCACTTCAAGGGCACGCAGCTTTTGCCGCCGCCGGTCGCCAAGCTCGCGCCGCCGCCAGCCGCCGGGCTCGACTTCCGCGATGTGAAGGGCCAGGAAAGCGCCAAGCGCGCGCTCGAGATCGCCGCGGCCGGCGGCCACAACCTCCTCATGTCAAGAACGTGGAGACCCACTTCTAAATTGGGTCCCATTGCCGACCGTGATCCCTCCGGGTCCCTTCCCCCGAATAGAGGCTTCAAAAGGAAACGGTTTCGCTGCCCGCGTTGTTGTTGGTGGGAAAGTGTTTTGCTCCGACTTCAACATAGCCGGGAGTGTACCTCTTTAAGAGTAGAGCGCCGACTTGAAACATCCGCTCTTGCTGGACGCGACAATCGACGACTTGGCCGCATGGGTTGCATTGTGTTAGTCTATGGCCAAACCAAAAGTTGCACGCAGGGAGCAGTCTAAATGCGTTACTTAGTCTTCGTATTGACGGTCGCCCTTTGCGGTTGCGCCACTCAAGCCCAGCGGCAATTTCAAGCAATGAGGTCCGGGACGCAGTCTGCTGTTGCGCAACTTAAGGAATGCACGTTGTCTGTATACAACTCCCCTGCTGCCGCGCCACTACGACGGCACTTTCCGAGTACAATTAGTGACATTACC
>DATHCK010000227.1:0-3021 GCA_035319545.1 Allostellaceae bacterium | reverse complement strand
CTGACGAACTTCTGCTCCGGCTCGACGGTGCGACCGCCATAGTCAAAGCTCTTGTCCTTCTGGGCATCGGCAAGGTTGGCGATATGGCGCTCGACGGTCGGGTTGTTGAACTTGAGCACCGCGTCAGGACCGCCGAGGCCGTTTTCCTCGGTACCGATGGGCAAATTATGCCAGGCGCTGAAATTCTCGATCTGAATCCAGCTGACCCAGGCCGAGGTGAGGCCGCAGGCAAGGCCGGCGGCGCGCAATTTCTTCGCCGCCTCGAAGGTCTCCGGCCAAGTCTTGGGCGGCTTGTCGGGGTCAAGCCCGGCCTTTTTGAAGGCATCCTTGTTCCAATAAACCACCGGGGTTGAGCTGTTGAACGGCAAGGACAGCATCTTGCCGTCGGGGGTGCTGTAATACCCGGTGACGGCGGCGAGATAGGAGGACGGATCGAACGACTCGCCGGCATCGGCCATCAGCTGATAAACCGGCTTGATCGCGCCCTTGGCGGCCATCATCGTCGCGGTGCCGACCTCAAAGACCTGGACGATGTCCGGCGCGTTGCCGGCGCGATAAGCGGCGATCGCTGCGGTCATAACCTCCGAGTAGCTACCCTTGAACACCGGGGTGACCTTGTATTCGCTCTGCGAGGCGCTGAAATCGGAGGCGATCTTGTTGATTCGCTCACCGTTGACCGCGGTCATCGCGTGCCACCATTGCAACTCGATCGGATCGGCGTGCGCACCGACAATGCTGCCCGCGACGAGCGCGAGCGCCAGCACCAGCTTTTTCATAAAGTTCGTCCCCCCTGTGGGCATCGGCTTGCCACCGACCGGCTTATCTGAAGGCGCTAGCTTGCCAAATCGTGACGTTGCCCGGAAGCTTTTGTGACATGTCTGGACTCGACAAGATCAACCAGGCCGTCAATCGGCTCGGGCTCGGCGCGCCCGTGACGATCCGCGCCAGCTCGCGCGCCCGGCATCTGTCATTACGGGTCGATGCGGCGGCGCGTGGGGTTGAGCTGGTGCTGCCGCGCCGGTTCTCGGTCGAGATCGCGATCGGCTTTGTCGCCCGGCATCGTGGCTGGATCGCGACGCGCGTCGCGGCGATGCCGCCGCCGCTGCGCTTCGCCGACGGCGCGACCGTGCCGGTGTTCGGCGTGTCGCACCGCATCCGCCGGGTGGTCGATGCGAGCGCCGCCCCGGTGACGATCATCGATGGCGAAATCCGCGTGCGCGGCGACCCGGCGCATTTATCGCGCCGGGTGATCGACCACCTGAAAGCGCTCGCCCGGTGCGACTTCGCCGCTCGCGCTCGCGCGCTTGCCGCGCAACTCGACCAGAACGTAACGCGGGTCGGGGTGCGCGATCCGAAGAGCCGGTGGGGAAGCTGCTCGTCAAAAGGCGCGCTGTCGTTCAGCTGGCGGCTCGTTTTCGCGCCCGAGCCGGTAATCCAATACGTCGTCGCGCACGAGGTCGCGCATCTCGTCGAGATGAACCACGGTCCGCGGTTCTGGCGGGTCGTCGCCGGCCTTGTCCCTGACAGCGCGGGCCCGCGCGCCTGGCTGCGCCGGCACCGGGGGGAGCTCTTGTCCTACGGCTAGACTGCGCCCGGCCCCGCCCGGCGATGCAGCCAATCCTCAACCAGCCGGCGGGCGATCGAATCGAGCCGCGGCAGGCGAAAAGTGTTGTCGTCGGTATGCGCGAGGAGCCAGTCGCGCTCAAACCATTTGGCGTCTTCGAGCTCGCCGTAGTCGACCGCGATTTCGCTCGTCACCGCCTCGGCGTGGAAGCCGAGCATGATATTGGCCGGGAACGGCCAGGGTTGGGACGAGTGGTAGGCGATGTTGCACACCTCGATCGCGGTCTCCTCGCGCACCTCGCGGGCGACGGCGTCCTCGAGCGCCTCGCCCGGCTCGACAAAACCGGCGAGCGTCGAATACATGCCGGGCGGAAAGTTCTTGTTGCGGCCCAAGAGCGCGCGCTCGCCGTCGCTGACCAGCATGATGACCGCCGGGTCGGTGCGCGGAAAGTGCATGGTCTTGCAGTCGGGGTTGGTGCAGCGGCGCATGTGGCCGGCCTCCTCGCTCCGGGTCGGGCTGCCGCAAACGCCGCAAAAGCGGTGCCGCTGATGCCAGAACACCATCGCGCGGGCAAAAGCGAGCAGCGCGCCCTCGCTGTGATGCAGCCGCCCGGCGAGCTGGCGCAGATCGGCGAAACGCGCGCCCTCGGCGGGGATACCGCTTGCCGCGAGCGCCGGCGTCGCCAACATGTCAAGCGGCGCCTCGACATGCGACAGATCTAGCGCGAAATGCGGCCGTTCCTCGACGATGCCGAGAAAGACGACGCGGCCCTCGATCAGATGCGTCTCGGCATCGCCCTCATCGAGCAGCACGGTCGCGTGATCCGGGGTCAGGACTATCGCGCGCGGCTCGACACCGGCAAGGTCGAGCACCAGATTCTGGCTGCGCCAGACCGGCACGAATTGCGCAGTGGCGTCGCCGAGCGCGCCGCGGATCCAGTCGCTGTCGCGGCGCCTAAGGCCGGCGCGCTCAAAGCCTGGCGCGGCATAATAATTGGGTAATCGCATCAGGCCACACTGGCACAGCCACCCGCGCTGCGGCAAGCTGAGGCACCGTTTTTAGGAAGTTCAGGTGAGTTACGCACAGCGACTCACCCTCCACGCTCCGCGCTGGGAAGCGCCTGCATTGGGCGATTTTGTAGAGGCATGTATCAGGGATGGAGTTGTTCTCGTTTGCGTCGTCGGAAACGACAGCGAGAAGGTCGAAGACGTCATCGATGAGCTTGTCGTGGGAGATGGCGGCGATCGCAGCAGGTTCATCAGCACGACGTCGCATCCCGGTGAAACGCTTGCTGAAGTGATGGCCTTTGCAAAAGCGTGGACGTTGGGCGTCGATCCTGCTCTCGATGTTCAGGAAGTTCGCCTTCCGGGGGCATTGATTTAGACCATTGGGCGTCGGCGCGAGGAACCCGAGAATGCAAATCACCGAGACCGCGCTGCCCGGGGTCAAGCTGATCC
>DATHCK010000226.1:0-9678 GCA_035319545.1 Allostellaceae bacterium | reverse complement strand
GCGAGCGGCACCGAGACCTGCAACTAGAACTGCCTCAAGTAACCATATTTTGGATATTTGTACTCGTGTCGCCGTTTAAGTCTTAACATTTTTTTAAAAGGCTTCGGGTTCAATAAAATCCCCAATCATTAAGCTTCATTGGTGCCAGCGGTGATCAAATTTCCGAACCCCCGCACTCGTGATTCGATTAGCTTACCGTCCGAGACGCCTGAAACGACAGCGGATTGCGGCTTGATTGCCGACGTGTTGTGCGACAAGCGCGGCTCAATGTTCGTCTTCATGGCGGTCAGTATGTTGGCCCTCGCCACGGCGACAGGGGTCGGTGTCGACTTTGCGCGCGGCCTCAATTTCAAGTCCGATTTGCAAGGCGCTGTCGATGCCGCGGCCATTGCCGGGGCTAGCGTCTATCTCAATGGCGGGTATTCGTCGCAGGCGACGACCGCGGCAACCGACTACCTGACGACAGCTCTCCCCGCCATGCCGACCAATAATGGGATCACGACCAGCATTACGGTGAGCCAATCGGCGCCGTGGACGGTGACTGTCACCGCAGCGGGTTCGATCCAATCGACCTTCAACGGCGTGTTCGAAAACACGATACCCGTCTCGGTGAGTGCCACCGCGAATGGGCCGACCAACCCCAATATCAATTTCTACATGTTGCTCGATGACTCGCCATCGATGGCGATCGCGGCGACGCAGGCCGGCATCAACACCATGGTCAACAATACCTCGTCACAGGGCGGCTGCGCCTTTGGCTGCCACGAGTTGAACCCGTCGGCCGACAATCTCGGCAACCCGGGCGGCGAAGACAATTACACGCTGGCGCAGAACCTCGGCGTGACCTTGCGCATGAACAATCTCCAGACCGCGACGACAAACCTCATGTCGACCGCGCAGTCGACGGCCACGTCGAACAGCGCCATTTACGGCGTGGCGATCTACACGTTCGACTACGGGTTCAACACGATCCAGACCCTCACGACCAATATGTCAACGGCGCAAACCTCATCGAACAACATCGCGTTGCTCGAGGTGTATGATAACAACTGCCTGACGAGAGCCTGTACGTCCGGCGACACCGACACAAACTACGACAATGCGTTCAGCAGCATCAATTCGATCATGCCCAATCCGGGAAACGGCACCAACGCGTCCGGTGACACTCCGCAGGAGGTGCTGTTCTTTGTCACCGATGGGGTCGAGGACGAGTTGGTGAACGGCAGTCGCGTCCAGTCGTTGATGAACACGGCAAATTGCAACACGATCAAGAACCGCGGCATCCGCATCGCGGTGCTTTACACCACCTATTATCCGTTGCCGACAAACTCCTGGTACAACACCTATATCGCGCCGTTCCAACCGAATATTTCGTCAACGATGCAGAGCTGTGCCTCGCCGGGATTGTTTTTCCAGGTCCAGACCGGTGGCGATGTGTCGGCGGCCATGACGGCGCTGTTCACCAGCGCGGTGAAGTCGGCCTACATCGCGAAGTAAGCGGAGAACCGACAACAGAAAAGCGTCTGCTCTCGCCGGCGCTTTTTTTGTTGAGTGCAATGTGTGGTGGAGCGCTGTGAGCGCTCCCGAAACGACAAACGCCCGACAGCACCGCAGTGCTGTCGGGCGTTTTGGTAACGGAAGCTTAGAGCTTGGTCGCGATGGTGTTGAACGTGCTCGACAGGTTGGTGCCGACGGTGCCCATCACGGTCACGGCGGCGACGGCAATCAACGCAGCGATCAGACCATATTCGATCGCGGTCGCTCCGTCCTCGTTCTTCAGGACCTTCAGGATGTTGGCGAACATGTAGGACCTCCTAGGGGGCTAACGGGGGGAGGATGCACGCAAACAATTGCCAAACCGTAAATGGGGATGGCTAAAATCTCGTTACGTGTCGAAATGTAAACGGGGCTCCAACAAGCCTCACGGTCGCCGACCGATGGGCCGATTGGCGGCCCGTCGGCGCGCCGCGCGTAAGCGTTACGATTGCCCGGTCGCCACGACCTCATCGTCGGTGGGAAAGCGGCCGGTCTGCTTTTTCGAGTACTTCAACACGCCGTCCACGGTGATGTCGAATATCCCGCCGACGCCTGGCACCAGCTCGACCTCGGCGCCGTATTTCTGCTCCAACAAGGCCCTCGCACGGAGGGCGCGCGGCTCATAGTTTCAGGGCTTGCACCAATCGATCCGGACTTTCACGGCAAAGCCTCCCGCATAAAGCTGTTGCTGCCGGAAGCAAGCTTACCACAAAGTGCCCGCGGCTTGCGAAAGGAGGAACCGCGATGCCAGCAGCGGCCGGCGAGCGCTGGCAGGATCAGCTTTACGACCTGCTGCGCCGTCACGACGTGACGCAATTCGCCTATGTGCCGGATGCCGGCCATCGCATCCTGATCGACCGCTCCCTGGCTGATCGCGGCGTGCATTCGGTTGCCCTGACGACCGAGGAGGAAGGCGTGGCGCTGCTCGCTGGTGCCGATCTCGGCGGAGCGCGCGGCGTGCTTCTGATGCAATCGAGCGGCACGGGCAACTGCATCAACATGCTCTCGCTCGCCAAGGGCGGCCGCTTCCCGATGCTGATGCTCATCAGCATGCGCGGCGATTTTGGCGAGGGGAATCCCTGGCAGTTCCCGATGGGCCAGGCGGTCGAACCGGTGCTGCAGGCGATGGGGGTTATCGTCTTGCGCGTCGAAACGCCGCAGGACGTCGTCCCAACCGTCGAGGCGGCGATGACCATGGTGTTTCAGAGCGGCAATGCGGTCGCGGTGCTGCTGACCCAAAAGCTGCTTGGTGCCAAGGCGTTTTGAGGGGCCCGATCATGACGATGAGGTATCCCGCTGGTGTCGACGTCGCCGCGGCGGTCGCCGCCGGGTTCGTGCTCGACCGCTGCGAGGCGGTGCCGGCGCTGATTGGCAAGGCGGACGATTTTCTCATCGTCACCGGACTTGCGGGGACCGCGCGCGACATCGCCTCGCTGACACATGACAGCGCGCAGATCTTCACGATGGCGGGTGCCATGGGCGGCGCGGTGATGATCGGCCTTGGCCTGGCGTTGGCACGCCCCGACAAGCGCGTGCTGGTGGCGACCGGTGACGGCGAAATCCTGATGAATGTCGGCGCGCTTGCCACGGTGGCAATCATGAACCCGGCGAACTTCTCGATCCTTGTCGTCGACAACGGCCATTACGGTGAGACCGGCTGGCAGAAGAGCCATACCAGCCTTGGAGTCGACCTCGAAAAGATCGCGATCGGCGCCGGCATCCAGCGCACCCGGACCGTTTCGACCGAGGGCGAGCTGGCCGCCGGGGCGCGGCTTCTGCGCGAAGGCAATGGCGCGGCGGTTGTCGTGCTCCGTGTCGCCCCGGCCGAGCCGCCAGCCTACAAGCGCAATTTTGATCCCGCCGCTTGTCGCAACCGCTTCCGCGCGGCGCTGCTCGGCGCCTGATCCGCCAAAGCCGGGAATTGCGTGGGCTCCAAAGCGGCGCGATAGTTGCCGCCGGCTTCGGCAAACAACGATGGGGGACGGCCGATGCGGTTCAAGGCTGCCGGCATCGTGAGCCGGCTGGCGCTTGGCGCCGCGCTCTTGTTCGGGCTAGCGACTCCGGCCTTCGCGTCGGATGTTACCGCGCCGATCGAGGCGCTCGACGCCGGGCTGCTTCAGGTCATGAAAGCCAGCAAAGCCGCGCCGTTTCAGCAGCGTTACGACGTGCTGGCGCCGCTGGTCACGCGGGCGATCGATCTCGACGCGATCCTCGAAGGTGGGGTGGGGGCGACCTGGGCCACGCTGTCAGCCGCCGATCAGGCCGCGCTCAAGACCGCGTTCCAGCATTATTCGATCGCGACCTATGTGGCGCATTTCGACGAGTTCAACGGCGAGAAGTTCGAGCTGTACCCGCCGGCCGCGGGCGGCGACCCGGTCGTCAAGGTCAAGATCGTGCCCGGCAAGCCCGAGGACGAAACGCATGTTCTCGGCTACGTGATGCGCCAGACGGGCGGGGCGTGGAAAGCGATCGACGTCACTGCCGACAGCTCGATCAGCCAGGTCGTCGCGCAGCAGGAGGAAATCCGCGCGCTGATAAGGTCCGGCGGCGCCTCGGGCCTTTATGCGCGCCTGCAGCAAAAGACCGGCGAGCTTTCCGGCGGCGCGGTGAAATAGTTCTTCAGGCCGCGAGCGCCTCGCGCACCCAGCCGGGATCGAAAATCCGGTCGGCCATCACTTGGCAGCGCTTGATGAGCCGGTGCTCGTCGGGACCATAATCGGCATGGGCGTTGTGCAGCGTGCCGATATCGTCCCACAGCAGCACATCGCCCTCGGTCCAGCGATGCACCCAACGGTATTTCTCCTGGAGCTGGTGCCGGAACAGGAAGTCGAGGATGTCGTCGCTCTCCTTCGCGCGGAGCTCGTTGATGCGGATCGCATAGCCGGGATTGGCGTAGAGCACCTTGCGGCCGGTGATCGGGTGGGTGAGGAAGATCGGGTGCGAGACGGGCGGTTTTTTGGCGCGCTGCTCGGCGGTGAGCGGTTTGCGCCAGGTGCCCGGGCGCTTCAGCATCATGTCCCAGAACTTGTTGAAGTCGTGCAGCACGGTCATGCCGTCGAGCTGCGTCTTCAAATCGTCGGGGAGCTCGTCATAGGCGGCGTGCATATTGGCGAATTCGGTACCGCCCAGCGGCTCGCCGTCGCGGTGCGGCACCTTCAGCGCATAGAGCACGTTCGCGAAGGCGATCGTCTCGCTATACGACATGTCGGTGTGCCAGTCCTGGCCGGCGTCGCGCGCGCCGATCGGGCGGCCGCGTTCGTCCTTCATGTTGGAGAGGATCATGATCTCCGGCAGGCCGGGTTCCTGGAACGCGCCGGCGACGTTGATCTCCAATGAGCCGAAGCGCTCGGAAAACGCCATCTGCCGGGCCGAGTCGAGGTGTTGCCCGGGGAAGCGCAGCACCCCGTAGCGCCCGAGCGCGCGCAGAACATCGGCGAAGGTGCGATGGTCGAGCTCGTCGTTGAGGTCGATCCCCGCGATCGTCGCGCCAAGCGTTTCGCCGGTCGGGATGATGTCGATCATCAGCGGGTTTCTCCGACAAAGCTCGCCTGGATCTCGGCGACACGGGCGAGCGCGCCGGGCGACAGCGGGCCTTTCTCGATGGCGCGCGCGGCGATCTCGAACTGCTCGAGCGTCGCGATGCCGATCAGCACGGTCGAAACCGCCGCGTGCGCGATCACGTAGCGCAGCCCCAGTTCGACAAGGCTGTCGGCCATGCCCTCGCGCACCAGCGGCATAAAGCGCCGGGCGCGCTCGACATCGATCCTGTAGCTGCTGCCGGAGCCGATCGGATCGGGCGCGGGCGAGTTGAGCGCGTGGCGCTCTTCGCTGCCGCTGAGCGCGCCGCCCGCCAGCACGCGGATATTGATGACGCCCATATTGGCGGCTTCGGTATGGGCGAGGAGGTTGCCGTAATCCTGCGCCGGGAAGCCCTTCGGCACGGCGGCGCCGGGGCTCGGGTTCAAGAGGTTGAAGCTGACCTGGGCGGTCTCGAAGGCGCGGGTATCGACGACGCGCAGGAGTGAGGCGGTCTCGCCCACGGCGGTGATGCCGTAATGGCCGATCTTGCCTTGCTGGACCAGCTTCTCGAAGGCCGGCACGACTTCCTCGAGCATGCTCTCGACGGCGAAATTGCCGCCCGCGGTGCTGCCGACGATGGCGTTATGGAACTGGTAGAGATCGACCCGCTCCAGCTGCAAGCGGGTGAGGCTCGCTTCAAGCGCGGCGGTGATGCCGGCGGCGATCTGGCTAGGCTCGGTCGGCGGCAGGCGCACCTTAGTGCCGAGATAGATGTCGGGCTTCAGCGCTTTCAGCACGCGGCCGAGATTTTCTTCCGAGCGGCCGTTGCCGTATTGCGCGGCCGTGTCGAAGTAGTTGACGCCGAGCTCCAGCGCGCGCGCCACCGCGCGCTCCTGATCGGCCGGCGTACCGCCGACCATCAGCCCGCCGACCGCGCCGCAGCCGAAACCCAGCAGCGACACGTCGAGACCGGTCTTGCCGAGCCTGCGTTTTTCCACGCATACCTCCGAACACACCATCGCCTGGGATCACATCGCCTGGGCGGGGCCGGCTGTCAATCGGCCGATTCGCGGGGCCGGCGCCCTGCGGAGGCATGGAACCTCGACGCGCGCCAATTGTAGCCACGCGCGGATCGCCACGGCTGCGCGCGCGTTGCAGCGATTGTAAACTAAATCGATGCGTGCGCGGCAGGAGGACACTCCGATGCATCCGCTGTTTCGTGGCGCTACCGTCATCCCGGTTTTGTCGATCGAGCGCGAGCGCGATGCGGTGCCGCTCGCCCGCGCGCTCCATGAGGGCGGGCTGTCGATCCTCGAAGTCACGTTCCGCACCGAGGCGGCGACCGCTGCGATCGAGGCGATCGCGCGCGAGCTGCCGCAGGTCACGGTCGGCGCCGGCACGCTGCTGCGCGCCGCCGATGTCGCCGCCGCCGTCAAGGCGGGCGCGAAATTTCTCGTCAGCCCGGGCACCACGCCGCAGCTCGCCGGCGCGGCGCTGGCCACCGATCTGCCCTATCTGCCGGGGGTCGCGACCCCATCCGAGATCATGGCGGTCCGCGCGCTCGGGATTTGCGTGATGAAACTGTTCCCGGCCGAGGCGATCGGCGGCGTCGCGCTGCTGCGTTCGCTGGCGCCGGTCTTCGCCGGAATCGCGTTCTGCCCGACGGGCGGGATCGACGAGCGGCTCGCCGAGCATTATTTGGCGCTGCCCAACGTGCCGATGGTCGGCGGCTCGTGGATGGCGCCGCGCGACGCGATCAACGCGGGCGATTGGGGCCGCATCCGCGGCCTCGCCGAGCGCGCCGCGGCGATCGGCCGGCGGGAAGCCGCCTAGCGCCGGCGCAAGGCGGCCGACCAGCCAAATTATCAGGAGGCACACCTCCTGTTTCCCTCCTGTTTTTCGATTTTTAACAGGAGGCGCGCCATAGAGGATCAGGACGCGCAACACGCCAAGTAGCAGCCGGCAGAGCCACCCCGCCATCCTCGTTTTTGCTGCCGCCAGTTGACCCGACATCTTAGTCTCGTTGCGTATTGCTCAGCCCTATATGTTCATGATATGTTCTGACTTCAAGAGGGCGTCAATGTGGAATTGGCAATTGGCGAGAATGCGCCGATTCCAGTCGTTCGAAGGACCGTGATTGAACTGCGGGGTTCGACGGACTCGGCCATTCGGCTGGCGGCGCCAAATGATTTATGCGGGTCTCGCTGACGCCGGAATCCGGGGCCGGATAAACTCAGCCCCCCGGTTCGGCCGTCCGTTGCGACGTGGCAGGTTGCCGTTCCACCGAGCGCTGGCTAGCGTACCGGAACGGCAAGCGGAGATCGCTGACGGGAACGCAGGCATGGGCTGACACATCCGAGAAATGGGGGCCTGTTCAGTGTCGACCGAACCGAGCGAGCCGCAAATGGCGTTCATCAACGCGTTGCCGCTGTTGGGACTCGCCTGCCTTCTCTACCTCGCCATGATGATGATCGGTCTCGCCCCGTCACCCGCCCACGCGCCCATCGAGAGCGGCGAGGCCTCGGTCGTCCACGGCATCGACGAACTGTTCAGAGGCTTATTGCGAGGCTTGTTGATCGTCTCGTTGTGGATCGTACTCGCGGTCCTGATGTTTCGCGGCGGCAACGGTCAGAAGATGCCACCGACGGCGCTGGTGGCCGCTGCAATCCTGCTTCCGCTCTCCGGCGTCGCGGCGATTTATGCCACCGACCTCTACGCGAGCTACGCCGGCTGGGCGATCGTGGTGCCGACGTCGCTGCCGCCACTGATCGCCCTTTATGCCATGTGGAGGCGCCTGCCGGCCCTGCATGCAGCGCTTCCCGCGAAAGTCATCAACCCCGCCGCCTGGGGCGTGATCCTGGTCCTGACGATTGCGCCGTTTCCGCTGTCCGCGATCGATGCGCGCATTTACGCCGCGGGCGAACCGGAGCGCCAGAGGCAGCGCGAGGCCTACCTGGCGGCCAGCGAAGAGCAGGCGCAACGTAACGAGCAAAATCGCGAGCGCGAGAAGGCGGAAGCCCGCGAGCCTGCTATCGCCCGGTTTCAAGCGCTGACCTCGGATAGCTCGCTCGGCGATTATCTCGACGCCCTGGATTCTTACACTTATTACGCGCCGGACGAGGCCGCTCATGAAGACACGCTAGCCAAGGGGCGCCAGATCAAAAGCCGACAGGCCGATGCGGTAGCGCTGCTCAAGGAAGGCAGGATCTGGCGAATGGAGGAGCTGTGGAATCTTGACATCGAGGCGACGCCGGCGGTGTGCGCAGCGTATCGGGACGCGCTGCGCCACGAGGTGGCTGAGTTGGACCCGATGAGCGTAGATTTCGCGAGGGTCAATGTCATCGCCGGGCAACTGCCCAACCTGAAATGGCTCGTCAAAGAGCATTGCGATCTTGTTGACCTCTTGGCATTTACCGAGGCACGGATCCGGGCGGTTTGCGACAAGCCGAACGATTGTCTTGCGTCCGACCGGGCCCCAACATTGGCAGTCGCTGAGACCCTTGCCGAGCTCCGCCGGCCACAATGACCTAGTGCAATCTCCGGGTGGGTGCAGTTGGCGCACCCGCGCCAGCTGCACATGGATGCGAACGACCGGGTTCGACCCTACCTCGCGGTTCGTGAGGATGATCATGGAGGTCCGCTTCGGGGCAAAAGCGGACAATCACCGGTGTCGCCTGTCGACGGCTCAATACGTCGCGCGGCCGCCGGAAATGTCGAACACCGCGCCGGTCGCGAACGAGCAGTCGTCGGAGCAGAGCCACGCGACCAGTGCGGCGATCTCCTCGACCTGCACAAAGCGGCCTATCGGGATCTTAGACAGCATGTAGTCGATCTGCGTCTCGGTCATCTGGTTGAAGATGTCGGTCTTGGCCGCTGCCGGGGCGACCGCGTTGACCCGGATGCCGGTGGCGGCGAGCTCCTTGCCCAATGACTTGGTAAGGCCGATGACCCCGGCCTTCGCGGCCGAATAGGCCGAGGCGTCGGGGTTGCCCTCCTTGCCGGCGATCGAGGCGATGTTGACGATATGCCCGCGGTTTCGTCGGCGCATCGCCGGCACCACGGCGCGGCAGCTATAAAAGACGCCCATCAGGTCGATCTCGATCACCTGCCGCCAGTCGTCGATCGGGTATTTGTCGAGCGGATGATTTGGCCCGGTGATGCCGGCATTGCAGACGAGGATGTCGGGCGCGCCGATCTGCGCCGTGGTCGCGGCGAGCGCCGCGTCGATCGACGCCGGATTGGTGACGTCGGCGACATAATAGACGGCGTTCATGATCGAGGCCGCGGTGTTGGCGGCGGCGCCGTCGATGTCCCAGATCGCGACGCGGGCGCCCGAGGCCGACATGCGGTCGGCAATCGCCCGGCCGATGCCGCGCCGGTGACGATCGCGACGCGGCCTTCGAGGTCGATGCGGTTCATGTGTCGCTCCACATGTTCATGTCGATCAGCCGGCGCAGCACCGCAGTGAAATGCGCCGCCGCCGAACGCTCCAAGCCTTCGAGCCAGTTCTGATCGAGAAACGAGGCGAGTGCCGGCTGGCCGAGCTTGGCTTCCCAGAGGATGCCGAGCAGCGAAGCCGCCGCCTCGTCGGCCTCGCGTTCGAGCATCGGCAGCGTCGCGGCG
>DATHCK010000225.1:0-4989 GCA_035319545.1 Allostellaceae bacterium | reverse complement strand
CTCGTTGATCTTGCCGACGATATTGTCCTTCGGCACGACCACATCCTCGAAGAACACCTCGTTGAAGTGTCGGTGGCCGTTGAGCAGCACCAGCGGACGCACCGTGATCCCCGGCGTCTTCATGTCGACCAGCAGATAGGTGATGCCCTGATGCTTGGGTGCGTCAGGGTCGGTGCGCACCAAGAGGAAGCACCAGTCGGCCCAGTGCGCGCCCGACGTCCACACCTTCTGGCCGTTGACGACAAAATGGTCGCCCTGGTCGATGGCGCGGGTGCGAAGGCTGGCGAGGTCGCCGCCGGCGCCCGGCTCCGAGAAGCCCTGGCACCAGCGCTCGTCGCCGGCAAGGATTGCCGGCAGATGGCGCTTTTTCTACGCCTCGGTGCCGAGCTGGATGAGGGTGGGCCCGAGCAAATTGATCGCGCTGTGGCCGGGGAGGATCGGCGCGTGCGCGCGGAAATACTCCTCGTCGAAAATCACCTGCTGGATAAAGCTCGCGCCGCGCCCGCCATACTCCTTGGGCCAAGAAATCCCGACCCAGCCGGCGGCGTACATCTTCTTCTGCCAAGCGACGCGCTTTTCGAGCGTCTCACGGTCGGGCGCGACGCGCGAGTCCTGGGCGTCCTCGACCTTAAGGTCGTCGGTCAGGTTGGCGCCAAGCCAGGCGCGAAACTCGCGACGGAACGCGGCATGTTCCGGGGCGTCGGCGAAATCCATGGCGTTCTCCCTCAGCCGCCCGCACGTCGCGGCGGGCTCAGAACTCCGCGTCGAGCTCGGGCACTTCCTCGGGCTCGGCTTTGGCGGCCTCGATCCAATCCTGCATTGTCGGCAGGCTCATGATCAGCTCGCAATACGCGTCGCACTCGGGGTCGAGCTTGACGCAATAGGTGCGGAACCGCGTGCAGACGGGCGCGTACATCGCGTCGGCGATGGTGGGCTTTTTGCCGAAGAGGTACGGCCCGCCATATTTCTCGAAACACTCGTGCCAGATCTTGACGATCCGCTCGATATCGGCCTGCGCCGCTGACCACACGACAAAACCCGGCTTTACGCTTTTGAGGTTGACCGGCAGCGCCGAGCGCAGCGCCGCGAAGCCCGAATGCATCTCGCCGCAGATCGCTCGGCAATGCGCCCGCGCCGCCGGGTCTCTAGGCAGCAGTCCGGCCTTGGGAAATTTCTCGTTGAGGTACTCGCCGATCGCCAGCGTGTCCCAGATCGACACGCCGCCGTCGATCAGCGTCGGTACCAGGATTGACGACGATTGCAGCAACAGCTCGGCGCGCACCGAGGGATCATCGGCGGACACCATTTTCTCGTCGAAATCGAGGCCCGCCCATTTCGCCATCAGCCAGCCGCGCAAACACCACGACGAGTAGTTTTTGCTGCTGATCGTGAGGATGGCTTTCGCCATGACGCATCCTTCGAGGAGGGCCCGCTCATCAAATCAACGGGTCTTGGCAATCTAACAGGCTTTCGCGACCCGGCAAAACCCGGGCCAGCGATGCCAGGCTGCGAAATAAATTTGCAATGCTGCAAAGCACAAAGCATCTCGCACCGCAGCGCAACCCGCACTATCTTATTGGCCCAGTTCTGTTCGACGGCCCCGATAGCGGTTTCCCCACGCCCTCAATCGTCGCCAAGCGTTCGGAGCGGAAAAGCGCACGGTGCTGTATCAGCTCTATCAGAGTTACGCCGACGGTCTCGCCCCCTTTCAGGGCATGGCGGCGTCGTTTGGCGACGCGTTCGCTCGGCCCTGGTTCGGCCTGCCGCAGACCGCGCTACAGCGCAGCGTGATGGCGGCCTGCCAGATTTTCGCCGAAGGCCGCCTGCAGCACCACCGGCCGGAATTCGGCATCGACAGCGTCAAGGTCGGCAACAGCATCGTGCCCGTCACCGAGGAGAGGACGCGGGTGACGCCGTTCTCGACCCTGCTGCGCTTCAAGAAGGAAACCCCGCAGCCGCAGCCGCGCGTGCTGTTGGTGGCGCCGATGTCGGGCCATTTCGCGACGCTGCTGCGCCACACCGTGCGCACGATGCTGCCCGAGCACGACATCTACATCACCGACTGGCACAACGCGCGCGACGTGCCGCTCTCGGCTGGCGATTTCGACTTCGACGATTTCATCGACCATGTCATCCAGTGTCTCGAGGTGCTGGGCGAGGGCTCGCACATCGTCGCGGTGTGCCAGCCGGTCGTCGCGGCCTTGGCCGCGGTGTCGCTGATGGCGCAGAACCGCAACCCCTGCCAGCCGCGCAGCATGACCCTGATGGCCGGGCCGATCGACACGCGCATCAAGCCGACCAAGGTCGACGACTTGGCGATGGAGCATCCGATCGAGTGGTTCGAGACAAACCTCATCCAGCGCGTCCCGGCCCAGCATCCCGGCGCCTATCGCCAGGTCTATCCCGGCTTTTTGCAGATCGCCGCCTTTATGGCGATGAACCTCGAGCGCCACATCGGCGCCTTCGCCCGGCAGTACGACAACATCGTCGACGAGGACGAGAAGGGCGTCGCCGCGCATCGCGCCTTCTACGAGGAATATTTTGCCGTCATGGACTTGTCGGCATCGTTCTATTTGCAGACTGTCGAGCGCATCTTTCAGAAGCACGAATTGGCGCGCGGCGTCCTGGTGTCGCGCGGCCGCAAGGTCGAGCCGGCGGCGATCCGGCGCACCGCGCTCCTCACCGTCGAGGGCGAGAACGACGATATCTGCTCGATCGGCCAAACCTTGGCGGCCCAGGAACTCTGCAAGTCGATCCTGCCGATCCGCCGCAACCACCATTTGCAGACCGGCGTCGGGCATTACGGCGTGTTCAGCGGCCGGCGCTGGGCGACCGAGGTCTACCCGCGCGTGCGCTACATGATCCAGGCCAACAGCTGACGGTGGTACCACCCCGGCGAAGGCCGGGGCCCATCGTTCAGCCGATCGAGCATCGGATAAATGGGTCCCGGCCTTCGCCGGGATGAGTAATAATGGAAATTACGAGCTATTAGGCGAGGAACGGGACCATGCTCACCCCGCAACAGATCGAAGCCTACCATCGCGACGGCTTTTCCTTCCCGCACCAGGCGCTTTCGGACGCGGAACTGCAGGAATGCCGCGACGGTCTCGCGCGCTTCGAGGCCTGGCTCGGCAAGCCGGTCAATCACGGCGACTGGCGCTGGCGCTCGCAGGCCTATGCGTTCCTCCCCTGGCTCGACGGCCTGATCCGCCATCCGCGCATCCTCGACGCGGTCGAGGATCTGGTCGGCCCCGACATCCTCGTCTTCACCACGACCTTCTTTATCAAGGACGCGCACAGCCCCACCTTTGCCGCCTGGCACCAGGACGCGACCTATTTCGGCATCGAGCCCTACGAGCACGTCACCGCCTGGGTCGCCCTCAGCGACGCGACCGAGGAGGCCGGCTGCATGGAGGTTGTGCCGTCACGCGGGGCACCAAGGCAGCTACGTCACGCCGCGCTCGGGCTGCAGCACAGCATCAACGGCGGCGGCCAGGAGATCGTCGACGAGTTCGCCAACGATGACACGGTGATGATGGTGGTGCCGGCTGGCAGCTTCTCGCTGCACCACACGCTCTGCACGCACCGTTCGGCGCCCAACCGCGCCGATTATCGCCGCGTCGGCGTCGGCATCAGCTACATCCCGGCGCATTGCCGGATCACCAGCGATGTGCGGATGCTGACCCCGCTGGTGCGCGGCGCGAACACCGGTGGGCATTTCGACATCTTGCCGCCGCCGAGCGAGGGCGAGTTCCACCCGTCAGCGCTCGCGCGCCATGAAGACGCCTATCGCCGCTACCGCGACAATTATGCCTTCCAGATCTCGGCGCATGATCGCGCCTTCGCCGGCACCCGCGCGGCGCCGACCCCGCGCTCGACACTCGATCCCTCCCGGCACCTTGTCGGTCAGGTCGCCAGCTACGGCGGGGTCTAGCGCGTGCTGCTCAGATGTGCTCGGCCGCTTGAGCCGCGTGGAACGCATCGATCTCCGCTTCCTCCTGGCTGGTGCGATTGAACAGCACGTTCAGCAGCACCGCGGCGATCGAGGTCAGGATGATCCCGTCGCCGACGATCGGCTTCATGACGTCGGGAAAGGCGTGAAAGAAATTCGGTGAGACGATCGGGATGAGACCGAACCCGATCGAGATCGCCACTACCAACACGCTGTTGCGCTGCCGCACATAATCGACCGTCGACAGAATCTTGATACCGGTCGCGGCGACCATGCCGAACATGATGAACCCCGCCCCGCCCAGCACGCATTGCGGCACCGAGGCGACGATAAACGCCAGCTTCGGGATGAGGCCCAAGCCGATCATGATCACCCCGCCAGTCGCGCAGACCCAGCGGCTGAATACACCGGTCACGCCGACGAGCCCGATATTCTGCGAGTAGGACACATAGGGAAACGTATTGAAGATCGCCCCGATGCAGGTGCCGAGCGCGTCGGCGCGCAGTCCGCGTTTCACCTCCTCGGCGCCGACCGCGCGCCCGGTCATCGCGCCCAGCGCCAGAAACATGCCGGTCGCCTCGATGAAGACGATCGTCATCACCAGGCACATCGTCAGGCACGGCACCAGGTAGAATTGCGGCAGACCGAACTGCAGCGGCATGACGATCCGCACCACCGGCTCGTTCTGAATGCCGGTGAAATCGGTCCAGCCGAGCGCGATCGTCAGCAGGTAGCCGGCCGTGATGCCGATCAGCACCGCCGTGTTCTGGATAAAGCCGCGCCCGAACTTGATGATGAAGAGGATCACCGCGAGCACCGAGCCGGCGACCGCGAGGTAGCCGGCCGCGCCGAAATCCGCCGCCGCCGCGCCGCCGCCCGCCCAGTTGACACCGACCCGCATCAACACCACGCCGATCATCGTGATGATCGTGCCGGTCACCACCGCAGGAAAGAAGCGCAGCACGTATCTGACGAACGGCGCGACGCAGAGTCCGAAGATCCCCCCGATCAGCACCGAGCCGTAAATCCCGGTCAGC
>DATHCK010000224.1:0-6638 GCA_035319545.1 Allostellaceae bacterium | reverse complement strand
CAGGACGAACTTGCCCGCCTTGTTCAGCAGCATCGCCTCGCCGAGGCCCGCCGCGGTCGTGGCGTTCTTAAAGCTGATGCCGATATAGGTGATCGAGTACGGATTGCCCTTCGCGGCATTGACCATGCCGGGGTTGCCCTCGGCGCCCAACCCACCCTGAACCGCCGGCCAGCTGATCGTCGTGCCGAAGCCGACGCTGCTCGACCATGACGGCGTGCTGGAAGAGAGGAATTGCGAGAAGATGAACGTGTCGCCGCTGCCATCGGTGCGGTGCACCGGGATGATCGTCTGATGCGGCAGATCGACGCCGGGGTTCATCTCCTTCAGCGCCGCGTCGTCCCACATCGTGATCTTGCCGCTGTAGATGTCGGCGAGCACCGGGCCGCTCAGCTTGAGATGCTTGTCGTTCAGACCCGGGAGGTTGTAGTTGACCATCTGCGAGGAGATCGCCATCGGGACATTGAGCATGCCCTCGGTTTTCTTCATCTGCGCTTCGCTCATATAAGCGTCCGAGGCGCCGATCTGCGCGATCCCCGAAATCGCCTCGGAGATGCCGGTGCCGCTGCCGGTGCCCTGGGTCGTGATTTCAAGCCCGGCATGCGTCTTGGTGTAGTCGGGAACCCAAAGATTGAACAGCGGATAGAGCAGCGTCGACCCGGTCTCGAGCAGGTGCGGCGGCGCATCGGCCGCGATCGCAAAGCCGCCATAAGCCAAGGTCGCACCCAATGCCGCCCCCAGCACGAGCCGCCGCTTAACCTTTCGGCCATAGCTCCCTGTATCGCTCAAGTTCTCCTCCTCTTGGTTTCTTCCCCTGTTGCCATGGCGTCGCTCCCCGGCCGCGCGGCGGTCGGCGGAGTCAACGGGCGATGCGGTAGCTTGACCGTGAGCGGCCAAATCGAGGAATCACGTCGTCCGGGCCATGCTGCGGCCGGTGGGCCACGGCGCATCGTTTAGCTGCCGGCCGATACAGTTGTGTGACAGATTTAAGATATTTTTATGACAACAGCGCTCGGTCGAGATCATTGGCCTCATTCCGCTTGTCGCGGCGGGCCGGTCGCAGGCAGACAGTAAAGGTGGAACCGACTCCCAGCGTGCTCGCGATCTCGAGCCGGCCGCGGTGGCGATTGAGGATATGCTTGACGATCGCGAGGCCGAGGCCGGTGCCGCCGAGCTCACGCGAGCGGGCGGTGTCGACCCGATAGAACCGCTCGGTCAATCGGGGCAGATGCTCGCTCGGAATTCCCTCGCCGCGGTCCGCGACCCCGATGCGGACGAGTGAATTTGCCGCAGGTCGACGATCGACGCGCGCCGAGACCGTGATCTCGGTCTGCGGCTTCCCGTATTTGATCGCGTTGTCGATCAAGTTCTGGAAGACCTGGGCGAGTTCGTCCTCGTCGCCATACACGTCGGGCAACTCTTCGGGAACAGCCAGCACAAGACGCATCCCGCGTTCGGCGGCGCGCAACTCCAGCGCGTCGGCGACCTGCTCGATGAGCGGCGGCAGCGTCACCTGGCTGGTCGGCGCCACGTGCTCGTTCAATTCGATCCGCGACAGCGACAGCAAATCGTCGACGAGCCGCGTCATGCGCCCGGCCTCGCCGCGCATGATCCCGAGAAAGCGCTCGCGCGCGGCCGTATCGTCGCGCGCCGCGCCGAGCAGCGTTTCGATAAAGCCGACAAGGCTCGCGAGCGGTGTTTTCAGCTCGTGTCCCGCATTGGCGACAAAATCGGCGCGCATCTGCTCGGCGAGCTTCAGCGCGGTGATGTCGTGCAGCGTGACGATCGCGGCAATGCCCTCCGTCGAGACGTCCTGAACCTGCGCGATGCGGGCCTGCATGACCCGCTCGATCGGCAGCGACAACGTAAAATCGACGACCCGCGCGGCTCCTCCCGCCAGCACCGCGTCGGCCGCGGCCAGCACGGCAGGGTTTCGCAGCGACGCCGCGAGATCGCTCGCCTCGAGCGCGGTCCCGACGAACTCCGTCGCCGCCGGGTTGGCGCGAATGATCCGCCGCTGGCCGTCGAGCAGAATTTGCGGGTCGGGGATCGCCGCGAATACCGCCTCGGCGGCGGCCAAACGCGCCTCCGCCCGGCCGCTGCGCTCGCGCCAGCCGCGCGCCATGCGAACCGCCGCCTGCCAGAGGCCGTTCGCGGTGCGGCCGACATTGCCGAGACGCCGTGTCGCCATCGCCTCGGTTCCCGGATCGGCGCTCGCGCCAATCGTCTCGATGGCATCCTGCACCGCGGCGAGCGATAGGGCGAATGGGGCGAGAAACAGCCCCAGCAGCACGAAAATCACGACGATGGCGATCAGCGTCGCCAGCAGATCGATCCGCCCGGCGAAAAAGAGGCCGACCAGCACGGCGACGCTCGGCAGTGAAAGGCCCAGCGCGAACACCGCCACGCGGCGCATGCCGCGCCAATTCATTGGTCGAGATGGCCGTTCGCGCAAACGCGCAACCGCGCCGTCAATCGGCAGGCCGGCGTCAGCGGATCGCATCGTGCGCCGCGAGCGCGGCGAGATTGACGAGATCGGACACGGTGGCGCCGATATTGACGATTTGCACCGGGTGCACCAGCCCCAACAGCAGTGGGCCGATCACCGTGCCCCCACCGAGATGCGCCAACAGCTTCGCGCTGATATTGGCGCTATGCAGCTCGGGCATGACCAAGATATTGGCGGCGCCCGACAGACGACAAAACGGGTATAGACGACGCATGAGCCCGACATCGAGGGCGACATCGGCGCTCATCTCACCGTCGTACTCGAAATCGACACCCCGTTCGTCGAGCAGCGCCGCGGCGGCGCGAACCCGCTCGCCGCCCTCTCCCGTGGGATTGCCGAAATTCGAATAGGACAGCAGCGCGACGCGTGGCTCCATCCCGAACTCGCGCGCCTTGGCCGCGGCCTCGACAGCGATGTCAGCGAGTTGGGCGGGGCTCGGGTTCTCGTGCACAAGAGTATCGGCAAGCAACACTGTATGCTGCCGCGCCAGCAGCATGGTCAGACCAAACATCTCGCAGCCTGATTTCATTTCGATGACGCGCGTCACTTCGTCGAGCACGTCGAATGAATTCCGTGTGACGCCGGTGACCATCGCATCGGCGTCACCGCAGGCGACCATGCAGGCGGCGAACACATTGCGGTCCAGGTTCACCAATCGCTGGCAATCGCGAAACAGCATGCCGTGGCGCTGTTGGCGGCGATAGAGGAATTCCGTGTAACGCTGGTTGCTCGTCGAGAGGCGGGCATTCTGAATTTCGAGCGGGGCCGCGGAGGTCAAGCCCATCGCCGCCATCGTGGCGCGGATGCGTTCTTCGCGACCGATCAGCACCGGCGTGCCATAGCCGCTATCGGCGTAGATGAGCGCGGCGCGGATCGTCATCTCCTCTTCGCCCTCGGCGAAGACGACGCGCTTCGGCTCGCGCTGCACCTTCTCGAAGATCAATTCGAGGCTTGCCGCGGTCGGGTCGAGCCGGGCGCGCAGCGCGCGCTTATAGGCCGCCATGTCGAGAATCGGCTTGCGCGCGACCCCGGAATCCATCGCGGCCTGCGCCACCGCCGAGGGCACCGCCCAGATGAGGCGCGGGTCGAACGGCGCCGGGATGATGTAATCGGGGCCGTAGCGCAGCCGCTGCCCCGCATAGGCGGCAGCGACCTCGTCGGGCACGTCCTCGCGCGCCAGCCGCGCCAGAGCTTCGGCCGCGGCGATCTTCATCTCGTCGTTGATGCGCGAGGCGTGGACGTCGAGCGCGCCGCGAAAGATGTATGGAAAGCCCAGCACGTTGTTCACCTGGTTCGGATAGTCCGAACGGCCGGTGGCGATGATCGCGTCGGCGCGCACCGCGCGCGCGTCCTCGGGGGTGATCTCGGGGTCGGGATTGGCCATCGCGAAGATGATCGGCTGGTCGGCCATCGACTTGACCATATCCTGCGTTACCGCGCCGGCGGCCGACAGGCCAAAAAACACGTCGGCGCCGTCGAGCGCCTCGGCGAGGCTGCGCGCCTTGGTCTCGACCGCATGGCCCGATTTCCACTGGTTCATGCCGTCGGTGCGGCCGCGGTAGATGACTCCGCGCGTATCGCACAGGATCGCGTTCTCGGGCGGCAGCCCCATCGTCTTTAACAGTTCGACGCAGGCAATCGACGCCGCGCCGGCACCGTTGACCACCATCTTGATGTCTTTGAGTTCGCGCTTGGTCAGGTGCAGCGCGTTGATGAGCCCGGCCGTGGCGATGATCGCGGTGCCGTGCTGGTCGTCGTGAAAGACCGGGATGTCCAAGAGCTCGCGCAGCCGCTCCTCGATCACAAAACACTCGGGCGCGCGGATGTCTTCGAGATTGATGCCGCCAAACGACGGGTGCAGAAAGCGCACGCAATTGACGAACTCGTCGACATCCTTGGTGTCGATCTCCAGATCGATCGAGTCGATATCGGCAAAGCGCTTGAAGAGCGCCGCCTTGCCTTCCATCACTGGCTTCGCCGCGAGCGCACCGAGATCGCCGAGTCCCAGCACGGCGGTGCCGTTCGAAATAACCGCGACGAAATTGCCTTTTGACGTGTAGTCGAACGCGGAAGAAGGGTCCTTCTCGATCCTCAAGCACGGATAGGCGACGCCCGGCGAATAGGCGAGCGACAGATCACGCTGCGTCACCAGCGGCTTGTGCGGCGCGATCGACAGTTTGCCGGGCCGCCCGTCGGCGTGGAATTGCAGGGCTTCGTCTTCGGTGGCGTTGATCTTGCCGGTGTCCATACGCCCCAGCGCTCCTCGTAAACTGGCTTCTTTTAATCGGAGCCGTCGAGTGTAGGCGCGGCTCACGCCCCGCGTCAAAGTTAGCAGGTAAAGTCGCCGCGCATGGCGGCGTGGCGCCGCCTATGGGATTGACACGAAAAGGCGCGACATTATATTCGCGGCTCCCGGACGGGCGCGGCCCGTCCGTCGTGTTTTCGCATCCAAAGCGCGATCAGATTTCGGCGGTCTCAGATGTTCGCAGTGATCCGCACCGGCGGCAAGCAATATACGGTCGCCCAGGGCGATGTGATCGCGGTCGAGAAATTGGCCGGCGAGCCGGGTGCGACGATCGAACTGGGCGAGGTACTGATGGTCGGCGAGGGCGCCGATGCCAAGGCCGGCACGCCGCTCGTCAAGGGCGCTTCGGTCAGCGCCGAGCTGGTCGAGCATCGCCGCGCCGACAAGATCATCGTCTTCAAGAAAAAGCGGCGACACAATTACCGGCGCAAGAACGGTCATCGCCAGCACCAGACCGTGCTGAAGATCACCGGGATCAGCGCCGGCTAGCGGTCGCGGGAGTAGCGAGATGGCTCACAAGAAAGCAGGCGGCTCGTCGCGCAACGGGCGCGACAGTCCGGGTCAGCGGCTCGGCGTCAAGAAGTTCGGCGGCGAGATCGTCGTCGCGGGCAACATCTTGGTGCGTCAGCGCGGGACCAAGTTTCATCCCGGCGCTCATGTCGGCATGGGGCGCGACCACACGCTCTTCTCGCTGATCGACGGCGCGGTCAAGTTCCACACCGGACTCGGCGGCCGCAAGTTCATCTCGGTAGAACCGCCGGCGGAAGCCGCCGAATAGCCGCTTCCGCATGAGATAAGAAAAGGGAGCGGCAAGCCGCTCCCTTTTTTATTGTCCCGACCCTCCCACTTTTGAACCCGCGATGAAATTTCTCGACCAGTGCAAGATCTATGTGAAGAGCGGCGACGGGGGCCCCGGCTCGCTGAGCTTCCGGCGCGAGAAATTTCTCGAATTCGGCGGGCCGGATGGCGGCGACGGCGGCAAGGGCGGCGATATCGTCATCGTCGCCAAGGACAATCTCAACACGCTGATCGACTACCGCTACCAACAGCATTTCCGCGCACCCAACGGGCGTGGCGGCGCCGGGCGCAACCGCACCGGCGCGAGCGGCGACCAGCTCGTACTGCACGTTCCGGTCGGCACGCAGGTGCTGGCGGAGGATGGCGAGACGCTGATCGTCGATTTTACCCGCGCCGGACAGCGCCGCGTGCTGTTGCGCGGCGGCGATGGCGGGTTCGGCAACGCGCATTACAAGACCTCGACCAACCAGGCGCCGCGCCGTGCCGATCCCGGCTGGCCGGGCGCCGAGGCCTGGATTTGGCTCAGGCTCAAACTGATCGCGGATGCCGGGCTGGTGGGATTGCCCAACGCCGGGAAATCGACGCTGCTCGCCCGCGTCTCGCACGCCAAGCCGAAGATCGCCGACTATCCCTTCACCACGCTGCGCCCGCAATTGGGTGTGGTGCGGCTCGACGACCGGGAATTCGTTATCGCCGATCTGCCGGGGCTCATCGAAGGGGCGAGCGAGGGCGCCGGGCTTGGCACGCGGTTTCTCGGCCATGTCGAGCGCTGCGCGGTGATCCTGCACCTGATCGACGGGACCGCCGACAATGTCGTCGGCGCCTACAAGACGATCCGCGGCGAGCTGGCCGACCACGGCCACGGGCTGACCGAAAAATCCGAGTTGATCGGCCTCAACAAGATCGATGCGATGACGCCCGACGAGGTGAAGACGAAAATCCGCGCGCTTACCCATGCCGCTGGGCGCGGCGCGGCGGTGCTGCCGCTCTCCGGGGTCAGTGGCGAGGGTGTGCCGGCGGTCATCGCCG
>DATHCK010000223.1:0-19225 GCA_035319545.1 Allostellaceae bacterium | reverse complement strand
GTGTTCGGCGGCGAGGATGCGCGCCGCGAGGCTGTCCTCGTTGTCGCCGTCTTCGACCGGCACCACGGCCTGTGCGATGATCGGCCCGGTATCGACCGCGGGCCGAACGAAATGCACCGTGCAGCCGGAGAACTTGACCCCGGCCGCCAAGGCTTGACGCTGTGGGTGCAAGCCGGGAAACGTCGGCAGCAGCGAGGGGTGGATATTGACCATCTGGTTTGCCCAGGCCTCGACAAAGCCGGTGTCGAGGATACGCATAAAACCGGCGAGGACGACAAGTTCGACCCCGGTCTCGCGCAGAATGCGGTCGGTCGCGGTGGCGAAGGCGGTTCGGTCGGGGTCGGCGACAACGTGATGCGGGATGCCGGCGGCTTCGGCGCGGGCAAGACCCGCCGCGTCAACGCGGTTGCTGATCACGATAGCGATCTCGGCCGGATAGGCCGGATCGGCGACAGCATCGATCAGCGCCTGCAGGTTCGAGCCCCGTCCCGAGATCAGGATGCCGACCCTCAGCCGCCGCATACCGGCTCCCTCACGCTGTCAAGCGGGCTGTCGATGGCGTCCTCGGCAAATCTGCGCTATGACCGGCAGGTCGCGGTCGGGGAGCCGCGAGGATACGAGAACAGGGGCGAATTGCCCAAGGAATGTTGGCGTCAGGGAGCCCACCTATGACCGCGATGCTGCCGCGACGGCGAGGGCGGCTCGCTATCGCGCTGTCGCTGCTCCTTGTCGGAGCGCTGGATGCGGCGGCGGCGCAGCCCACGGCGCCCGCCGCCGGCGCGCCGGCGGCGCAAGACCCTTATACCGCCACGGTGACGGTCGACGCCACCGCCGACAGTGTCGCCAAGGCGCGCGACATGGCGCGGCTTGACGGCGCGCGGCGCGCGCTCGCCCAGGTCGTGCAGAACCTCGCGGGCGGCGCGGACAAGGCCAAACCCTTCAAGGTCGGCGACAACGACGTTACCAACATGGTCGCGAGCTTCGAGGTCGCGAACGAGAAGATGTCGGCGGTGCGCTACACCGCCGACTACACCTATCACTTCAAACCGGCCGACGTGGCGAAGGCAATGCAGACCGCCGGCATCGCGATCAGCAATGCCGGCGTCTCCGTCGCCTCGGGCGGCAAGCCCATGGTCGTGCTGCCGGTTCTGCAGGACGGCACGACCGCGCTCTTATGGGATGACCCCAATCCATGGCGCGACGCCTGGGCGGCACGCACGCCGGGCGCGAGCGGCGTCGCGCTGCTCGTGCCGCTCGGCGATGTCAGCGACCTCGCGGCGATCGACGCTGACAAGGCGCGGATGGGGGATTCAGGTGCGCTCGCCGCGATCGCCAAAAAAGAGGGCGCCGACGACGTGCTGGTTCTGGTTGCGATGAAGCGCAGTGGCGACAAGCCCGGGCTCGACGTGACCGTGCGGCGATATCATCTGGGCCAGTTCGTCGACGTCCACTCCGACGCCATCAACGCCAATCAGAACGAGCCGGATGCCGACCTGTTCAAGCGCGCCGCCGACGCCATCGCCACCGACGTCGATACCGGCTGGAAGACCGCGAAGGGCGATTTCAGCGGACCCCTCGCCAGCCTTACCGTCGTGGCCCCGATTACCGGGCTCGACGATTGGATACAGCTGCGCGACATGCTTTCGGCGGCGCCGGCAGTGCGCAAGATCGACGTCAAGTCGCTGTCGCGCCAGGAGGCGACGCTCGACATCCAGTATGTCGGCACCCCGGATCAGCTAAAGACCGGCCTGGCGGCGATGAGGCTCGATCTTCAGGGTGGCGATCCAGTGTGGCGGCTCGCCCGCGCCGGCGGCGATAAGCCCAAAACCTCGCCATGACTTGGCAGCCATGACCCGGTTGGGCCTCAACATCCCCAATCTGATTACGCTGACGCGGCTCATGTCGGTGCCAGTGATGATCTGGCTCATCGTCAGCGAGCGGTTCGGCACCGCATTTTGCGTCTTTGCCGGCGCCGGGGTCAGCGACGCGCTCGACGGGTTTATCGCCAAGCGCTTTGACAGCCGCACCCGGCTCGGCGCGCTGCTTGACCCGGCCGCGGACAAAGCGCTGCTTGCCAGCGTCTACGTCGCGCTCGGGATCGCCGGACTGCTCCCGAACTGGCTGGTGATCCTCGTGGTGTTTCGCGACGTGACCATCATCGGCGGGTTCATCTTGCTGCAGACGCTCGCGGCGCCGCGGAATTTCGATCCGCTCTATATCAGCAAGGTCAACACGCTGGTGCAGATCGCACTGGTGGTGTTTGTGCTGGGACGGCTAGGCGTCGGTCTGCCGGACGGGTTGCCGACCGACATCCTCGTTTGGTTGACCGCGGTGACGACGGTGCTTTCGGGGATATCGTATCTGGTGCGCTGGGCGCGCATCCTTGCGGGTTCGGAGCAGGTCTCATGAGCGCCCCTGCCTATCGCCTGCTGTTCTGGGTCGGTGTCGCCGCCGCCGCGATCTTCGCGCTGGGGCTGCTGCAAAGCATCTTGCTGCCGTTTATCGCCGGTCTCGTCATCGCCTTTATCCTCGCGCCGGCGGTCGCGCGGCTCGAGCGTTGGGGCATCCGCCGCAGCCTCGCCAGCCTCGCGGTGCTGATCGCGTTTCTCTTCGGCGTGGCGCTGGTTTTTGTGCTTCTCGTGCCGCTCATCCAGAACCAGGTCATCACGCTGATCGGTAAGATGCCGGCATTCGTCGCCTTCCTACAGGAACAGCTCGGCAAGGTCATGGCCCTGGCGCAGCAGCAATTGCCGGCCGACCAGATGGACAAGCTGAAGGACATGGTCGGCTCCAAACTCGGCGAGGCGCTGTCGTGGCTCGCCTCGCTATTCCAAAGCCTCATCACCAGCAGCATCGCCATCCTCAACATCGTGTCGCTAGTCATCGTGACGCCGATCGTCACGTTTCTCGTGCTGCGCGACTGGGAAAAGATGGTGGCGCTGATCGACGACTACCTGCCGCGCCAGTCGCTCGCGACGGTGCGCGAGCAGGCGCGGATCGTCAGCGACATGCTGGTCGGCTTTATCCACGGTCAGGCGCTGGTTTGCCTGATCCTGGCGATCTATTACGGCACGACGTTATCTTTCGCTGGGCTCGATTCCGGGTTGGCGCTCGGTCTTCTGATCGGGGTGCTGGCGATCATCCCGATCCTTGGCGGCGCGCTCGGCTTCGTGCTGGCGCTGGGGCTCGCCGCGTCGCAATACGGCACCTGGCGCGAGATCATCACGGTTTGTGTCATTTTTGCCGTCGGCCAGACGGTCGAGGGTAACTTTCTGACGCCGAAACTGGTCGGTGACCGGATTCATCTGCATCCGGTCTGGGTGATGTTCGCGCTCTTTGCCGGTGTGACGCTGCTCGGCTTTATTGGGCTCGTCGTTGCGGTACCGGCGGCGGCGGTGATCGGCGTCCTGGTTCGCTTTGCGCTGAGTCGCTATCGCCGGAGCACGGTGTACGACCCGCGCCAGCCAGAGCCGGTGCGCGGGCTTACCCCGTATAAATGACCTTTGGCAAATGACGCAGGGCAGGCAGGGCGCTCTCGATCTGCCGGTCGAGACGCGGTTCGGGCGCGCCGATTTTGTGGTGTCGGACAGCAACCGCGCGGCGTTCGAGCTGATCGAACGCTGGCCCGATTGGCCGGTGCGGGCCCTGGCGCTTTACGGCCCGCCGGGGAGCGGAAAGACCCACCTCGCGCATCTCTGGTGCCAGCGCAGCGGCGGGACGCTGATCGCTGGCGATGCGCCGGCGCTCAATGAGCCGGCGGCGCTGCCGCTTGCCATCGCGGTCGATGACGCCGAGCGCGCCGCCGAGCGGTCGCTCTTTCATCTCTACAATCTTTGTCTGGAGCGCGGCGGCAGCCTGCTGGTGACATTGCCCGCGGCGCCAGCAGCGCTGACGATCGGGCTTGCCGATCTCGGCTCGCGGCTGCGCTCGCTACCGGTGGTCGCGATCGCGCCGCCCGACGATGCGCTGCTGACCGCGGTGCTGTTGAAACATTTCGGCGATCGCGGGATCGGCGTCGCGCCGCAGGTCGTCGCGTATCTCGTGGCGCGGATGGAGCGGTCATTCGCAGTCGCCGCCTCGCTCGCGGCGCGGCTCGACCGGCGCTCGCTCCAAAGCGGCCGGCCGATTACCGTCAAGATGGCGCGCGAGATGCTGACCGAAACCGGCTAGTCCTTGCCACCGAGCGACTTCACCGTCACGTAATCGACAAGGCGGTGACGGGTGCTGCCAATGCCTACCCATGGGGTGCCGATGACAAAGCGGCAGCGCACCCCGGTCGGGAACTTCCCGTTGGCGAGCGTGCTGAACCCAGCCGAACCGGGGGCGGCGAGCGCGACTGCCAGTTCGTGCAGGCCGGGGTTGTGGCCGATCACCATCACCGTGTCGATGCTCTCGTCGAGATCGCGCAGGCGCTGCAGCAGCGCCGCCTCGGTCGCCAGATAGAGCGCGTCCTCGTAGAGGATTTTGGGCGCAGTGCCGAACCCGGCGAGCGCCAGCTCGGCGGTTTCGCGCGTGCGCAGCGCGGATGAGCACAGCACGAGGTCGAGGCGGTCGATCGCCCGCGGCAGGCTCTCGCCAATCAGCCGCGCGCCCTCGCGCCCGCGCTTGTTGAGCGGCCGCGCGTGGTCGTCGGCGTCGTCGTCCCAGCTCGATTTTGCGTGACGCAGCAAATGCAGCTGATGCATCGGCGTTCCTCCCGTCACACCGGCGCGATTGTCGCTTTAGAACATGTCCGGCGTGATGACGTTCTGCGGATTATTCGTCAATAATGCGGCACGCATCGTCTCGGCCGATTTGCGCCGCGTATCCATCCACGAATGCGGGGTCAGCCAGGCCGAATGCGGGGTGATGACGACCCGGCCTTCGAGCCATTCTTCCTTCGCTCGATAGGCGCGCAGCAATTCGGGGATCGGCTCGACGGGCGGCTCGACCGGCAGCACGTCGAGCCCGGCGCCGGCGATATGGCTGCTCTTGAGCAGCCTGTGGAGTGCGTCGAGGTCGACGATCGGACCGCGGGCGTCGTTTACGACCACGGCGCCCTTCGGCAGCAGCGACAACTGGTCGTAACCGATCATTCCCTTGGTCTCGCTTGTCAGCGGGCAATGCACCGACAGCGTGTTGGTCTGCCGCATCAAGTCTTCGAGCGTCGCCGCGCGCTCGATGCCGAGTCCCAGTTCGTGCCCGTTCGGGTGCTTTGGGTCGTAGAATACGACGCGGAAATTGAACGCCTTGGCCCTGAGTGCGACGGCGGTACCGATGCGCCCCAGACCGACAATGCCGAAGGTCTGTGTGCCGAGCCGCTCGATCAGAGGGTTCTGAAACGAGCGCCACGGTTCGGGCGGCGAGTGCCGCTGGTATTCGTGGTGGAGGATGATTCCGCGCCGCAGGCACAGCGCGAGCGCGATCGCGTGATCGGCGACCTCGGTCGTGCCGTAATCGGGGACATTGCAAACGAGCACGTTGCGGGCCGCCGCGGCCGACCGATCGAGCTTGTCATAGCCGACGCCCATGCGGACGATGCAGCGCAGCTTTGGGAAACGTGTGAGATCGGCACCGGTGACCGCAAAGCCCATGATCATCAGCCCGTCCGCCTCGGCGCAGTCGGCGTCGCTGATCTCGCTGAGCGATGAGCCGGCCTCGCGCTTGACGATCTTCACACCGGGGCCGAACACGCCGCGCTCCATCTCGTCGGGGGTCTGGCGGGCTTCGGGAAAGAGAACGGTGACGGGCATCGGCGTTTCCTCTTCGATTTTTCAGCCTCGCGCGACGCGGACCGGCTGGCGTCGCGCGGCAGATTGGACAATCGCTTCGAACACCGCGACCGCGTGCAGCACCTGCGCGGGCGGGATGGGGTAAGCCGGGCCGCCTTCGATCGCGTCGGCGAACGCCTCCATCTCGGCGAGCAGCGTGTTGCTGCCGGGGTATTCGGTGATTTGCGGCGGCAGGGCGACATTACGGCCGGTCGGTGGGCCGTCCGGCACCGGCGTGAAGTGGAAATCGAGATTGGGAGTGCGCAACTCGGCGCAGCCCTTGGTGCCAAACACCGCGAGCCGGTAGCTGACCGTCGTCACCAGCGAGCAGACCATGCTTGCCGACATGCCGTTTCGCATCGCGAACTGTACGCTTGTCGTGTCCTCGGCGTCGTAGCCGACGGCCCGGCGGAGGCTTGATGCGTAGACCTCGTCGATCTCGCCAAAGAGGTGGATTATCGCGTCGACATTGTGGACGCCGAGCGCCGTCATCGCGCCGCCCGGGGCCTCCGCCTGCGTCGCGCGCCAGGAGCCTTGCGCCATGTAAAGCCCGGCCGGCGTGTTCTGCTCGCCGTAGCAATGCGCGATCGTGCCGAGCGCGCCGCTGTCGATGCGCGACTTCAGCTCCTTCATGCCCGGATGAAAGCGGCGCGGATAGGCGACGCCAAGCACCACACCGGCACGCGCCACCGCCTCGAGCGCTGCAGCGGCGCTTTTGCGGTCGAGGGTGAAGGGCTTTTCCATAAAGACATGCTTGCCGGCCACCGCGGCACGCTCGACATGGCCGCCGTGCTCGCTGTGCGGCGTCGCGAAATAGACCGCGTCGATCTCCGGGTCCGTGAGAATCTGGTCGAGGCTCTCGGCGAGCGCGATGCCCTTCTCGGCGCAGAACGTCTCGACCTTCGCGCGGGTGCGCGTGTGCCCGGCGGTAAAGCGGATTTTGTCGCTTCTGCCCTGCACCGCATTGACCAGGGTTCGTCCCCAATGCCCGATGCCCACCACCGCAGCGCGGATCATGCCGCTCTTCCTCCAAGCCCTTCGTGTCCCTTCTACACCGCGGTGATTGCCGCGGTCATCAAGTCCCCGCGCATGACAGCACCGTCACTGGACGGTAAACTCGCCACGTTACCCTGCCCCAAGAAGGGGAGGACCGAAGGAGAGACTTTGAGCGAGGGTGCGCAGATCCTTGAAATGCGGCCGGCCGAGCTCGACTCGCCGACGCGCTTCTTCAACCGCGAGCTGTCATGGCTCGCGTTCAACGAGCGCGTCCTGGCAGAGACCGAGAACGAACGCCATCCGCTATTGGAGCGGCTGCGCTTCCTGTCGATCTCGGCCAGCAACCTCGACGAGTTCTACATGGTCCGCGTCGCTGGCCTTAAAGGTCAGCAACAGGCGGGCATCGTCACGATGAGCCAGGACGGGCTGACCCCGGCGCAGCAGCTCGACGCCATCTACCAGCGCGCGCACACACTAATGCGCGACCAGCAGACCGCCTGGAATTCCATGCGGCTGCAGCTCGGCGCGGCGGGGATCGGCATCGTCGAGCCGACCGATCTCGAACCCGGTGACCGCACCTGGCTCGAAAAGCGCTTCGAGGCCGACATCTTCCCGGTCCTGACGCCGCTCGCGCTCGATCCCGCGCATCCGTTTCCGTTTGTCGCCAATCGCGGGTTCGGGCTGGCGCTGCAGCTCGAGCGGGTGAGCGACTCGCACCGCTTGCAGGCGCTGATCCTCATTCCGAGCTCGGTCGAGCGCTTCATCCGCCTGCCGGGTGAGCGCATCCGCTATCTGCCGGTCGAGCAGATGATTGGGCTTTTCCTCGACCACCTGTTTCCGGGCTTCGCGGTACTCGCCCAGGGCATGTTCCGCGTGCTGCGCGACAGCGAGGTTGAAATCGAGGAAGAGGCCGAAGACCTCGTCCAGGTGTTCGAGATCGCGCTGAAGCAGCGGCGTCGCGGCCACGTCATTCACTTGGCGCTCGACGCGCGGATGCCGGCGGAGCTGCGTGAGTTCCTGATCGAGAAGCTCGATGCGGCCGCCACCGACATCTTCGCCACCGCGGGCATCCTCGGCCTCGACGCGACGGCTGAGCTCATCACCCACGACCGGCCCGATCTGTTGTTCACGCCCTACAACGCGCGCTTCCCCGAGCGCATCCGCGATTTCGGCGGCGATTGCTTCGCGGCGATCCGCCAGAAGGACATCATCGTCCACCATCCATATGAGAGCTTTGACGTCGTCGTGCAGTTCCTGCGGCAGGCGGCGCACGACCCGGCGGTGGTGGCGATCAAGCAGACGCTTTACCGCACCAGCAACGACAGCCCGATCGTGCGCGCGCTCGCCGAGGCGGCGGAAGCCGGGAAATCCGTTACCGCGATGATCGAGCTGAAGGCGCGGTTCGACGAAGAGGCGAACATCCGCTGGGCGCGCGACCTCGAGCGCGCCGGCGTGCAAGTGGTCTACGGCTTTCTGCAGCTCAAGACCCACGCCAAGGTGTCGCTGGTGGTGCGTCGCGAAGGCGGCGAGCTGCGCTCGTACGTCCATTACGGGACTGGCAATTACCACCCCTACACGGCGCGGGTTTACACCGACCTCTCGTTCTTCACCTGCGACGCGGCGCTGTGTCAGGACGCGGCGCGGCTGTTCAATTTCATGACCGGCTACGCGACCCCGGCGAAGCTCGAAAAGATCGCGATCGCGCCGGTCAACCTGCGCGAGCGAATCGACTCGCTGATCGAAGCCGAGATCGACAATGCCCGGATCGGCAAGCCCGCGCAAATCTGGGCGAAAATGAACCAGCTCGTCGACCCGGCGATTATCGATCATCTCTATCGCGCGTCACAGGCGGGGGTGTCGATCGATCTGGTGGTGCGCGGGATTTGTTGCCTGCGCCCCGGCGTTCCTGGCATGTCGGAAAACATCAGGGTCAAGAGCATCGTGGGCCGGTTTCTCGAGCATGGCCGCATTCTGGCCTTTGGCAACGGCAACCGGCTGCCGTCGGATCAGGCGCTGGTGTTCATCAGCTCGGCCGACTGGATGCCGCGTAACCTGAACGGTCGGGTGGAAGCACTGGTGCCGATCGAGAATGTGACGGTGCATCGCCAGGTGCTCGACGAGATACTTGTGTCGAACCTGCGCGATACGCTGCAAAGCTGGACGCTGGCGGCCGACGGCACCTATAGCCGCGCGCCGCTCGACGACGAGTTCTCCGCGCACACTTATTTCATGACGAACCCCAGCCTCTCGGGACGGGGCAGGGCGTTGCGGCGGCGCCAGCCGCGACTCGTCGCTAGATGAGGTGATTGCCGCGCTGATGCCGGATCATAACGCGACGCTATCCTCCGACCGGATCGCGGTCATCGATATCGGGTCGAACTCGCTGCGTCTTGTCGTCTTCGAGCGGCTTGGCGCGACGCTTCTGCCGTTGCTCAACGAAAAGGTCATGTGCGGGCTCGGCCGCGGCATCGCCCGCACCGGGCGGTTGAACCGCGAGGGCATCGAGCTTGCCCGCGACAATATTCAGCGCTTCGTCGCCTTGGCGCGCGCCCTCGATGCCGGCCACCTGATGGGCATCGCCACCGCCGCGGTGCGCGAGGCGAGCGACGGCGAGGAGTTCGCCGCCGACATCGAGCGGCGATGCGGGCTGCCGGTGCGCATTGTCAATGGATCGGAAGAGGCGCAGCTGTCGGCGGCGGGGGTGCTGGCCGGGATTCCGGGCGCGGATGGCGTGGTGGGCGATCTGGGCGGCGGCTCGGTGGAGCTGGTGCGGATCGCCGGCCCCTCCGCGGTCAATGGCGAGCCCGCGATCGGCGAGGGCATTTCCCTGCCGCTCGGGCCGCTGCGCCTCGCCGAATTTATCGACAACCCGCGGTCACTGCTCGATGCGGTGAGGCGCCATGTCGGCAGCGCCAATCTGTTGCGCGCCGCCTATGGCAAGCCGCTCTATCTTGTCGGCGGCGCCTGGCGAGCGATCGCCCGGCTCCACATGGAGCAGGCGCACTACCCGCTGCACATCATTCATCAGTACACGGTGCATCGCCGCTCGGCAGAGGCTTTCCTCGAAATCCTCGCCGGAATGTCGCGGCGCTCGCTGGAGCGGATCACCGCGATCAACCGCAAGCGCCTCGAGCTGGTGCCGTTGGGGGCGTTGATCCTCAACGAGTTGCTCGCCGTCGGCGGAGCCGAACGCATCGTGTTTTCCGCTTACGGGTTGCGCGAGGGCTATGCCTACAGCCTGCTGCCGACACAGTTCGACACTGACCCGCTCATCGCCGCCTGCCGGGGTGTGGCGATCAGCCAGAGTCCGGGCCGCAGCGACGGCGACCTGCTAGAGCAGTGGACGGCGCCGGTGTTCGGCGAGCTGCCGCCATCATCGCGCCGCTTGCACCGCGCCGCTTGCTGGCTCAGCGACATCGCCTGGACCGAACATCCCGATTACCGCGCCGAGCAGGCGTTCATGCGCAGCTTGCGCATGCCGATCGGTGCGATCGACCACGCCGAGCGGGTCTTTATCGCCTCAGTGCTGCATGCCCGCTACGGCGGCGCGCCGGACGATCCGATCAAGGCGCCGACCAGGCCGCTGCTCGATGACGGCGAAGCTGCCGAAGCGCGCAGCCTAGGGCTCGCGCTGCGGCTCGCCTACACGCTCTCCGGCGGCGCGCTCGATCTCCTGAAGGACGTTCGGCTGTCGCGCGACAATGAAATATTGCTGCTCGAATTTCCGGCGCACGGCAGGTTGTTCCAGGGGGAGGCCGTCGAACGTCGGCTGGCGGCCCTGTCGCGGGCGCTCGGTCTCAACCCACGCACCGCGCGCCGCCGCGCGCGCAAACCGGCTCTCGCGTAGGTCGTTATAGCGCCGGAAGCGGCGTTGGCGGCGCGGTATCCTTGTCGCGCAGCTGTTGACGCATCACGGCGAGCAGCGCTGCTGGCTGGCCGCCATTGTTCTGGATGATCTTGGCGAATTCATCGCGCTGCGAGATCTTCATGCTGACTTGATCAACATACACGTCGCTGACCTTGTAACCGTCGCTGGCCGAAATGAGGTGCCAGTCGATCTGTACAGGATGGCCGTCGGCGCGGATGACTTCGCTGTGGACCACAACGCCGTCCGCCGAAGGCTCGCTGCCGGTAACCTTAAACTGCGCGCCGCCGAATTTTCCGAGTTTGTCGGCGTAAGCATGTACCGTGTAATCCTGGAACAGCCGTTGAAATTCCTGCTGCTGTTCGAGACTGAACGCCTCCCAATAGCGGCCGATCGCGAACCGGCCAATGCCGCTGACGTCAAAATCTCCTTCAAAGAGCTTATAAAGGCGGGAGACGCGCTCCTGCGTCGTGACCTGGGGGCCTAGAGTTTGGATGCCCTCATTGCCGAGATCGGCGACGAAGGCGCGCGGGTCGACCGCGGCATCGCCGCGCGGCGCGGCGGTGACAAGGCCTAAAACGATGGCGATCGCGCCGAGGATGGGAAAACGTCGCGTCATCTGCGGTTCCTCACCAGAAAGTGGACGGCAAGGAAACGCGGTCGGCGCGTTACGGGTTCCTTGCCGATGCGCTTTCGTTCTCGGGCAGCGGCACCAACTCGATGCGGTTGCGCCCGACGGTCAGCGCCAGCGCACCATGCTTCAGGGCGAGCGCATCGGCACCGAACACCTCGCGGCGCCAGCCGCTTAAGGCGGGCACTTCGGCTTTGTCGTCGGCGGCGATGGCTTCGAGGTCGTCGGATGACGCAACGAGGCGCTGCGCCACCTCGAAATCTTCGCAGCGTTGCTTCAGCAGCACCCGCAACAATTCGATCAGCGGGCCGAGCCCCGGCGGGTTCTGTGCCTTTTGCGGCACCGCCGCGGGCGGGTTCTTGTCGGCGAGCCCTTGTTTGACGGCGTCGAGAATTTCCTGGCCAAGCCGGCCTTCGGCGACGCCTCTGGGGAGGCTGCGCGTGCGCGCCAGCGTCTCGACCCGTTGCGGCGCGTGGCTGGCGATCTCGATCACCGCCTCGTCGCGCAGGATGCGTCCGCGCGGCAGATCGCGCTGCTGCGCCGCCGCCTCGCGCCAGGCGGCAAGCGCGCGCAGCACCGCGAGAAAACGCGAATCGGCGCGGCCGCGCAGGCGGAAACGCTGCCACGCCTCGGCCGGTTCGGTGCGGTAGAGGGAGGCATCCGCCAGCGCCGCCATCTCCTCGGCGAACCAGCTTGCGCGGCCGTTCTCGGCCAGGCGCTGCTGCAGCCGTTCATAGACCGTGCGCAGGTGAATGACGTCGCCCAGCGCATAGTCGATCTGGCGCTCGGTGAGCGGCCGGTGCGACCAGTCGGTAAAACGCGATGCCTTGTCGAGAGAAGCGCCGGCCAGCTTGCGGACCAGGGTCTCGTAACTCACCGCATCGCCAAAGCCGCAGACCATCGCGGCGATTTGCGTGTCGAACAGCGGCTCCGGCACGGCGCCCGACAGATGGAAGAAGATCTCGAGATCCTGCCGTGCTGCGTGGAACACCTTCAGGGTCGCGCGGTCGTTCATCAGCGTGAGCAACGGCCCGAGGTCAATGCCGGGCGCCAGGGCGTCGATCGCTACGGCTTCCTCCGGTCCCGCCACCTGCACCAGGCACAAAATCGGCCAATAGGTGCGTTCGCGCATGAACTCGGTATCGACGGTGATAAACTGCGCGCCCTTCTGGCGCTCGCAAAACTGCGCGAGCGCGGCGCTATCGGTAATCAGGCTCATTGACGGGCACTATAGAAAGCCCGGCTAAGCGGGCAACAGGCTTTCCGCTTCCTGCCACAATCAGGCGACGATGTCCCCGGCCGGCTTGGCGCGGGGAGATGCTGGGCTGTCGGGGATTGCCGCCTCCGATCGTGGCTTTTCCGCCCGTGGAACTAGGGTCGTACAAATCGGCCCGGCCATGCGGGCGCTCAGCTTGACAAGCGCGAGCGATCCGTGCGTCTTCCGCGCTTTCGCCGCATATGGGAATTCAGGCAAGGAATCTGACGGCGATGCACGCCTACCGCACCCATACTTGTGGCGCACTGCGCCTCGGCAACGCCGGGCAGAGCGCGCGTCTGTCGGGCTGGGTGCACCGCAAGCGCGACCACGGTCAGCTGCTGTTTGTCGACCTGCGCGACCATTATGGCGTCACGCAATGCGTGATCGACGTGTCGTCACCGCTGTTTGCGGCGGCGGACGCGCTGCGGCTCGAAAGCGTCATCACGGTGACCGGCAAGGTGGTCGCGCGATCCGACGATACGGTGAACCCGAATATCCCGACCGGCGAGGTCGAACTGGTCATCGCCGAGCTCACCGTGCAGTCTGCGGCCGAGCCGCTGCCGCTGCCGGTCAATGCCGACGCCGACTATCCGGAGGAGATGCGGCTCGCGTATCGCTTCCTCGATCTCCGGCGCGAGCGGGTGCACGCCAATATCGTGCTGCGCTCGCAGGTCATCGCCTCGATCCGCCGGCGGATGATCGAACAGGGGTTCATGGAGTTTCAGACCCCCATCCTCACCGCCGACTCGCCGGAAGGCGCGCGGCCCTATTATGTGCCAAGCCGGCTGCATCCCGGCCAGTTCTACGCGCTGCCGCAGGCGCCGCAGCAGTTCAAGCAGCTGCTGATGGTCGCCGGCTTCGACCGCTATTTCCAGATCGCGCCTTGCTTTCGCGACGAGGCGAGCCGCGCCGACCGCGCGCCGGGTGAATTCTATCAGCTCGATTTCGAGATGAGCTTTGTGACGCAGGAGGATGTCTTCGCGGCAATCGAGCCCGTGCTGCACGGTGTCTTCGAGGAGTTCGCCAATGGTCGCACGGTGAGCCCGGCGCCGTTCCGCCGCATCGCCTACGCCGACGCAATGCTGCGCTACGCGAGCGACAAGCCCGATTTGCGCAACCCGATCGAGATCAGCGACGTCACCGAGACGTTTCGCGGCTCGGGGTTTCGCATCTTCGCTGGGATGATCGACGGCGATCCCGCCGTGCGGGTGCGCGCGATCCCGGCGCCGGGCGGTGGCAACCGCGCGTTTTGCGACCGGATGAACTCATGGGCGCAGGAGGAAGGCCAGCCCGGCCTCGGCTACATTTTCTTCCGCGACGGCGAAGGCGCGGGGCCGGTGGCGCGCAATCTCGGGCCCGAGCGCACCGAGGCGCTGCGTCAGGCGCTGGGCCTCAAGGACGGCGACGCGGTGTTTTTTGTTGCCGGGCAGCCTAAGAGTTTCTTGCCGTTCGCCAATCCGGCGCGCCTCAGAATCGGCAGCGAGCTGGGGCTCAGCGCCAAGGATTGCTTCGAATTCTGCTGGATCACCGATTTCCCGATGTACGAGCTGAACGAGGAGACGGGCAGGATCGACTTCAGCCACAACCCGTTCTCGATGCCGCAAGGCGGGCTCGAGGCGCTCGAAAGCCAGGACCCCCTGACGATCAACGCGTTCCAGTACGACATCGTGTGCAACGGTACCGAGTTGTCGTCGGGCGCGATCCGCAATCATCGCCCCGATATCATGTACAAGGCCTTCGCGATCGCCGGCTATTCGCGGGAAGAGGTCGAGACACGGTTCGCCGGCATGCTCAACGCGTTCAAATACGGCGCGCCGCCGCATGGCGGCTCGGCGCCGGGCATCGACCGCATCGTTATGCTGCTCGCCAACGAGCCGAATTTGCGCGAGGTCGTCGCCTTTCCGATGAACCAGCAGGCGCAAGATTTGCTGATGCAGGCGCCGTCGCCGATCCCGGCCGCGCGCCTCAAGGAATTGCACATTCGATTGGATTTGCCGCCGGCGCGTGGCGGACGTTCGTAGAGTTGGTGCGCCGCTTCGAATGGAGCGGTGGGTGAGAAGGATCGGTAATCGATGAACGAGCGATGGCTTGGTGCATGCGGCGCGGCGGTGCTGGCGTCGGTGTGGGTATGGAGCGGTGCGGCTTCGGCCGTCGAGGCTACGTCGGCGCCAAACGGCGTCCAGATCGCCGCCCATCGCGCGCTCTATGCGATGAACCTCGCGCACGCGAAGACCGATTCCGGTGTCACTGGCGCGCATGGCGAGATGGGCTACCAGTGGGGCGAGACCTGTGACGGATGGACGGTCGAGCAGCGCTATCGGCTGACGATCAACTATTCCGAGTCGCAGGACGTCAACATCGACTCGAATTTCGTGACCTGGGAATCGAAAGACGGGCTGCAGTACCGCTTCAATCAGAAGGAAACCCGTAACGGCTCGGTCGACGAGGAAATCCGCGGTTCGGCGCAGCTCGACGGGCCCGGCAAGGGCGGCACGATCACCTTCGAGAAGCCGCACCCGCAGACCATGAAACTACCGCCCGGCGCGCTGTTCCCGAGCGCGCACACGATCCTTCTGATCGAGAAGGCCAAGGCTGGCGAAGATTTCGTCGCGCGGCAGGTGTTCGACGGCGCCACCGTCGAGGGCGCGGTGCTGGTCTCGGCGGTGATCGGCAAAAAGGTCGACTCCAGCGCCGACCAGAAGGCCAACAGTGACGCCAAGGACGCCGCCGAGGTCAAGCACGCGACTGATCCCAAGGGCGATCAAGCCGCGAAGAACGGCGACGCGCCCGACCCCTCGCTCAACGATCCCGTCCTGCAGCGACCGGGCTGGCGCATCCGGCTTGCCTTCTTTCCATCGGACCCGAATTCCGAGACGCCGGATTACGAGCTCGGCATGCTGCTGCTCGACAACGGCATCTCGCGCGATATGACCATCGATTACGGCGACTACACGATCAACGCCAAGCTCATCAGAATCGAGCCACTCGGCAAGCCGCATTGCTGAAATGAAGGGCGGCGGGGCATCCGTTTGACTACAGCTGGCGCCGCAAGCGAGCTCGGAGGGGGCGAGCGCGCTAACTAAATCGCCCGTCCCATTTTCACCGCGCCGTCGCCGAGGCGGCTCTTGATGTCGTCGAGCGCGCGTTCGAGCCGGCGCGACCTGCCGTCCTGTTGATCGAAGAGCGTCGGCATATCGGCGTCGTTGGCGTTGACCAGCGCATCGGCGCCGACGCCGATCAGGCGAAAGCGCGTCGCGCCGTCGGCCTCGGCTTCGAGCAGATGGCGGGCGGTGCGGAACAGCGTGTCGGCAAGCTGCGACGGGTCGGCGAGCTTGCGCGAGCGCGTGCGGATGCGGAAATCGCTGGTCTTGAGCTTGAGGGTCGCGGTGCCGGCCGCCAGTCCCGACGCCTTCAGCCGTGCGGAAACCTCCTCGCAGAGCGGCCACAGCCGGCGCGCCAGCGCCTCGGCGTCGCTTTCGTCTTGGGCGAAAGTGGTCTCGGCCGAGATCGATTTGGTCTGCGATGCGGCTTCGACTTGTCGCGCGTCCTCGCCGCGGGCGAGGCGCGCCAGCCGCGCGCCCATCTTGCCATAGCGGCGCGCCAATTCCCCATCGTCGAGCGCGCGGAGCTGACCGATCAGCGCGATCCCGTCAGCCGCGAGACGGCGCTGCGTCGCCTGGCCGACGCCCCACAACAGCCCGACCGGCTTGTCGGCGAGAAAGCCGGGCGCATCGCCGCGGCCTATCACCGCAAAGCCGCGCGGCTTGTCGAGGTCGGAAGCGATTTTCGCCAGGAACTTGTTGTAGCTGAGCCCGATCGAGGCGGTGACGCCGAGATTCGCCTCGATCCGCCGCGCCAGCGCCACTAGGGCTTGCGCGGGCGCCATGCCGTTCGCTGGTGCCGTGCCAGTAAGATCGAGAAACGCCTCGTCGATCGACAGCGGCTCGACAAGCGGTGTCAGGCGCCGCATCTCGGCGCGCACGGCACGGCCCACCTCGCGGTATTTCGCCATGTCCGGGCTGATCACCACGGCGTGCGGGCATGCTGCGAGCGCCTTGAACATCGGCATCGCCGAGCGCACGCCGTAAAGCCGCGCGACATAACAGCAGGCAAGCACGACCCCGCGCTGTCGCCCGCCGACAATGACCGGCTGCTCCGCCAGTTCTGGGCGGTCGCGCTTTTCGACCGTCGCGTAGAACGCGTCGCAATCGATATGCGCGATCGACAGCGCATCGAGCTCGGGATGCGTCACCACGCGCGGCGAGCCGCAAGCCGCGCAGCGCCCGGCTTCGGCCGCCGCGTCGGCGAGCGCGCCGCAGTCGCGGCAGAGCGCCTTCATGACGTCCACTCGGCGGCTTCTTCCGGCCGCCACAGCCAGGCGGCGCCGCGCACGCCGCTCGAATCGCCATGCTTGGGCGGCAGAAGTCGCGTGCGCACGGTGTTGGAGAAGACGAATTTGCCCCAAAGGCGGGGCACCGCGTCGTAAAGGCTGGCGATCCCCGACAGCCCGCCGCCAAGCACGATAGCTTCGGGATCGAGGATGTTGACGACATGGGCCAGCGCGCGGGCCAGCCGCTCGGCGTAGCGGTCGAGCGTCGCGCGGCAAGTTGGATCGCCCGCCGCGGCGCCGGCTACGACGTCCTCGCCGCTCGTCTCGCCGCCGCCATGCGCGCGATGGTCGCGGGCGAGACCGGGACCGGACAGAAACGTCTCGACGCACCCGCTGCAGCCGCAGTAGCAGGCCGGCCCCGGCAATTCGTCCGCGCGCGGCCAGGGCAAGGGGTTGTGCCCCCACTCGCCGGCGATCGCGTTCGCGCCGCCGACGATGCGGCCGCCAATCACCACCCCGCCGCCGACCCCGCTGCCGAGGATCACCCCGAAAACATTGCCGAGCCCCGCCGCCGCCCCGTCGCTCGCCTCGCTGAGCGCGAAGCAATTGGCGTCGTTCGCCAGACGCACGGGGCGGCCGAGCGCGGCTTCGAGATCACGGCCGAGCGGCCGGCCGATCAGCCAGGTCGAATTGGCGTTTTTGACGAGCCCGGTATCGGCGATGAGCGTGCCCGGTATGCCGATTCCGACAGTCAACCGGCCACCCAGCTCGGCCTCGATGCCGCGAACCAGCCCCGCGACCGCCGCGACCGTGCCGGCATAATCGCCCGCTGGTGTCGGGATTCGGCGGCGCGCGAGCGCACGGCCATCACGGTCGACCGCCGCGGCCTCGATCTTCGTGCCGCCGAGATCGACGCCAATGCGAAACCCTGCGCTCATGATGCGACTCGTGGTCTCACTTTGTTCTTCTGTAAATCAGTCGGCGCTAACGTGCAAATCCCGTGTTGTCCTGACCGGCCAGCGACGGGCGAAAGAAACCCGTCATCCTTACCTTTTCTTAAGCCACTCTCCCTAAAAATCGCGATTGGATGGTGACGTGGGCCATGCGCCGGTTGTCGGGTTTCGCTGATCGGCGCCATCTGTGGGGTCATACGAGAATGACGTTGGAACTTGTGAATGGGGATCACGGCTCCGGCAAGCAGTGCCAAAAAAAGGTGCTGATCGTCGAGGACAACGATCTCAACATGAAGCTTTTCAACGACCTGCTCGAAGCGCACGGGTACAACACGCTGCAGACGCGCGACGGCGTCGAGGCGTTAAAGCTGGCGCGCCAGCACCGTCCCGACCTGATCTTGATGGACATCCAGCTGCCCGAGATCTCCGGCCTCGAAGTCACCAAGTGGCTCAAGGAGGACGATGATCTTCGCGCCATCCCGGTGATCGCGGTGACCGCGTTCGCGATGAAGGGCGATGAGGAGAAGATCCGAGGCGGCGGTTGCGAGGCCTACATCGCGAAGCCGATCTCTGTCGCCAGCTTCCTTCGTACGGTGGAACGTTTCCTAGCGTGATCGCGCCGCTTCCGTTCAACCCCAGACCGGCAGCCCTACCATGACCGCGCGCGTGCTTGTCGTCGACGACGTTGAGCTCAACGTCAAACTGCTCGAAGCCAAACTGTCGAGCGAATATTTTCAGGTCGTCCCGGCGTTCAACGGGCCGACCGCGCTTGATCTCGCCGAATCCGAATTGCCCGACATCATCCTTCTCGATGTGATGATGCCGCGCATGGACGGCTTTGAGGTGTGCCGGCGCTTGAAAGCCAATCCACGCACCACCGACATCCCGGTCGTCATGGTGACCGCGCTGAGCGACATCGCCGACCGATTGCGCGGCCTCGAAGCCGGCGCCGACGATTTTCTGACAAAGCCGGTCAACGACATCGCGCTCTTCGCCCGCGTGCGCTCGCTGGTGCGGCTGAAGCGGATGATGGAGGAGCTCCGCCTGCGCGAAGAAATCTGCGGCCGCTTTGGCTCCGGCGAAGAGCCAGGTGAGCCGGCCGAGGCGATCAACGGCGCGCGCATCCTCCTCGTCGAGCAGCAGGGCTTTGGCGCCTCCCGCATCGCCGAGACGCTGGCGCCGCTTGCCCAAAGCGTGCGGCAGGTCGGTAGTGGCGACGAAGCGAACGCCGTGCTCGACGAATCGATCGAGCTGATCATCCTGAGCCTGGCGATGCCGGACGGCGACCCGCTGCGGCTGGTGTCGCAATGGCGCGCTTCCGAGTCGTTCCGCCAGCTCCCCATCCTGCTTCTCGCCGATGAAGGGGAGTTGCCGCGGCTCGCCAAGGGCCTCGATCTCGGCGCCAACGACTACATCGTGCGGCCGCTGGACAAGAACGAGCT
>DATHCK010000222.1:0-5133 GCA_035319545.1 Allostellaceae bacterium | reverse complement strand
CATGGGGCAAACGGACGGTAACCAGCCCCGAGATCATTAACACAAGCGGGCGAGGCTAATTGACGTGCGTTGTGCGGCCTGGGCGGGCGTCCATGCCTCGACGGGTGTGCTTCGGCGTGTCGTTTCGACGCTCCAGAGACTTCCTGAACCGCCCCCATGCGACAGACCCTGCCGCGGCCGCGGAAAGACGGCAGGGGGTGGGCCAGGGCGCGTCGCTGCTACCCGGGGCACTTCCGCCGCATCGCCGTACTGCCCTGCGCTTCCGAAAATTCTGGCGGACCCGATACGATTCGAACGTACGACCTCTGCCTTCGGAGGGCAGCGCTCTATCCAGCTGAGCTACGGGTCCGCGCCGCTGCGCTGATTACGCCCAACGCTCGCACCGCGCAAGGCCTCAACCGCCAGCGCCGAGCGGCGGCCACGGCCGGTCGGTCTCGATCCAGTCGGCGCGCGAGGGCAGCGCGGCGGGCCGGTTGAGCACCCAGCTAGCGACATCGTCAGCGACCGTCGGCCCTTCGAGGTCGCGCATCAGCATGTGATAGCCGTTTTGGTAATAGGCAAAGCGGTCGCCCCGCGCGCTGGCCGCCGGCAGCGCGTCGACAAAGGCCCGCACCGGATCAGCCGGGATCACCGCATCATGCGCGCCATACATCACCAAGAGCGGCGCGGTGAGGCGCGGCGCCGCGTCGATCGTCTGATCCATCAGGTTCACCAAACCGTACATCGCATCAACGCGTGTCGCCTTGATGACCATCGGATCATTACCAAGCGCGATCAGCATCGGGATGTTATCCGAGGCAAGGATGTGCAGGCTCTCGCCGGTAAAGAGCGCGCCGGGGAACATCCGCACCCCAGTCCACAGCGCAAGGCGCGGCACAAACTGCATCGATTCGCGCGTCCACACCGCGGGCGCCGAGAGGATGACACCGTCGACTTCGGCCGGCCGGATACCGTTAGTGCCAGTCGCGGCGAGGACCGCCATGGCGCCGCCCATGCTTTCGCCGAGCAGGTAGAGCGGGGTGTGCGGATATTTCGTCCGCAGCAAGGTCGCCGCCGTCACCGCGTCGGTGGCTAGGGCGTCGCTGCCCGGCCAGAAGCCGCGCCCCGGGGCACCGCCAAAGCCGCGTTGGTCATAGGCATAGGTGGCGATGCCATCCTTTGCCCATCGCCTGGCTGGCGCATCAAAGGCGTTGCTGTAATCATTGAAGCCGTGCAGCGCGAGGATCACCGCCCTCGGCGGCGCGCCATCATCCGGCAACCAGCGCCGCAGCGGCAGAACCTTATCGTCCGTCGTGGTGAAAACGGCGTCGGTCAGCGCCGGGTGCGGCAAGTGCGACGGAACCGGCTCGATCGCGGCCATCTGCGGGCCTGGCGCGTCGGTATCGTTCGGCGCGCAGGCAACCTGCACCGTCGTCAGCAGGGCGCAAGCAGCGCCGGCCAGCAGACGCCGATGACCACGCAGCACCCACATTCGCGTGCCGAAAACCTTCGGCCCCATATTTGAAACTCCCGGCGCAACGCGTATCATTCGGCCTGGCGAGCGGTCAATCTGCCCCTTCGCGGCATTGTCGCCCGGCAAGGCGCCCAGCAATTCGGATGGCCCATGGTCCCCTTTGAAACCATCGAGATCGACGAGATGGTCACCGCCTGCAGCGGCAGCGGTGGCGCGCTCGGCCACCCGCGCGTCTTTCTGAACCTGGCGCCGTCGGGGCGGGCCGAATGCCCCTATTGCTCGCGGCTGTTCGTCAATCGCGCCGCGCAAGCCCATGGCGCTGAGATCGTGGAGAAGCCGGCGTGAACGACGTCACCCCCACCGAGCATCGCCCCGCTCTGGGTCACGACGGCACAAGCCTCGCGCCGCGCCATGTCTATCTGATCGATGGCTCGGGCTTCATCTTTCGCGCCTACCACGCGCTGCCTCCGCTGACCCGCTCCGACGGGACGCCGACTTCGGCCGTGCTCGGCTTCTCGAATATGCTGGCGAAGCTCCTCTCGGAGACCGACGCCGATCATATCGCGGTCGTGTTTGACCATTCCGGGAGCTCGTTCCGCAACCAGATCTACGATCAATATAAGGCGCAGCGGCCCGACCCGCCCGCCGACCTCATCCCGCAGTTCAAGCTGGTGCGCGACGCGACCGCGGCATTTGGCGTGTGCCGCATCGAGATGGAGAACTTCGAAGCCGACGACTTGATCGCGACCTATGCGCGCGAGGCTGAGGAGGCCGGCGCGATCGTCACCATCGTCTCGTCCGACAAGGACATGATGCAGCTGGTGTGCGAGCGGGTGACCATGCTCGACCCGATTAAGAACCGGCCGATCGGCGACGCGGAGGTGCGCGAACGGTTTGGCGTCGGCCCCGACAAGGTCATCGAGGTGCAGGCGCTGTGCGGCGACAGCGTCGACAACGTGCCCGGCGTGCCGGGGATCGGGGTCAAGACCGCGGCGGAGCTCATCAACGTCTACGGCGACCTTGAAACGCTGCTGGAGCACGCCTCCGAGATCAAGCAGCCGAAACGGCGCGAGTCACTCATCGAGCATGCCGCGAAAGCGCGGCTGTCGCGCGAGCTCGTCACCCTCGACAGCCACGTGCCGTTGCCCTGCCCGCTCACCGATCTCGCGGTCAAGCCGATCGACCCGAACGTGCTGCTGCCCTGGCTCAGGGAGATGGAGTTCCGCACGCTCGGCACCCGCATGGCACAGCGCCTCGCCGGTGCGGCGCCAGTCACCGCAGAGGAACTGACGGCGAGTGAGCCGGTCATTCCGGAGATCGCGCCGTTCGGCAATGAGCGCAAATATGCACTGATCGACACGCTCGAAGGGCTCGAGCACTGGATCGAGGCGGCCGAGGAGGCGGGGATGGTCGCGATCCATCCGGCACCTGGCTTGACGGGGGTCGCGCTGGCGCTCGGGCCGGGTCTCGCGGCTTATGTGCCGCTCGCGCACCAGGCGAACAGCGGTCAGACGAGTCTTGACCTTGCCGCGCCGGGCTCTAATGCGTTACCGGCAAGCGAGGTGCTTGGGCGCCTCAAGCCGCTCCTCGAAGACCGCTTCACGTTGAAGATCGGCCACGACATGAAGGGCGCCGCACGCCTGCTGCTGCGCCACGGCATCGGGGTTGCGCCTTATGACTGCACGATGCTGATGTCCTATGTGCTCGATGGCGGGCAGTTCGATCACGACATTGAGGGCCTTGTCAGCCGCGCCGCGGGACACGAGCTCAAACCGTTGAAGGAGCTGGTCGGCAGCGGCAAAAGCCTCATTTCATTCGCCGAAGTTCCCGCGGAAGCGGCGCGCGACTTCGCGGCCGAGCGTGCCGACGCGGCGTTCCGCCTGCACGCGCATCTCAAGGGGCGGCTCGTCGCCGAGCACATGGATGCGTTCTACGAAACGATCGAGCGACCGCTCGTGCCAACCGTCGCCGCGATGGAGCACGCCGGGATCAAGGTCGATCGCGGTGCGCTCGGCGAGTTGTCGGTCGATTTCGCCAAGCGCATCATAGATATCGAAGCCTCGATCTATCGCGATGTCGGCAGCGAGTTTAACATCGGTTCGCCCAAGCAATTGGGCGACGTCCTGTTCGACAAGCTGAACCTGCCCGGCGGTAAGAAGGGCAAGACTGGTGCCTACGGGACCGACGCCTCGATCCTCGAGCAGTTGCAGCCGCTGCATCCTGTGCCCGGCCGGGTCCTCGAATGGCGCCAACTCACCAAGCTCAAATCGACCTATGCCGATGCGCTTGTCGATCAGATCGATCCCGAGGACCAGCGCGTCCATACGACCTACGCGCTCACTGTGGCGACAACCGGTCGATTTTCATCGAATGATCCCAACCTGCAGAACATCCCGGTGCGCACCGAGGAAGGCCGTAAGATCCGCCAAGCCTTTGTCGCCGAACCGGGCCATGTCCTGCTGTCAGCCGATTACAGCCAGATTGAGCTGCGCCTCGCGGCGCATGTCGCCGATATCCCGTCGCTGAAAGATGCCTTCCTCGCCGGTCACGACATCCATGCCGCAACCGCGAGCGAGGTCTTCAACGTGCCGCTCGACCAAATGACGCCACTGATCCGCCGGCGCGCCAAGGCGATCAATTTCGGCATTCTTTATGGGATCAGCGCGTTTGGGCTCGGCAATCAGATCGGCGTGCCGCAGGCCGAGGCGAAAGCTTATATCGACCTCTATTTCGAGCGCTTCCCCGGCATCCGCGCGTATATGGAGCGGATCAAGGCCGAGTGCCGCACCGCCGGCTATGTCGAGACGATCTTCGGCCGCAAATGCTATATCCCCGGCATCCGCGACGCCAACCCGATGCGCCGCATGGGCGCTGAGCGGCAGGCGATCAACGCACCGCTGCAGGGCTCGGCCGCCGACATCATCAAGCGAGCGATGGGTCGCATCCCGGCAGCGCTACAGGCCGCCGGCTTGAGGGCGCGGATGCTGCTCCAGGTGCATGACGAGCTGCTGTTCGAGACGCCCGAAGACGAGGTCCAGGCGACGGCCTCGCTGGTCAAGGAAGTGATGGAAGGCGCCTGTGCGCCGCGCTGCGAACTCTCGGTGCCGCTCGTGGTCGACGCCGGCTGGGCCCGGACCTGGGACGCCGCACACTAAGCGCAAATGACATCGCAATCGTCGGGAAGATAATCGCCGCCACCCGCTTCATGTTCGCCTCATCAACATGAGGAGGAAGCCATGAGCTTTCGCATCACCGGTTTGCCGGCTGAGGAGTTTGCGCGGCTATTCGATCTGTCGGACGAAGAGCTCGCTGCGAGGGACGCGGTCCGTCGCGTCGCGGTCACGAACTCGCCTTGCCGGGTGAGCCTGACCGACGCGACGCCCGGCGACGAGCTGATCCTCACAAACTACGAGCATCACGCGGTCGCCTCACCCTATCGGATGCGCTTCGCGATCTTTGTCCGCAAGGGCGAAAAGCAATTCGACGCGATCGACGAAGTGCCCGAGCAACTGCGCACGCGGATGCTGGCGGTGCGCTCGTTTGACGAGGCGGCGATGATGATCGAGCGCGAGCTCGTCGACGGGCGCGAACTGGAGGGGGCGATCGACCGGCTGTTCGCCAGTCCACGCGCGGCTTATCTGCACGTCCATTTTGCCGCGCCGGGATGCTACGCGGCGCGG
>DATHCK010000221.1:0-3890 GCA_035319545.1 Allostellaceae bacterium | reverse complement strand
TGGCGGTGCCGAGCCGCGGCGGCAATACGCTGTTCTGCAGCGGCTATGCGGCCTATGACCGGCTGCCGCAGCGCCTCAAGGACAGGCTCGACGGCGTCGTCGGCGCCTTCTCCTATGGCGGGCGGCGCGGCAAGGCGCGGCTCCTCAACCCCGAGGATCAGGACTGGACGCCGGTCTACCACCCGATCTTCCGCACCCATCCGGAGACCGGCCGCAAGTCGCTCTATTTCGACCCCGGCAAGATCGTCGATTTTGTCGGCGTCGAGCGCGAAGAGGGTGACGACATCATCGCCGAGCTGAAGGAAGCGATGGTGACGCCCGAGGCCGAATACCACCATGTTTGGAAGAAGGGCGACATCGTCATCTGGGACAATCGCTGCTCGTATCATCGCGCCGCCGGCGACTACCCGCCCGAGGAAGACCGCATCCACTGGCGGGTCTCGATCAACGATTACGGCGTCGATGTTCTTGATGAGGCGGCTGAGTAGCCGCTGCGTGCTTCGAGGCTCGCCGACGCGAGCACCTCAGCATGAGGAAGCTGGTGGCGGTATCAAAAATCCCCTCATCCTGAGGGGCTTTGCGAGGCAAAGCCTCGAAGGACGCACCATCACTAAGTCCGAGTCACCCTTTGACCGGGAGTGAACGAATATGACCGTCGAAGTTCAGCCCTTTGCCGCCGGCTGCGGCGCCGACATCACCGGCGTCGATATCCGCGAACCGCTCTCGACCCAGGATCGCGACGCGATCCGCAAGGCCTGGCTCGACAATCTTGTGTTGCGCTTTCGCGGCGCGCCGATGACCGATGCGCAGCACATGGCCTTCACCCGGCAGTTCGGCGAATTGGAGTTCAACCCGGCAAAGCTCATCGAGAGGCAATACGGGGTGAACACTCAGACCGACGGCCGCAAGGCCGAAGTGCCGCCGGAAATCTCGGTGATCTCGAACATCATCGAAAACGGCAAGGCGATCGGTGGCTTGGGTGACGGCGAGGCTTTCTGGCACACCGATAGTTCCTTTGTCGATGTGCCCCCGGCCGCGAGCCTGCTGCGCTCATTGGAATGTCCGCCGCCATCGGCCGGCGGCTCGACCTATTTTCTCAACTGCTATTCGGCCTATGACGACCTGCCGGCCGACACCAAGAAGCGCATCGACGGGCTGACCATGATCCATGCCGCGACGCATTCCTCGGGCGGCAAGGCGCATAAGGGCTTCGAGACCGTCGAAGACGTGTCGAAAGTCCCCGGCGCGCATCAGCCGATGGTCCGCACCCATCCCGAGACCGGCAAGAAGTCGCTGTTCCTCGGACGCCGCATCAACGCGTACGTGATGGGCTTGCCCGTGGCCGAGAGCGAGGAGCTGCTCGACGACCTGTGGGCGCACATGGTGCAGGAGAAATACACCTGGCGGCAGGATTGGCAGGTCGGCGACCTCGTCTGGTGGGACAATCGCTGCGCCATGCACCGCCGCGACGCGTTCGACCCCAGCGCCCGCCGCCTCATGCACCGCACCCAATTGAAGGGCACCCGGCCGGTCTAGGGGCGATCCCCTCCCGCTTGCGGGAAACGGGTCACTTTCCGGCCCGCAGCTTTTTGCGCAGGCGGTCGGTGCGCTTCAGAAGCCCGTCGCGCTCGTCAACATAAAGCGGCTGGCGCCACACCCCGCCTTGTTGCCTCCAGCCGTCGAGCCGCCGCGGTTTGACCGCGACAAAATCGTCGAGATGATCGCGCACATGCCGCTGGACGGTGTTGTCGATGCGCAAGCCAGCGCAGATCTCCGAATAAACCTTGTTCCACGGGCGGCCGACCTGGCCTTCGAGGTAGCGCCGCAGCGGCGCGAGGTTCTCGTTCAGCTCCTTGCCGCCCCAGTACAGAACATGACGGCGGCGCATTCCCTCGTGGGCGGGAAGCGCCTCGAAGTCGCGATGACGACCTTTGCGAGTAGGCCGGCCGCGATAGCGCGGCCGCTCGACGATGACGCGGAACATGTCGGATCGCACGTTGATCCCCTATCGCGCATAGACGAACCAAGCCGCCGAAAGGACGGCGGCGCCAGATCGCCGGAGTGGTGGTGAATGTGCGTGGTAGGTGGGGGCAACGCTGGCGTTTGTCAATTTTGCTGATTTCGCTCGTCGCGCAAATCGGCGGATCGCGCTTCGTATAGCGATTGAGTTGCGACGGCCGGCGCGGCACTGTTGCCGCGGCGCTTGTTGCCGGAGGAGGAAACTTCGATGCCCCACCCCACCCGCGTCGCTCTCGTCACCGGTTGCGGCAAGGCGATCGGCATCGGCAATTCGACCGCCCGCGCCCTCGCCGCCAAAGGCGTCGCCGTCGTCGTGTCGGATGTGCGCGCGGCCGGCGTCGCCAATGAGTTCAACGCGCCCGAGGACACCGACACCAACTGGGGCGGGGTCGATACGCTCGTCGAGCAGATCACCGCTTCCGGCGGCGCCGCCTCGTCGGTGCTGGGCGATGTCAGCAACGAGGACGATGCCAACCGCATGGTCGCCGAGGTGCTCGCCCGCTACGGGCGGCTCGACATTCTGGTCAACAATGCCGGCGCGCCGCAAGGCGCCGACCGCAACGAGATCGAGGATGTGCCGGTCAGTGCCTGGGATTTGACGATGGGGGTCAACGCCAAGGGCGCGTTCCTGATGTCGCGCGCCGCGGTGCCGGCGATGCGCAAGGCGAAATGGGGCCGCATCGTTAGCGTCTCGTCAAAGGCGGCGTTCCGCCCCGGCGCCAAGCGCGCGACCTACGCCGCCTCGAAGGCGGCGATCATCGGCTTCACCAGGTCCTTGGCGCTCGATCTCGCGCCGTTCGGGATCACCGTCAACGCCGTCTGCCCCGGCCCGATCCGCACCTCGCGGGCGATCAGCACCAATCGCCGCGAATACGGCGCAGATCTCGAGGTCGGCTTCCGCGAGCGCTCGAAAGCCATCCCGATCGGCCGCTTTGGCGATCCCGACGAGGTCGCCTCGATGATCGCTTATCTCGCCTCGGACGAGGCCGGCTTTGTCACCGGCCAGGCGATCGGCGTCGACGGCGGGTGGTAGCCGGGTAAGCGCTACCGGCGCCGCCAGCGTTCGCGGTAGCGGTCGGTGAGCCGGCGGGCGTAGGCGTAGGCCGGCAACTCGGCCAGCTCGCGCATCCGCAAGCCCCTGACCTTCGCTTCGCTGACCGTGCTGCCGCGCCACTTGACCTCGTCGCCGAGCCAGGCGGCGACAAACAGCGCCGGCAGCATCAGATCGCGGATCGCCATCGCCAGCGGCAGACGCCATGACAAATGCCAGCCGGCGCAGCGCGCCAGCGCCGCTTCGGCGCCAAACCAGATCGCTAAAAACAGCGCGCAGATCAGCCCGACATTCTCGTCGAGCGCCGCCGCCGCATAGGCGCCGGCGGTCAGCGGGAAAAAGCAGCCGGTGAGGATTTCGGGCGCGTAAAGCAGGGGAAAGGTGATCCGCCGCAGCCGCGCCCAGCGCAACTGGCGGCCCCACACCTCGCGTACGGTGCGTTTGGCGAGCGGCTGCTCGAACGGGCTGTCCATCACGTCGATCGAGCGGCCGATGCCGCGCATCAACTTGGTCGTCGCGGCGTCCTCGGCGACCTCTTGCCCCAGCGCGCGCACCCCACCGATCTCAAGGAGGATGTCGCGCCGGAACAGCATGTTCTTGCCCTGCGCGAAGCCGCAGCCAAACGTGTCGGCGACATATTCCCAGCGCGCCTCGAACGTATTGAGAAAGGCGCATTCGAGCTCGGCCGAGAAATTCGCCGGGCGCGAGGCGATCGGCACCGAGACGACACAGCCAGTGTCCGGCCGCCAGCGTGCCAGCAATCGCTGGATATAGTCGCGCGGCATCAGGACGTTGCTGTCTGCCATGATCTGCCACGTGC
>DATHCK010000220.1:0-8965 GCA_035319545.1 Allostellaceae bacterium | reverse complement strand
GGCATCGTCAGGTTGGTCGGCGAACCCTGGTTGAAATAAAGCCAGCCGTCCGGCCCCATGACCATGAACTTCCAGAAATGGCCGTCCTGGTGCGGCAGCCCGTCGACGACGATTTTGGGCTGGCCTGGGTTATCGAGATGGTCCTCGATATCGTCGTACGCGAGGATCCGCTCGCGTTCGGCGACGTAGAGCTTGCCGTTCGCGAACACGATGCCGTTCGGCGAATTGAGGCCGGTGAGGATTTTCTTGACCTCGCGATGGTCGCCCTTGTCAGTGATGGCGTAGACGCCGTCATGCGTGCGCTGACCGACAAACACCGTGCCCTTGGCGCCGATCGCCATAGACCGCGCCTCCTGCAGGTCGCCTGCCCATAGCTCGATCTTGAAGCCGGCCGGGACCTTGAATTTGTCGAGCGGGATTTCGCCGGCCGGGTGGCCGAGCATGTTGGCGACGTTGGGATGGAGCGGAGAGTTCGCCTCTTCCGGGGTCATGCCTTCCATCCAGGAGGGCTGGCCCTCGGCCTGTGGCACATGCGCGCCGAGGGTTGGCCCTTGCGCGGCGGGCGGTGGCGTCTGGGCCGGGGTCGCGGCGGGCGCGGGCGCGGGCGCCGCCGGCGCCGGGGCGGCAGGAGCCGCGACAGGCGGTTGCGGCTGGCTCTGCGCCAATGATGGAGACACCAGCGCGGGCACGGCGGCGCAGCCGAGCACCACTGCGATCGTCGTCAAACCAACCCGACTTATCGTCATGACGGTCTCCTCCCGATGTGTCTTCACACGCACCCGCCTGATGCGGGCGCCGGCGATATTCGCCTTATGCGGCGCATACTAAGCGCGCCCGCACGATCGCCTCAAGGCGGCTGCGATCAACAATCCATCAAGTGGCGTCGATATCGGTCAGCAGCGTCCCGCAATGCGGGCAGATGACGCGAACAGCGACGCTGCGCGCGGCGTCCTCGATGGTCTGAGCCGTGTCGGCCTCGGGAAGGCCGAGACGCTCGCCGAGCAGTTCGAGGGAGCCGAGCTCGCCCGGGATCATCGAGCCCTCGGCGAGACGCGCCTCGACCTCGTGCTGCAATGTCTCGCGGCGCAGCCGCAGCTGGTCCATAAAACTGACCGTGATCACGGAGGTGAAGAGCGCGACCGCGGACACGCCGATGATCGTGACCATTCCACCGAGGATTTTGCCCGCCACCGTCGTCGGCACCAGATCGCCATAGCCGACCGTGGTTAGCGTCTCGATCGCCCACCACATTGCGGCAGGGATCGAGCTGAACCCGTCGGGCTGCGCCTCGCCCTCGATCATGTACATCAGGGAGGCGCTAATCGTCAGGGTCAAGGTCAGGATGAAGAGCAGCGCGCCGATCGAGCGCGCCTCCTCGCGAAACACCGCCCACAGCAGCTCGAAGATCTGAGCGTGGCGCGTCAGCTTCAGCATGCGCAGCAGGCGTAAGAGGCGGAGCGTGCGCAAATCCCCGGCGCCGAGCAACCCGAGCACCGCCGGCAGGATCGCGGCGAGGTCGATCAGCGCGAAAAAGCTGCGCAGATAGCGCAACCGCCCCCAGAGCGGATGCCGGTACTGCCCGTGATGGATCTCGACGCAAGCCCAGGCGCGGGTCACATACTCGATGCCGAACAGCGTCGTCGACACCTGTTCGAGCCACCACAGCGCCGAGCCGAACCGCAGGTTGATTGCGTCGACGGATTCGAGAATGACGCCGGAGACGTTGACGACAATCAGCGTCGCCAGCGCGATGTGAAAGACATGCGTCGCACGGGTCGGCGGCAGGTCGTCATCGAACAACCTGCCCAGCCGATGACGCAGCCCAAGAAGTCCCGCCGCCAGCATTCCCGGCATCGTAGGAATGCTTTGTGACACTTATTGGAAGGGACGGACCTCGCTAATTCACAAACCGGTAGAGCTTCGCGGCGTTGTCGCAGACGATCTTCTGCCGTGTCGCGGCGGGCAGATGGCCGAGCTCCTTCTCGATGTACTCCTGCGAATCCGGGTAGATGCCGTCGGGGTGCGGGAAGTCCGAGCCCCACATGATGTTGTCCTCACCCAATTCCTCGATCAGCTTCACGCCGATCGGGTCTGACTGATACGTCGCGTAGCACTGGCGCTTCCAGTACTCCGACGGTTTCATCGTCAGGTCGAGTTCCTTGAACTGGTCTTCCCATTCCGCGTCCATGCGGTCGAGGATATAGGGGATCCAGCCCGTCCCGGCCTCGCCGATCACCATCTTCATCTGCGGCCGATGATGCAGCACGCCGGCGAAGATCATCGACATCAGCACGTCGGCCATATGCATCTGAAAGCTGGTAATGCTGGCGGCGCGCGCGGCAAGGAGCGTCTTGCCGGTGAGCTTCGAGAAGTCGCGGCCCGGTCCTCCGATTGTGTGGAAATGCACCGGCAAGCCGCTCGTGGCGATCGCGTCCCAGACCGGGTTCCACCAGGGATCCCACAGCGGCGTCATGTCAAAGCGGCGAGCGATCTCGAGCCCGCGGACATTGCCGCGCTTCGCGACGCGCTCAATCTCGGCGACCGCCTCTTCGACCGAATGGTTGGGGATGTTGGCGAGCCCGCCGTAGCGGTCGGGATGTTTCGAGCAGAAGTTGGCAAGCCAATCATTGTAGATGCGCAGCATGCAGCCGGCCGCTTCGTTGTCGTTGAGTCGGTTGGTGGCGCCCAAGATGCCGTAGAGGATTTCCGCCTGGATGCCGTCGCGATCCTGGTCCTTGAGGCGGAGATCGGGGTCGGTCAGGCGCCGCACCTCTTGCTGTTCGGCGTCATAGAGACCGGTCGAGGCCATGCGGTCGGAGCGGTGGATTTTGCCAGGCTCGTATTTGCGTCCGGCAGAGCCCATCCCGGCGTCGAGGCCAAAGGACGCCCCGTTCTTCGTCACCCATTCGCGCCCGCGCGGCCCCTCGGTAACGTAGGGCATGCGCTCCTTGAGCGCGGCCGGTGCGTTCGCGGTGAAGAGGTCGGGCGGCAGCCAGATCAGATCGACATGACAATCGGCCGAGATCACTTTGTACTGCATCGCCGGTCCTCCGTTCCGTTATTTCATCGAGCCTAGCGCCCCGATCCGGACATGCCTACATCGATCTCGCAGCGGCAGGGCTGCGCCGCGTGGGGATGGCAGGGATGAAGAATTTGTCGGTGCGAGCGGCGAGCGCGGTAGGCGGCACCGCCGCCTATCTCGGCTTGGCGATCTGGGGCTGGGGCGGGTTCGCCGCGTTCCTTGGCCGTCCGGCCTTGGTCGCGCTGACGATCGTTTTGGTGGCGCTCGCCGTCGCGGCGGTGTTCGCGGGCGGCAATCTCAGCGCCGGGGAGCGTGAGGATCGCGGCAATCGCTGGGTGTTGATCTTTTTCTTCAGCATTGGCATCGCGCTCGGATACGTTCCCGCAGTCACCGACCGCCTCGATTTCTGGACGATCGACGGCGATCACATTCGCTGGCCGGGGGTCGTGCTGTTTGGGCTCGGCGGTGCGCTGCGGATTTGGCCGGTTTACGTGCTGGGCGACCGGTTCAGCGGGCTCGTCGCGATCCAGCCGGGGCATACGCTGGTGACCACCGGCATCTACGCCCGCATGCGCAATCCGAGCTATCTCGGTCTGCTGATCAGTTCGTTCGGCTGGAGCCTCGCGTTCCGTTCCGGGGTCGGCGTGCTGATGACGGCGGCGCTGCTGCCGCCGCTCATCGCCCGGATGCACGCCGAGGAGCGGCTGCTCGCCAGCCAGTTCGGCGCCGAGTACGCCGCCTATCGCGCCCGCACTTGGCGCCTGATCCCGGGGATCTATTAACCCTTCAGGATCAACGCCGTCAGCTCATCGGGCATCGACAGCATCGGGTAGTGGCCGGTATCGAGCTCGAAAAATGGCGCCTGCAGCTTTTCGGCGGTGCGGCGCTGGTGTGCTTCGCCCGGGTTTTGCGCGCGCTTGCACCAGATGACGCTCGCCTCCCACGGCATCGACCAGAAATGCTCGAGCTTGACGCCTTCGGTGTAGATGCCGGCCGGATGCTGGGTATAGCGCGCGAGCGCCCATTCCTTTGTCGCCGGGTCAAGATCGACGAAAAGCCGGTTGGCGGCGTCTTCGCGCGACGGCCCGCGGGTCAGCCCGCCGGGTATCCCCGCAGCGGTCGAGCGGGTGACGATATCGCCGATCTTCTCGCCCGGCAGCAGGGCCAGCGCATCGACAAAGACCAGCCGCCCGATCCGGTCGGGGATCAGCTCGGCGACGCGGCACACGACCATGCCGCCGGAGCTGGTGCCGGCCAGTACGACATTGCTCAGGTCTTCGTAGAACAGCAGCGACGCGATCTCGTCGGCATGGCTCTCGGTGGTGATGCCGGGTCGGATTTGCTCCGCCCGCTCGCCGCAGCCCTCGAGCGACGGCGCGTAGACCTCGTGCCCCGCGGCGCGCAGTTTTTGCGCCACCGGCTTCCATATCCACCCGCCCTGATACGAGCCGTGGATGAGTACGAATGTCGCCATGTTTCAACCCCCTCCGGTGACGTCGATGGTAACGCCGGTGACAAAATCCGCGTCGCTCGACGCGAGGAAACAGATGACGTTGGCTTGGTCGGTCGCCTCGGCGACGCGGCGCATCGGCGTCTTGTCGATCTCGCGCGCCTGGTCTTCCTGGCTGCGCCGCTCCCAATGCGGACGGATGCGCTCGGTCAGCGTGACCGAGGGTGCGATCGCGTTGATGTTGATGCCATACGGCCCGAGCTCGTAGCAGAGCTTTTTGGTGAAGGCGATGATCCCGCCCTTGGCCGCGGCATAGGCCGAGGATGATGACACGCTGCGACCGCGTCCGGCGATCGAGGCGAGGTTGACGATCTTGCCGCTTTTCCGCCGCTTCATCACCGGCACGACCGCATGGGTAAAGAGAAACGTGCCGTCGAGGTTAAAGTCGATGATCGCCTTCCACTCATCGAGGGCCAGCTCGTCGACCGTGGCGCTGGGGCGCGGGATGATCGTGCTGCCGCCGACCGCGTTGACCAGGATGTCGATGCGTCCGAACTCCCGAGCGATGCCCTCGACGAGCGGATCGACCGCGTCCTTGTCGAGCGCGTCGCACAGCCGCCCATGCGCCGTGCCGCCCGCCGCCGTGATCTCGGCGACGGCCGTCTCCAGCCGTCCCTGATTGTTGTCGACGCCAACGATCGTCGCGCCTTCGCGCGCCATGATGTCGGCGGTGGCGCGGCCGATGCCGCTGGCGCAGGCGGTGATCAGCGCGATCTTGCCCTTGAAGCGCATGGCCCCTCCCATCTCGGCGTCGTATCGTTGTCGGCATCTTAGAGAAGCACCGAGCCAGGGGAAGGGACGAACGATGCAGATCGGAATGCATCTGCCGCATGCCGGCAGTCAGGCGACGCCGGCGCTCATCAAGCGTCACGCGCGGCGCTCCGAGGATTTGGGGTTGAGCGACGTCTGGGTCAGCGAGCACATCATCGTGCCGCGCGCGCAATTTCCGCGCTCGCCGCTGTTCTACGATCCCGTCTTGACCTTGACCTGGGTCGCCGCGGTCACCGAGCGGGTGCGGCTCGGCACCAGCGTGCTGGTGCTGCCGATGCGCCACCCGCTGCCGCTCGCCAAGGAGCTGTCGACCCTGCACAACCTTTCCGGCGGGCGGCTGATCATGGGGGTGGGGGTCGGCTGGCTGGAGCCGGAATTCGCCGCGCTCGGCGTGCCGTTCCACGAGCGCGGCCGACGCATGGACGAGGGCATCGCGATGATGAAGGCGGTGTGGTCGAACGACCCGGTGAGCTTCGCCAGCAAATACATCGCATCCGAGCTCAAGGACATGACGATGCTGCCGCAGCCGATTTCGCCGATCCCGATGTGGCACGGCAGCCGCAGCGAAGCCGCACATAAGCGCACTGTCCGCATCGGCGACGGCTGGCACGGCAGCCAGGTGACCCCCGAGCAGGCCGGCGAGGTCGTCAAGCGCCTGCGCCGCGACCGGCCCGAGCCCTCCTTCACGATTTCGGTGCGCAGCCATTGGGACGGCAAGGACGTTGGCATGATGAAGGAGCGCGTTGCCGCCTATGAGGCGGCCGGGGTGCAGCACGTCATGGTCCACCCGCAGGACCGCGAGGTCGACGACTGGGACACGGTGATCGAGGGCGTCGGCAAGCTTATATAGCTGGACATGGACCCGATCGTTTGGAACGCGAACAGGCTTATCGCCGCTCTTTGGGTGATCTGGATCGTCGTCTGGACCGGCGCCGCGTTTTTCGTCAAGCGGACGCAGCGGCGGGAGAAACTCGGACCGATACTCCTTGAGCGCACTCCGGTCGTGGTTGGTTTTCTCATGTTGCTGCTGCCGCATTGGAAGTCGCGTGGCATGCCGCCGGCGCTGCTGGAGCGTTTTATGGGCGAGGGCCCGGGGCTAGCCGCCGTTGCGTTGGCTTTAGTGATTGGCGGTCTGCTCGTCGCCTATTGGGCGCGCTGGCATCTCGGCCGCAATTGGAGCGGCGAGGTGATGGTCAAGAAAGGCCACAGCCTGATCACCAGCGGGCCTTACCGCTGGGTGCGCCATCCGATCTATAGCGGCATGACGGTGGCGCTGGTCGGAACGGCGCTGGCGTCCGGCGCGCCTTATGGCTTTATCGGGCTTGGGCTCATCCTGTTCGGATTTCTCGTGCGCGTCCGGCAGGAGGAGGCGCTGATGGGCGAGACCTTCCCCGCCGACTATGCCGTGTACAGCGCGCGCACGGCGCGGCTGATCCCCGGTTTGTATTGACCGCATTTCGTGCTAAGCCCGCGCCCATGAAGCGAAATCAGATAGCGGTCCTCGGCGGTGACGGGTTCATCGGGCGCTATGTCGTCAAGCGCCTCGCCGAACGCGGCGAGACGCTGACCGTCGGCGGCCGCCACGCCGCCGATGCCAAGTTCCTTAAATTAAAGGGCGATGTCGGCCAGGTTGGGCTCGTCAACATCGCGATCGACGCGTCCGACGATATGCTGCGCGCGTTCGTCGCCGAGAAGGATGCGCTCGTCAACTGCGTCGGCATCCTTTACGAACGCGGGGCGCAGAAATTCGATGTCGTGCACCACACGGCGCCGGCCAAGTTGGCGCGGCTGGCGCGTGAGGCTGGGGTCGAGCGGCTGGTGCATATTTCCGCGCTTGGCGCCGACCCGCGCTCGGAATCCGCCTATGCCCGTTCCAAGGCGGCTGGCGAGCAGGCGGTCAAGGACGCCTTCCCGACCGCGACGATCCTGCGGCCGTCGATCGTGTTCGGACCGGAAGACGATTTCTTTAATCGTTTCGCGTCGATGGCGGTGATGGCGCCGTTCATGCCGCTGATCGGTGGCGGCGAGACACGGTTCCAGCCGGTCTATGTCGGCGACGTGGCGTCGGCGGTGATCCGCGCGCTCGACGATCCCGCCGCGGCCGGACGCACCTACGAGCTCGGCGGCCCCAGGGTCTACACGTTCCGTCAGCTCATGGAGCTGATGCTGCACGAGATCAAGCGGCATCGGCGGTTCATCGACCTGCCGTTCGGCATCGCCAGCCTGCAGGCGCGGCTCATCGGGCTCGTGCCAAGGCTGCTGATGCCCAAGCCGCCGATAACCCCTGACCAGGTCGAGATGCTGAAGCGCGACAATGTCGTAGCGTCGGGCGCGCTCGACCTGACGACGCTCGGCATCGAGCCGACCGCGGTCGAGGTGATCCTGCCGACCTATCTCGACCGCTTCCGCCGCGGCGGCTGGTATGACCGGCGCCGTGCGCCCGCGCAAGCATAAGGAACACACTCATGGCAGCCGACCTCGAAGACACAATTTATCTCGACGTTCCCGCGGGCCGCGTGGTGATCGAGATGCGTCCCGACCTCGCGCCCGGGCATTGCGCGCACATCAAGGCACTGGCGCGACGCGGCTTTTATGATGGGATCGTCTTTCACCGGGTGATCGCCGGGTTTATGGCGCAGACCGGCGATCCAACCGGCACCGGCACCGGCGGCTCCGGCACGCGGCTGAAGGCGGAGTTCTCGTCCGAGCCGCATGTCCGCGGCGTCGTGTCGATGGCCCGCGCCTCCGACCCCAACAGCGCCGACAGCCAGTTCTTCATCTGCTTTGCCGACGCGACCTTCCTCGACAACCAGTACACGGTGTGGGGCAAGATCACCGAGGGCATGGAGCATATCGACGCGATCAAGAAAGGCGACCCGCGCAGCGGTGCTGTCGCCAACCCCGACAAGATCATGAAGATGCAGGTCGCCGCCGACGCGGCGTGAGGGGCGTTCCATGAAGGTTTTAACCCGAGTTCTCCTGCTTGCCGTGTTGCTGGTCGCAAGCGGTGCCGCGCTCGCCGACGAGCCTGCCGCCAATCCGGCGGATACGCTCTACATGGACCTCGCGTTTGGCCGCGTGGTGATCCAGCTGCGCCCCGATCTGGCGCCCAACACCTGCAACCAGATCAAGAAGCTGGCGCGCGCCGGGTTTTATGATGGCGTGGTGTTTCACCGGGTGATCGCCGGGTTTATGGCCCAGGGCGGCGACCCGACTGGCACCGGGGGTGGTGGCTCCGGCCACCCGCTCAAGGCCGAATTTTCGAGCGAGCCGTTCGTGCGCGGGGTGGTGGCGATGGCGCGCACCTCCGACCCCAACAGCGCCGACAGCCAGTTCTTTATCATGTTCGCGGCAGCGCCGGCGCTCGACGGTAAGTACACGATCTTCGGCAAGGTCGTTTCGGGGATGGAATTTGTCGACCGGCTGAAAAAGGGCGATCCCAATGACAACGGCAAGGTGGCCAACCCCGACAAGATCGTCAAAATGCAGGTCGCCTCCGATGTGATCGCCGCCGACGAAAAGGCCAACCAGCCGAAACCGCGGGAGCAGACAGACCCGACGGTCGGCGAAATGCCGAAATTGCACCAGTAAGGGGCGGCGAGGGGCATCGTCACCCAAGCTTCCTCACCATCGCGCGAGTGGCGCGCGGCGCTGGCAGTCTA
>DATHCK010000219.1:0-3805 GCA_035319545.1 Allostellaceae bacterium | reverse complement strand
AGAATTGGCGTCAAACCGCTTCTCGACCTCTGTCTGTTGTCTAGGTGAAGGCCTGCTTTCCACCCGTAGCAGACATTTTGATGAGGGCGACTCGCACAGACCAGCCTTGGCCCCGTCGATGGCTTGCCGCTATGGTGCGGTGCGATCGCTGACCTATTGGAGCCGCCATGCCGATCATCCCCGAGGTGATGGACAGTCTCGACGAGCTGACGCAGATCCGTCGCGACATCCACGCCCATCCCGAGCTCGGCTTCGAGGAAGAGCGCACCGCGGACATCGTCGCCGCCAAGCTCAAGGAATTTGGCTGCGAGGTGCATCGCGGACTGGCGACGACCGGGGTGGTCGGCACGATCCGCCGCGGCAACTCGCTAAAGGCGATCGGCCTGCGCGCCGACATGGACTGCCTGCCGATGCAAGAATTGAACGAGTTCGCGCACCGCTCGACGCATGACGGCAAGATGCATGCCTGCGGCCATGACGGGCACACGACGATGCTCCTCGGCGCCGCCAAGCATCTGTCGAAAACGAAGAATTTTGACGGCACGGTGCATTTCATCTTTCAGCCGGGCGAGGAAGGCCATGGCGGCGGCCGGGTCATGGTCGAACAGGGCTTGTTCGAGAAATTCCCCTGCGACGCGGTCTTTGCGATGCACAACAAGCCGGGCATCCCGGTCGGCAATTTCGCCACCAAGGCCGGCCCGATGCTGGCCGCGACCGATCGCTTCGACATCCATGTGCGCGGCCACGGCACGCATGCCGCCTACCCGCATCTCGGCGTCGACCCGTTCCTAGCCAGCGCGCAGATCGTCACCGCGCTGCAGGGGATCGTCGCGCGCAATCTCGAGCCGACCGACGCCGCCGTCGTCACGATCGGCTTTATGAAGGGCGGCAGCGCCTACAACGTGATCCCCGACGAGGTGCATATCGGCGGCACGGTCAGGAGCTTCCGGCCGCAGACCCAAGACCTGATCGAGCGCCGCATGAACGAGATCGTGCAGGGGGTCGCGACGACCGCCGGCGCCACCGCCGAGCTTACCTACCGGCGCGGCTACCCGCCCACCGTCAACCATGCCGCCGAGGTCGAGTTCGCCTGCGATGTCGCGGCCGAAATCTCCGGCGACGACAAGGTCAACCGCAATGTCACGCCGACGCTCGGCGGCGAGGATTTCTCGTACATGCTGCAGGCGGTGCCGGGCGCGATGGTGTGGCTCGGCAACGGCCCCGGCGAGGGCGGCTGCTTTCTGCACAACGCCAAATACGATTTCAACGACAGCGCTTTGCCCTATGGCGTCAGCTTTTTTGTGCGCCTCGCCGAGCGCTTCCTCGAAAAATCCGAACCCTAGTCGCCATTGCGAGGAGCCGCGAGGCGAAGAAGCAATCTCCTTCAGTCTTGGCCCTTATAGGATGGAGATTGCTTCGCTACGCTCGCAATGTAGAGCAAACGGAGAACAAGTAGATGCGAGTGCATGTCGTCAATGTGATGCGCGGGACGCCGGATATCGCCGGGCACACCCTCGACCGGTTCGCCAATTTTGCCCGCGCGGTCGAAGAGCGCGGGTTTCACGGGTTGTGGATGACGGATTCGTTTGGCCGCGGCCGCGCGACGCTCGACCCGATCGTGCTGATGAGCGTCGCCGCGGCGGTGACCAACAAGGTCGAGATCGGCACCTGCGTCCTGCAGGTGCCGGTGCGCCACCCGGTCGAGCTGGCGCATCGCTGCGAAGCGCTGCACGCGATCCTCGGCGACCGGCTGATGCTCGGCCTCGGCTGCGGCTCGACCAAGGCGGATTTCGACCTCGTCGGCCAGGATTACGAGGCGCGCTTCAAGACGCTGATGACCTCGCTCGAGATCATGCGCGAGGCGTGGGCCGGGAAGCCGGTCGAGGGCGGCCAGCTCACCCCGTGGCCGGGCTGCGAGGGCGGGCCGAACCTAATGCTCGGCGCGTGGCGCAACAAGCGCTGGATCGTCTACTCGGCCGAGCGCTGCGCCGGGTGGATCGCTTCGGGCCTCTACAGTCAGCCCGAGGAGCTGGTGAACGGCGTCCAGTTTTATCGCGACGCCGGCGGCAAGCGCGCGGTGCTATCGAATGTCATCGTCGAGCTGCAGGGCGACATCGCCAACATGCCGCTCGCCGGGCGCGCGACGATGCAGATCACCAGCGCCGAGGAGGCGCTCGACCGGCTGCGACGCATCCGCGCCGTCGGGTTTGACGATGTGCTGTGCATGGTGCGGCCCGAGGGGCTCGACGACCTCGCGCGGCTGCGGGATCAGCTCTGACACAGTGTCGTCATTGACGCTGACCTTGCCGCGGCCTACCTAAGCCTTCCCATGGCCGCGCTCCCGATCATCACCGCGCCCGACCCACGCCTCAAAATCGTCGCCAGGCCGGTGGCCAAGGTCGATGCCGGGGTGCGCCGGCTGATGGACGACATGCTCGACACGATGTACCAGTCGATCGGCATCGGGCTCGCCGCGCCGCAGGTTGGCGTGACGCAGCGGGTCATCGTCATCGATGTCGCGCGCGAAGGCGAGGAGCCGAAGCCGATGCGCATCGCCAACCCGGAGATCATCTGGCGTTCGGCCGAGACGACGGTCGCCAACGAGGGCTGTCTGTCGGTGCCCGAGCACTACGCCGATGTCAGCCGGGCCGCCGCGATCAAGATGCGCTATCTCGACCACGAGAACGAAATCCGCGAGATCGAGGCGGACGGGCTCCTCGCCACCTGCCTGCAGCACGAGATCGACCATCTCGACGGCGTCTTGTTTGTCGACCATATCTCGGCGCTGAAGCGCGGCATGATCCTGCGCAAGCTGCAAAAGGCCAAGCGCGGACGCGCGCTACAGCCGGCCTGAGGCTTTTGTCATGGCCGGGCTTGACCCGGCCATCCACGTGAAGCATCGAGGACACGGAAGTTTTTCGTGGATGCCCGGAATAAGTCCGGGCGTGACGATAGGGAGCGGATGCCTCCAAAGCTCGACCTCATCTTCATGGGCACGCCGGATTTCGCGGCGGTGATCCTCGCCGCGCTCGTCGCCGCGGCGCATCGGGTCAAGGTGGCCTATTGCCAGCCGCCGCGACCGGCGGGGCGGGGACATAAGCTGCAACCCTCGGCGGTGCAGGAATTGGCTGAGGCGCGCGGCATCCCGGTGCGCTATCCGACAAGCCTGCGCGATCCCGATGTACAGGCGGAGTTTGCCGCGCTCGAGGCCGATGCGGCGGTCGTCGCGGCCTACGGGCTGATCCTGCCGACGGCGGTCCTCGAGGCGCCAAGGCTCGGCTGTCTTAACGTCCATGCCTCGCTGCTGCCGCGCTGGCGCGGCGCGGCGCCGGTGCAACGCGCGATCCTCGCCGGCGACCGCGAGACCGGGGTCACGATCATGAAGATGGATCGGGGGCTCGATACGGGCGCGATTTTGTTGCGACAGGCCGAGCCGATCGGCCCGACGACGACGGGCGGCGCGTTGACCGACCGCCTCGCCGCGCTCGGCGGCGAGTTGATCGTCAGCGCCCTCGACCGGCTGGCGGCGGGCGAGTTGCGCGCGGAGCCACAGCCGACGGAGGGCGTCACCTACGCGAAAAAGCTCAGCCGCGACGAGGCGCGGCTCGACTGGCGCGCGCCGGCCGCGCAGCTCGAACGCCAGGTGCGTGCCTTCGACCCGTGGCCGGGCGCCTATTTCCTGTCGGGAGACGAGCGCATCCGTGTGCTGGCGGCCGAGATCGCAAGCGATACCGGCGCGCCCGGCACGGTGCTCGATACGCGGCTGACGATCGCCTGCGGCGAGGGCGCGCTGCGCCCGCTGCGC
>DATHCK010000218.1:0-2208 GCA_035319545.1 Allostellaceae bacterium | reverse complement strand
TGGTCGGCAAAGGCGGCGCGCTCGGGCGTTACAGGCCCGGAATCGATGATCAGGTCGGGGTGCAGCTGGGTGACGGTGGCGGCGGTCGCGCTGGGGTTCGCCCCGGTCAGCTGACCGGTGACGGGCAGCCGGGCGTAGCGCGGCGGCATGCCGCTCGCCGGCAGATGCTGCGGCCATCCGACCAGCTTGCTGGGCGCCAGCACGTAGACCAGCACCGCGGCGGCCGGGTCGGCGGCCATCACCCGATTGACGCTGGGGGGCAGCGCCACGATCCGGCCCGCCGAATCCGTGAACTCGCCGGCAAGAGCGGGCAGCGCACCCACGATTAATGCAACAAACACCGCGGCGATCGCGGCACGCGAACGAAGTGACATCGACGCCCTCAACGCGAACCGGAGGTCGAAGCGACTATAGCCGCCGCATACCTCGTGGCAAGCGCCGGGGCGACGCGCCTAGCCGTGCGAACCCGGGCAGCACTCGACCTCGACGGTCAAATGGCTCAATCCCCGGATCCCGGTCAGCCGCGCCTTATAGGCTTGCGGTGGCTCGGGGCGGTCGGAGACCAGCGAGACGAGCGCCGCGTGATGCCCCGGACCCACGCGCCAGATATGCAGGTCGGCGATCCGATCATCACCGCTCTCAAGCTGCTGGCGAATTTCCTGAGCGAGCCCGCCCTCGGGCCGCATGTCGAGCAGCACCGCGCCCGAGGCGCGCATCAAGCTTATCGACCAGTTGGCGATCACCAGCGCGCCGACGATGCCCATCCCCGGATCCATCCACACCCAGCCGAGAAGCAGCCCGGCGCTCAACCCGATCAATGCCAGGACCGACACCGCGGCATCGGCCAGCACATGAATGTAAGCGGCGCGCAGGTTGAGGTCCTCGTGGCCGTGTTCATGGTGATGACGGTGGTCGTGACCGTGGTCATGGCGGTCATCAAGGTCGTGGTGATCGAGCGTATGGCTGTGCTCATGCCCATTGCGGAGCAGCCAAGCACTTAGCAGGTTGACGCAAAGCCCGAGCGCGGCGATCGGGATTGCCTCGTGGAAGGCGACCCCCACTGGCACGATAAAGCGCAGCATGCTTTGATAGAGGATCAGCAGCGCGATCATCGCCAGGACGATCGCGCTGGAAAACGCGGCGAGTTCGCCCATCTTGCCGGTGCCGAACGCAAAGCGCTCGTCGCGCGCGTGGCGCCTGGCGTAAGCATAAGCGCAGGCGGCGATGACCAGGGCGCCGGCGTGGGTGGACATATGCAGTCCGTCGGCGATCAGCGCCATCGAGCCGGTCAGCCAGCCGCCGATGATCTCGGCCGCCATCATCGCGCCGCACAGCGCGACGACCGCCCAGCTGCGCCGCTCGTTGCGGGCGTGGTCGGCACCGAGAAAGACGTGCTCGTGCCGCCATTCGTCGATAGAGTGGGCGTGCATCGGAACCTCCTTCTTCGCAATAATGCGAAGTTTGACGGTCTTTTATCGCTGAATTGCCAGCCATGCAAATCGAACCCTATCGCTGGCGGCTTTCCCCGAGCTTTTTTACGCATTTGTGGAAGGCGGTGACGCAGCAGCACCACCGCGAATTGTTGCCGGCTTTCGCGCGGTGCATTCCGCGCGACGGCGTGGTGCTCGACATCGGCGCCCATGCCGGCCAGTTCGCCAAGCTCTTTGCCAGCATCGCCATTGACGGCCGGATTTACGCGATCGAGCCGGGCAGCTACGCGCGGGCCATCTTGCGTGCGGCGATCGGCGCGCGCCGGTTTCGCAATATCGCCGTGCTGCCGGTCGCGCTTGGTGACGAGGCGCGGCTCGAAACCCTCAAGATTCCACTGAAAGCAAGCGGCGCGGTCGGGTTCGGTCTGTCGCATTTCGGCGAGGCCGAGACCCGTTGGCCGCGCGTCGCGACCGAGACGGTGGCGCAGACCACGGTCGACGCGCTCGTCGCGGCGCTCGCACTCGACCGGCTCGATTTCATCAAAGCCGACATCGAGGGCGGCGAACTGCGCATGCTTCATGGCGCGCGCGCGACGCTCGACCACTTCCGGCCGCGCCTCCTGATCGAGCTGACCGAGGCGCATCTGGCGCGCGCGGGCGACACGCTCGTCACCGCCTTCGGCTTTCTTGCTGAACGCGGCTACCGCGCTTTCGCGCTCGACGCCGCCGGCGGCTTCACCGCTGTCGCGAGCCCTCGTGATGGCGATTTCTGGTTCCT
>DATHCK010000217.1:0-10026 GCA_035319545.1 Allostellaceae bacterium | reverse complement strand
CGCTCGGCCAGATGCATCAGGATCGCGCCCGATTCGAACACCGGGAGCGGCCCCTCCGCATCGTCATGATCGACGATCGCCGGCATCCGGTTGTTCGGGCTGATCGCGAGAAACTCGGGCTTGAACTGGTCGCCCTTGCCGATATTGACCGGGATCATGCGGTATTCGAGGCCGCATTCCTCAAGCATGATCGAGACCTTCCAGCCATTGGGCGTCGGCCAGTAATAAAAATCGATCATCTCCCGAGCCCTCCTCAACCGCCGGCGCAGAATAGGACTATCATCTCTCGATGAACGCCGCCGCCAATTCCTTCCTCCTCGTCTACGCCGGGTTATTCCCGATCGTGAACCCTGTCGGCAGCGCGCCTATTTTCCTCGCTTTGACGAGCCACAACCCCGTCGAGGTGCGCCGCCGGCTAGTGCATAAAGTCGCGATCAACAGCTTCATCCTGCTGCTGGGATCGCTGTTTGTCGGCTCGCATGTGCTGGTGTTTTTCGGCATCACCCTGCCGGTGGTGCGCATCGCCGGCGGCCTGGCGGTAGCGGCCTTCGCCTGGCAATTGCTGCGCGACGGCGCGACCACGGCACAAAGGGCGGATGAGGTCGGCGAGAGCGCTGCTCATGTCGATGCGTTCTACCCGCTCACCATGCCACTAACCGTTGGGCCCGGTTCGATCTCGGTGGCGATCGCACTCGGCGCGCAGCGCCCGCAAGAGGCAAATGACCTCGCCAGCATCGCGCTGCTTGGCGGCGCCGCCGTCGCCGGGCTGGCGGCGATCGCGCTGACGGTGTTCTTCTGCTACCGCTTCGCCGACAGGATGGCCGCGATGCTGGGCGCGACCGGGGTCAACGTGCTGATCCGCCTGTCGGCCTTTATCCTGTTATGCATCGGCATTCAGATCATCTGGAGCGGCTATGCCGCGCTGATGCATCTGTCGCCGCACTAGCGGTTGATCACCCCGTCGGCCTTGAGCCCGGCGATCTCCTCGGGCGAATAGCCGGCCTCGGCGAGGATTTCATCGGTGTGCTCGCCGAGCGACGGCGCGGGCCGGCGCAGATCCGCGGGCGTGCCCCCGAAGCGCGCCGCGTTGCGCATCTGGCGCAGCCGCCCGGCTTTGGGATGGTCGGTCACGACCACCGCGCCGAGCGCCTTGACCTGCGGCGCACGGATGACCTGAAAGCGGGTCAGCACCGGCGCGCAAGGTACACCGGCCTTGGTGAGCCGGTCGAGCCAATGCTCGGCCGAACCGCCTTTCAACACCGATTGAGTCAACGCCAGCCGTGCCTCGACATTCCGTTGCCGCAGCGCCGGCGTTTTAAACCGCTCGTCATCGAGCCATTCCGGCGTGCCGAGCGCCTCGGTCAATGCGATCCATTGCGCATTGGTCTGCACCGCGACGGTGATCCAGCCGTCGCTGGTCTCGTAGACGAGGTCGGTGGCGCTGGCCTTTTCCTGGACCGCTGGCTCGTCGCCGACAAAGGTCTGGTCCCCCATATCGGAGGGCCACAGAAACGCCAGCACCGCTTCGAGCATCGAGAGACGGACATGCTGTCCCTTGCCGGTGCGGGCGCGCGCCAGGAGCGCCGCGGTGATCGCCTGCGAGGCGGTGATCGCGGTCAGCTTGTCGGGAAGGATCGTGCGCAGCATGCGCGGGCGAACATCGTCGGCGCCGGCCTGCACCGTCGCGAGCCCGGAATAAGCCTGAATGATCGGATCGTAAACCGGCTTCTGCGCGTAAGGTCCGACTTCGCCAAAGCCACTCAGCGAAACATAGACGATGTCGGGCTGGACCGCGCGCACCGCAGCCTCGTCAATGCCGAGCCGCTCGACGACGCCGGGGCGGTAATTCTGCACAAAGACATCAGCTTTTTCGCAAAGCCGCAGCAGCGCGCGGCGCCCGGCGGCGGCCTTGAGGTCGATCGCGATCGATCGCTTGTTGCGGTTGTTGTTGAGAAACGAGGTCGAGAAACCGCCACGTCTTTGCGCCGCGCCGCGCGTCGGGTCGCCGCCCTCGATCGGCTCGATCTTGATGACGTCGGCGCCCTGGTCGCCGAGGATCATCGTGCCGAGCGGCCCGGCCACATTCGAGGTAAAGTCGACAATGCGGACGCCATCGAGCGGGCCGGGCATGGGAGCGGCCTGCTACTCCGCGGCGACGGCGCGCGGCGCTTCGTCCGCCGTCGCGAAATAGCGACGGCCCGTGGTGCGCTGGTTCTCGTAGATCGAGCCCTGATTGGCCGCCGGCGGCAGCGGCAGGCGCACGGGCACTGGCGCGAGGCGCGGATGGAGCGTCGGCGCGCCGGCCAATAACAGATCGTCGAACTTCCAGATCCCATCCTTAAAGCCGAGGAGCGGCCAGGCATCGGCGGCGCGGTATTGAAATAAGAGGAACCGTCGCTCCAGCCCGGAGAAATTGGTCGCCGAGCCGTGCACCGCACGGACATGGTGGATGGTAATCGACCCAGCCTTGCCGAGGCACGGCACCGCCTTCGACAGATCGAGCTTCGACGCCGCCGGGTCAATCGCGCCGCAAAAGCAGCCATCTGGCCCATGATGGTCGTAGACAGGGCCGTGATGACTGCCGGGGATCACCATCATCGGGCCGTTTTCGAGCGTGAAGTCGTCGAGCATGATGCCGACCGCGGCCAGGTCGTCATTGGTGTGCGGGTAAAAGGCCCAATCCTGGTGCCACTCGATCGGCGCGCCATAGCCAGCCGATTTCATGTTGAGCTTGCCGGTGTCGTAGCGGACGCTGCCCCACAGCTCTTCGAGGATTGCGACCACCGCCGGGTGCCGACTGGCACGAAAATAAGCGTCGTGATGCGCGTGCGGCGTCTTGATCCGGCGCACCCGCGGCTCGGTAGCGGAATGCGTGTCCTCGAGGTCATAAATCTCGTCATTGGCCGCGACCTTGGCCGAGTTGACGACAAACTCGTTGGTCACCGCGCGCAGTTCGGCGATCTCGCCATCCGAAAACACGTTCGGCACGACGATGAACCCGTCATCTCGATAAGCGGCGCGTTGCGCATCGGTCAGCATGGTCGCCTCAGCTTTGCAGGATGGGTTCGCCGCGCATGTATTTGCCGCGGCAAAACAGGAGGGTCGGCCGGTCGGTATAGGCGAAACGCTCAACATGGCCGATGAAGATAATGTGATCGCCGCCATAGTGGCGAAACTCGTTGCGGCACTCGAAATGCGCAGCCGCGCCGACGATCACCGGCGGCCCCGACTCCGTAATGATGTGCTCGGTGCCGAGAAACTTGTCGTCGCTCTGCTTGGCGAATTTGTTCGACAGCTCGATCTGGTCGAAAGCGAGAATGTTGACGACGAAATGAGTGCCTTCCTGAAAGGCGGGGAGGCTCTGCGCATAAAGCGAACTGCTCCACAGGACCAAAGGTGGCGACAGCGACACCGAACTGAATGAGTTGGCGGTCATGCCGTGCAGTTTACCCTGACGGTCGCGCGTCGTGATGATCGTGACGCCGGTGGCAAAGGATCCCAGCGCATTGCGCAGCTCCCGGGTGTTGAAGCCCTCGGCCGAGGTGCTGTGAACCGTGGCGCTATGGCTGCCCGCAATATCGCCGGAGGGTAAATCGTTCGGCACGCTGACGTCCTCGACTTTGGCTTTCTGGCGCTTAGAGCGTGGCATCGGGCGGCAGGCCCAGCGCGACGCGCCCATACATGGCGCCGTTGATGTCCCAGTTGAGCACATAATGCGCATTGGCGGCGTGGACGTCGCGGAACGCACGCTGCAGCGGGTTCCTCGCATAAATCGCACCGCCGCCTGTCGCCGTGAATAAGAGATCGACCGCCTTGGTACACAGCATCGCGGCAAAGGCGCCGTCGCGGCGGTAGCGGGCACGTTCGCTGAGATCGGGCATCCGGCCTTCGCTAACCGCTCGCGTCGCCTCGTCGCAATCGCCGAGCATGATCGAGCGCGCCGCATCGGCGAGGGCCGCCGCCTCGGCGACATGCACCTGAACGGTATTGAAATCGGCAACATTGCGGCCGGAGTAGCTGGAGAGACGGGTGCGGGTCGTCTCGGTGAAATGCTCGATGGCGCTCTGTGCGATACCGAGCGAGACGCCGGCGATGCAGAACGCGAAAAGGCTTATCGCCGGCAACTGGTAGAGCACCGACGGGTTGACCGTGCTGCCCGGATTGGGGCCGCCGGCGATCTGGTCGACTGCGAGGGTCCGGTATTCCGGCACGAACACGTCCTCGACGGTGACATCCTTGCTGCCGGTGCCGGCGAGGCCGATCACCTGCCAGGTGTCGATGACCGTGTAGTCTTTCGCGGGCAGCAGGAAGATGCGCGGCCCGGTCGCGCCGCTTTCCTCGTCATGCGCGATGCCGCCCACCAGATTCCACGATGCGGCGTCGACACCGCTCGAAAACGGCCAGCGCCCGCTAAGCTTGTAACCGCCATCGACCTTCTGCGCCCTACCGCGCGGGAAGATCAGCGCCGAGCCGATCAAATTGTCAGGCGACTCGCCCCAAACTTCGTCCTGTGCCTGTTTTGGCCACATGCCGAAAAGCCAATGATGCGCCGCGAGGTTGGCGAGCACCCAGGCGGTTGAGCCGCAGCCGCGAGCGATCACCGTCACCAACTCGACGAGGTGTCGGAACGGCAACTCGCTCCCCCCAACACGCTTTGGCTGAAGCACGCGAAAGAGGCCGCTTTTATGCAGGTCGGCGATCGTCTCGTCGGGCAGGCGGCGCAGCTCCTCGGCGCGGGCAGCGCGCTCGCGCAACACCGGGATCAGCGCCTCGGCGCGCGCCAGCAGCTCGCCGTAATGCGGCGCGGCTCCGCTGCGACCCATCTTTGCGTCGGGCATCGCGCGATTCCTTTCCTAGGGGCCTTCCTCCCGCGGTCGCAGTCTACTCGCCGTGCCGCAGCAGAGCGAGGTTCTTGCTGCAACGCGGGTTTGCGTGGTTCGAAACGCGGCCTTCATGGCCGCTCCTCACCATCACGGAGTTTGTTTGATGGCATGAAGAAAGACCGTCATCCTGAGGCGCCTCGCGCGGCGAGGCCTCGAAGGACGCAAGGGGCGGGGAGACGCCGTGATCTACATGGTTGAGATGGACATGCAGCTCGATGACCGCGAGGCCGAGTGGCACGAATGGTACCTCGCGCACATCAAGGTGCTGCTGACGGTACCCGGCTTTCGTGCCTCGCAGCGGTTTCGCTCGATCCTGCCGTGCCCAGCGCCTTACCTGGCGCTGCATCAGGTCGATAGCGGCGCGATCTTCGAGAGCGCGGAATACCGCTCGCGCGGCGGGCCCGGCTCGACCGGCGAGTGGCGCGCCCGGCACTCCAATTGGCGGCGCAACCTGCTCGAAGGCGTCGCCGAGACGCCCGATGTGCCCGACGGCAAATATGTGCTCCGCCTCGAAAATGCCCGCGACGTGACGCTGCCACCGAGTATCGCGCCCATCTGGGCACAAACAGTCGGGCTCGACCGTGATGCGCAGGAATTTGGCCTCGCGGTCATCGCCAATCCGGCGCCGCTGCTCGACCTCGCCCGCCGCGACACGCGGGTGCGGCTTTATATGCCGATCAGCGACAAGCTTCGTGAGGAAACCCCATGATCATCGACACCCACGCCCATGTCGTCCCCGCGAGCCTGCTCGACGCGATGCGCGCCGAGAAGCAGCTCTTCCCGTCGGTGAAGCTGCACGACGCCGCGGCGCCGCGCATGGAATTCAACGCCGGTGGGCCGGGGCGGCCAATCCAGCCGCGCCTGCATGATCTCGCGCAGCGCGAAGAATGGCTCGCCAAGGCGCGGGTCGATCATCAGCTGGTCGGGGGCTGGACGGATGTCTATGGCTACGATCTGCCGCCCGAGGAAGGCGCCGACTGGGCGCGCTTCTACAACGAACACATGGCGAAGGACGCCGCCGCGCTCAATCAGCTATCGGTGCTCGCCACGGTGCCGCTGCAGGACGGCAAGCTCGCTGCGAAGGTGCTCGAGGAGGCGCTCGACGCCGGGTTCCATGGCGCGATGATCGCAACCCAACCGAAAGGCGTCGGCGGCAATCTCGACGACCCGTCGCTCGACCCGTTCTGGGAGGTTGCGTCGGCGCGCAATGCCGGCATCTTCCTGCACCCGCATTACATTTGCAGCGACGACCGGCTCGACGGCTACGATCTGATCAACGCGGTCGGCCGCCTCGCCGATACGACGATCGCGGTCGCGCGGCTGTTGTTTTCGGGGCATTTGACCAGGTTCCCCGGGGTGAACCTGCTGTTGTCGCATGCCGGCGGCGCGCTGCCCTATGCGCTCGGTCGCCTGAAACGCAACAAGGCGATCCATCCCGAATACGCCGACCCAGAAGAGAACTTCCGGCGGCTTTATTTCGACACGGTGCTATTCGAGCCGCTGGCGCTGCGCTTCCTGTGCGATCTGGTCGGCGCGGACAGGGTCATGCTCGGCTCGGACTACCCGTTTGGCATCGGCGATCTCGAACCGCGCAACGTGGTCGACCGCACCGTGCTGACGCAGGCCGAGCGCGAAGCGATCCTCGGCGCGACCGCGGCCCGCATCTTCCATGTCGACTGCGCCTGCGGCGCGGCATAGCCTGACATCAGGCGGAGATCGAAGCCTGCCAAAATTCTTAAAACGCGAACAATGGAGGCTCACATGGCAGATTTGAACATGGACAAGCTTCACGCCTTTGTCGGGCAGGTGCTTGGCGATCTCGGTGGCGCGGCGAGCGTCGCGCTGGTGCAGATCGGTGACCAGCTCGGGTTCTACAAGGCGCTGCACGAGAAAGGGCCGATGACCGTCGCCGAGCTGGCGACGGCAGCCGGGGTCAACCAGCGCTATCTGCGCGAATGGCTATCGCACCAAGCCGCTTCACATTACCTCGCCTATGACCCGGCGACGCAGAAATTCACGTTGCCGCCCGAACAGGCGATGGTGTTCGCGGTCGAGGACAGCCCGGTCTATCTCCATGGCGCGTTCGAGATGATGTCGGCGCTGGTCGACAACCAGGAGCTTGTGAAACCGGCCTTCAAGACCGGCGAGGGCGTGGCCTGGAGCGATCAGGCCGGCTGCATGTTCTGCGCGGTCGGGCGGTTTTTCCGGCCGGGTTACCAGAACAATCTGGTGAGCGCCTGGCTCCCGGCGCTCGACGGCGTCGTCGCCAAGCTCGAGCGCGGCGCCAAGGTCGCCGATGTCGGCTGCGGCCACGGCTGGTCGACCGTGTTCATGGCCAAGGCGTTCCCGAATTCGGAATTTGTCGGCTACGACTTCCATCCGAGCTCGATCGAGGATGCGAAGAAGCACGCAGCCGAGCATGGTGCAAGCGGCAATGCCCGTTTCGAGGTCGGCACCGCGAAGGACTATGCGGGCAGCGATTTCGACCTGGTCACCTTTTTCGACTGCCTGCACGACATGGGCGACCCCGCCGGCGCCGCCGCGCATGTCCGACAATCGCTGAAATCCGACGGCACGTGGATGATCGTCGAGCCGATGGCCGGCGACCGGCTCGAGGACAATATCAATCCGGTCGGCCGGCTCTATTACGCCGGGTCGACGATGATTTGCGTGCCGACCTCGCTGGCGCAGGAGGTCGGCGCCGCGCTCGGCGCGCAGGCCGGCGAAGCCAAACTACGCGAGGTCATCACCGCCGGCGGCTTCGGCTCGGTGCGCCGCGCGACCGAGACGCCGTTCAATATGGTCCTCGAAGCCCGTCCTTAGCCGGGCGTCACGACCTCTTCGGCGAGTGAATTGTCGACGCAGTCGACAAACGGCACCTCTCGGGAGAGGAAGCCGCTGGCGAGCAGCGCGCGCCGCAGCCGGTCGAACCCTTCCTCGAGCAGGATCGGGTCGGTAGCCCATACGCCTTGCGCCTTGTAGCGGGTCAGAGAGCCGGCGAGCACGCCCCGGTCGAGGTCGGGGAAGTACCCGGCAATGAGTTCGGCGAGCGCCGCCGGCGGGTTCGCCCCGACCCATTGCTGTGTCTTGTATATCGCTCGCACCATGCGGCGAAACGGTTCGGGGTCGTCGTCGAGGCGTCGGCGGGTGGTCGCGAATACGGTATAGCTGGTAAAGCCACGTGCGCTTGCCGGCAGCCAGACATGTGCGCCGCGCCGTACGGCTTCCTCGACAAACGGCTCGAACAACTGCGCGGCGTCGAGATCGCCACTGTGAAGCGCGGCGACATTCTCGCCCATGCCGCGACCGATCACCCGTTCGAGCCGAGCCGGGTCGATGCCTGCGTCGTGCAGATCGCCGACCAGGCAAAGCCAGGGGGTCGGCACCTCGCTGACGCTTGCGAAGCGCTTGCCGAGCAGATCGACGAGGCGGAAGCCCGGATTAGGAGTCGCGCCAACCAGCGAGAACGGATCGCGGGACACCACCTCGGCAAAGGCCGTGAGCGGCGACGCCGCATCCTGCTCGTGCGCCTTCATGATGCGAATGGGGCCCATCCACATCGCCTCGGCCTCACCGGCGACCAGCGCCGCCTCGGCCTTGCCCGGCCCCGGCGAAGGCAGCAGCTCGACCTCGACGCCTTCGGCCTCATACGCGCCCAGCGCGTGCGCCGCGTAAAACGGCGCGTACAGCACAAAGCGGTAATTTTCGTAGAGCCTGACACGCATGGCATCCCTCCGCCGGCTCCGCTATCGTTAGCACACGACGACCCGAGGGAGCCAAACCATGACCGATGCCGCCCACCAGCTCAATTGCCTTGCCGGCGTTCGCGTGCTCGACCTGACGCAATTCGAGGCCGGGCCGACCTGCACCGAAGTCATGGCGCAACTGGGGGCCGAGGTGGTCAAGGTCGAGAACCCGCGCGGCGGCGAGCCTGGGCGCATCCTCGGCGCAGGCCCCAAGCCGGGCGCCGACGCCTATTACTTCATGGTCTACAACGCCAACAAGAAATCGGTGACGGTCAACCTCAAGTCGCCGCGCGGCATCGAGCTGGTCAAGGAGATGGCGGCGAAGGCGGATGTCTTTATCGAGAACATGGCACCCGGCACGATCGAGAAATTGGGACTCGGCTACGACGTTTTGTCAAAGATCAACCCGCGGCTTATCTACGCCCAGGTCAAGGGCTTTGGCGAGGGCAGCCCCTATGAGCGCAACCTCGCCTTCGACATGATCGCGCAGGCGGCGGGCGGCAACATGGCGATCACCGGCGAATATGGCGGGCGGCCGATCCGGCCGGGCGCGACGCTCGGCGACACCGGCACCGGCATGCTGATGTGCATCGCGGTGATCAGCTCCCTTTACGAGCGCAACACCACCGGCAAGGGTCGCCGGCTCCAGGTCGCGATGCAGGATGCGCAGCTCAATTACACACGCGGTTCTTTCGTCAACTACGCGCGCACCGGCAAGCCGCAAGAACGCGGCCGCGCCGGGTTTGGCGGGCCGCCGCCGTCGGACATCTTCCCGTGCAAGCCGGGCGGCCCGAACGACTGGGTTTATGTGTTCAACAGCCACAACAACCCGGAGCACTGGCGTCGCACCGCGACCATCATGGGCAAGCCCGAGTGGGTCGACGACCCCGAATTCCTCGACCGCGACAAGCGCGCGGCCCATGCCGACGAGGTCAATGCGATGGTGACGGCGTGGTGTCAGCGGCACACCAAGAAGGAGGCGATGGAGATCCTTGGCAAGGCGGGCATCCCGGCGGGAGCGGTGTACGATACCGGGGATCTCCTGGCCGAGCCGACCTTCGAAAGCCGTGGCATCATTCAGACGCAGCATCACCCGAATGGCGATTTCCGCATGCCGACCTTCCCGGTGCGCTTTGACGGCAAACCGCCGCAGATCACCCGCTCTCCACTGTTGGGGGAGCACAGCGACGAGGTGTTCGGCTCGTGGCTCGGCCTCGGCGCCGGGGACGTGAAAGGCCTCAAGGACGACGGTGTGATCTAATCGCCGTCGACCCCCGGCACCTTTAGTTCACGCCCCCAATGGGCGCCCGCGTGCAGCTGTTTGTCCATATCGAGGATCGTGCTTACGGGGAAACCATTGGGCGGGCCGGGCGCGGCGGCGACGGCGCGCCGGTATT
>DATHCK010000216.1:0-12853 GCA_035319545.1 Allostellaceae bacterium | reverse complement strand
AAACGCCGCCTTTCAGCGCCGCGACATGGCCTTCCAATGACGTGCCGGTGCCAAAGGGAATAATCGGCGTCTTGTGCTGGGCGCAGAGCTTGACGATTTCGACGACCTCGTCGGTGCTTTGCACAAAGGCCACGGCATCGGGCGCATGCGCTTCGTGATAGGATTCGTCCTTGCCGTGCTGAGCGCACACCGCCGCCGATGTCGACAGCCGGTCACCGAGCCGTTGCTTCAAGGCGGCGATAAGCTCCGGCTTTACAGCCTCGCGGACGAGAACGGGCGCGCTCATGACCGAGCCCTTGCAATAGAAGAATCGATGGCCGAGCCTTACTCCCGCGAAGCGCGCGCTGCAACGTCCTACGCGGCGCGAGATGACTGATATGCAATCGGATTCGACGAATTTGGCCGATCCGGTAGGAACTCTTCGACCACTTTCAGTCGGCGAGAGAGCACGGGTTCAAAGAGCGTCAAACCTGCGGTAGGTTGGACCAGGAGCATTCTGGAGGCCGGCGATGCCGTTGGGAGCGGTCACGCTCGACGACAAATACGCGCTCGAAGAGGGTCGTGTGTACCTCACCGGCACGCAGGCGCTGGTGCGGCTGCCGATCATGCAGCGCCAGCGCGATGCCGCCGCCGGACTCAACACGGGCTGCTTTATCGCCGGCTATCGCGGCTCGCCGCTTGGCGGCTTCGACCAGGCGCTGTGGGGCGCCAGGCGTTTTCTCGACAAGAACCACATCAAGTTTCAGCCGGCGATAAACGAGGAGATCGGCGCGACCTCGGTCTGGGGCTCGCAGCAGATCGGGCTTTTCCCCGGCGCCAAATATGACGGCGTCTTCGCCATCTGGTACGGCAAGGGGCCCGGGGTCGACCGCAGCGGCGACCCGCTGAAGCACGGCAATTCCGCCGGCACCGCGCCCTATGGCGGCGTACTGGCGATCGCCGGCGACGATCACACCTGCAAGTCTTCGACGCTCGCGCACCAATCCGAGCTCGCCTTTATCGACGCGGCGATCCCGATCCTCAACCCGGCGGGGGTCGAGGACATCTTGGATCTCGGCCTTTATGGCTGGGCAATATCGCGCTATTCGGGGTGCTGGGTCGGGTTCAAGACCGTCGCCGAGACGATGGACTCGTCCGCCTCGGTCGCGCTGCACCCAGACCGCGTGCGCATCGTCCTTCCCGAGGATTTCGTCATGCCGCCGGGTGGGCTGTCGATCCGCTGGCCCGATACGCCGCTCGACCAGGAGATGCGGCTCCATCGCTGGAAGCTCGACGCGGTGCGCGCTTTCGCCCGCGCCAACCGGCTCGACCGCACCGTTGTCGACAGCCGCGAGCCGCGCTTCGGGATCGTCACCACCGGCAAATCCTATCTTGATGTCTGTCAGGCACTCGACGATCTGGGCATCGACGCGGCCGAGGCCGAGGCGATCGGCCTCCGGGTCTACAAGGTGGCGATGGCCTGGCCGCTCGAACCGCACGGCGTGCGCGCCTTTGCCGAGGGCCTGGAAGAAGTCCTCGTCGTCGAGGAAAAACGCGCGGTCATCGAGACGCAGCTGAAAGAGCAGCTCTTCAACTGGCCGGTCAACTCACGGCCGCGCGTCATCGGCAAGCATGACGAGGCCGGCGAGTGGATCCTCCCCTCGCCCGGCGAGTTGTCGCCGGCGCAGATCGCTCGCGTCATCGCCCGGCGGATCGCCCGCTTCCGCCAGTCGCCGCGCATCGCCGAGCGGCTGACATTTCTCGAAGAAAAGGAAAGACAGCTTTCTGGCAATGTCGTGCCGTTTGTGCGTACGCCCTATTTCTGCTCGGGCTGCCCGCACAACACCTCGACCAAGGTGCCCGAAGGCAGCCGCGCGCTCGCCGGGATCGGCTGCCACTACCTGGCGCAATTCATGGATCGCTCGACCGCGACCTTTAGCCAGATGGGTGGCGAAGGCGCGGCGTGGATCGGCCAGTCGCCCTTTGTCGAGACGCCGCATGTCTTCGCCAATATCGGCGACGGCACCTACACCCATTCCGGCATCCTCGCGATCCGCGCCGCGGTCGCCGCGCGGGTCAACATGACCTACAAGGTCCTCTTCAACGACGCGGTGGCGATGACCGGCGGCCAACCGATCGACGGCGGCCTCACCGTGCCGATGGTTGCGCGCCAGCTCGCGGCCGAGGGGGTGCGGCCGATCGTCGTCGTCAGCGACGAGCCCGAAAAATACCCGCCCGGCACCGATTTTCCGCCGAACGCAACCGTGCGCCACCGCGACGATCTCGACGAAATCCAGCGGGACATCCGCGAGTTCAAGGGTGTCAGCGCCATCGTCTACGACCAGACCTGCGCCGCCGAGAAGCGTCGCCGCAGAAAGCGCGGCCGCTTCCCCGACCCGGCGAAGCGCGTCGTGATCAACGAGCTTGTCTGCGAAGGCTGCGGCGACTGCTCGACCCAGTCGAATTGCGTCTCCGTCGTCCCGGTCGAGACCGAGTTCGGCCGCAAGCGGGCGATCGACCAGTCGAGCTGCAACAAGGATTATTCGTGCCTCAAGGGCTTCTGCCCGAGCTTTGTCACGGTCGAGGGCGGCAGCCTCAAAAAGCGCGAGGGCGGCGATGCCGGCGAGGACGGATTGCCCGACCTTCCCGAACCCGCCCTCCCCGCCATTACCGACCCCTACGGGATTCTCGTCACCGGGGTGGGCGGCACCGGCGTGGTGACGATCGGCGCGCTCCTGGGCATGGCGGCGCATCTCGAAGGCAAGGGCGTCACCGTGCTCGACATGACCGGCCTTGCGCAAAAAGGCGGCGCGGTGCTGAGCCATGTGCGCGTTGCCGAAAGCCCGGAGGCAATCCACGCGGTGCGCATCGCCAATGGCGGCGCGCGCCTGCTGCTCGGCTGCGATCTCGTCGTCTCGGCGAGCGGAGAATCCCTGTCAAAGCTGCGACCGGGCGAGACGCACGCCATCGTCAACAGCCATCAGATCATCACCGGCGACTTTACCCGCAACCCCGATCTCGCCTTCCCTGAGCAGGAGCTGCGCCGCGCCGTCGGCAACGCGGTGGGCCAGGGTGGCGTCGAGTTTCTCGACGCGACCGGGCTGGCCACCGGCCTCCTCGGCGACTCGCTGGCGACCAATCTCTTCATGCTCGGCTTTGCCTATCAGCGCGGGCTGGTGCCGGTCTCGGGCGAGGCGATCCTGCGCGCGATCGAATTGAACGGCGCGGCTGTCGAGTTCAACCGCCGCGCCTTCCGCTGGGGCCGCCGCACGGCGCTCGACCCGGAGCTGGTGGCCTCGCGCGCGATCCCGGCCGACGCCGCGCCGGAAACGCACCGCCTGTCCGAAACGCTCGACGAGGTCATTGCCCGCCGGGTCGCGTTTCTGACTGCGTACCAGAACGCCGCCTACGCCGCCCGTTACGCCGGCTGGGTTGACCGGGTGCGCGGTGCCGAGACCGAGGCGCTCGCCGGCAGCGCCGCGCTCACCGACGCCGTGGCCCGCGCGCTCTTCAAGCTGATGGCCTACAAGGACGAATACGAGGTCGCGCGGCTCTACACCGACACCGGCTTTGCGCGGCGGATCGGCGAACAGTTCGAAGGCGATTACAAGCTCAAATTCCACCTTGCGCCGCCCCTCACCGCCGAGCGCGACCCGGCGACGGGACACCTCATCAAGCGCGAATACGGGCCGTGGATGCTGACCGGGTTCCGCGTCCTCGCCGCGCTCAAATTTCTGCGCGGCACGCCTTTCGACATTTTCGGCCGCACCGAGGAGCGGCGCGCCGAGCGCGCGGCGACCGCCGCATACGAATCGCAACTGGACGAGATCGTCGCCGCCTTGAGCGAAGACAACCTCGCCTTAGCGGTGGAGCTGGCGGCGCTACCTCTCGAAATTCGCGGCTTCGGTCATGTCAAGGAAATGAGCCGTCAGCGCGCGGCCGAGAAGGCCGAAGGCCTCCTCGCCCGCTTCCGCGCCGCTTCCGACCCGCGGGCACTAGCCGCCGAATAGGAAGGTTATGACCGCGAGATTTCTTGTTGTCGGGTTGGCGGTGCTGTGCAGCGCGGCGAACGCCGCCTCGGCGTGTCAGAAAAAGAACAACCCTGTCTTTGAGGAAGACTTCAAGAACCCCGACCCGGGCTGGGGTCAGCCCGACAATAATGCCGAGTTCACGCCGGATGGGCTGGTGCTGATACCGCCGTTCAGCGGCAGCGTGTGGCGGTCGAATTCGAATTTGACGATGTTGCAAGCCGACTGGTGTATTCGCGAGATCAACCCAGCGTCGCTGCCCACCCCCGCCGATGAGGACGCCGTCGGCGCGGTTGGCGCATGGTTTTGGGGCGCCGATCCGCAGAACTTCTATACCGCGACGATTACCCTCGACGGCAAGGCCTCGATCGATCGGCTGAGCCACGGCATCTGGCAGGCTGTCGTGGCGCCGGCGCCCGCCCCCGCGGTCAACACCGCGCCCGGCGCCGCCAACGAGATCGAGATCATCATCCAGGGCAACAGGTTGGCGTTTTACGTCAACGGCACGCTGATCACCCAAATCACCGGACGTCCGCCGGAAAATGGCGGTAGGCCCGGTATCTACGCCGAGGCCGGCCCAAAAGGCACGCGCTGGGTCTTCCCGCACGTCGCGATGTATTGAAACGCCGTCGTCAGCTTTCTGCGATCGGCATCGTGATAAAGCGGTAGTTCCCGTCGCGCTCGACACGGATCAGCATGTTCTTGCGCCCGGCATGCTTCGCCGCCGCGATATGCTGCAGTACATCGTCGGGGGTATTGACCGGGGTCTCGCCCGCACCGACGAGCAGATCGCCGGCGCGCAGGCCCTGGGCCGAACCGGGGCTGTTTTGCGGCACGTCGGTGATGACGATGCCGCGCGCGTTGTCGGGCAGGCCGAAATACTTGCGCCATTCCGGCGTCAGCCGGGCGATCTTGAGGCCGAGCATGTCGACGGTCGGTGGCGGCTTTGGCTGCTCGGGCGCGGGCGGCTGCGGCTGCGGCCGGTTGGGGTCGTAGGCGACCACCGTCAGGGTCTGCTCGATCTCCTTGCCGTCGCGCCAGATCGTCACCTTGACCGGCTTGTCGGGCGCCGAATCCGCCACCATGCGCGGCAATTGCCGGCTGCGATCGATTGGCTTTCCGTCATAGCTCAAGATCACGTCGCCCGGCTTGAGCCCGCCCTGGGTCGCCGGGCTCACCGGATCGATCGACGCGATCAGCGCGCCGCGCGCCTTGTCGAGGCCGACGCTCTCGGCGATCTCGTCCGTTACGGGCTGGATGCGCGCGCCGATCCAGCCGCGCTCGACCTTGCCGGTCGTCTTGAGCTGGTCGATGATCGGCTGGGCAAGCGCGGTCGGGATCGCGAAGCCGATCCCGATTGAACCGCCGGACGGCGAATAGATCGCGGTGTTGATGCCGATCACCTCGCCCTGGAGGTTGAACATCGGGCCGCCGGAATTGCCGCGGTTGATCGACGCATCGGTCTGCAAATAGTCGTCGTAGGGCCCGGAATGGATGTCGCGGGCGGTCGCCGAGATAATGCCTGCGGTCACCGTGCCGCCGAGCCCGAACGGATTGCCGATCGCCAGCACCCAGTCGCCGACCTTGGCTTTTGACGAGTCGCCCCAGCTCGCCGCCGGCAATGGCGTCTTCGCATCGACCTTGAGCAGCGCCAGATCCGTCACCGAGTCGCGGCCGATGACCTGAGCCTGCAGCACGGTGTCGTCGCTAAGCGTCACGGTGATCTGGTCGGCATTGGCGACGACATGGGCGTTGGTGACGATGAGGCCCGACGGGTCGATGATGAAACCGGAGCCGAGCGATGCCGCGCGTTGGCCCGGCTGGCCCGGCGCACCCTTGTCACCGAAGAAATCGCGGAACAGATCGTCGAGCGAGGCGCTCGGCGATTGCGGCGCGGTGTCCTGCGTCGCCTTCGCGGGCAACGGCGCCGTCGTCGTCGAGATATTGACGACGACGCTCAAGAGATGCCCCGCCAGATGCGAGAAAATCTCGGCAAAGGGGGTCTCTGGCGGCGACGCCGGGGACTCGGCCGGCGTAGCAGGTGCTGCCGAAAGAGCCGGTGCCGGCGCAGGTGTTGGGCTCGGCGTCGATTGCGGCACCGGGGCGGCCGGTATCTGCACTGGCGCAGCATTCTGCGCCGCGACCGGGCATGCCGGCAGGAGGCCCAGCGCCGCTACGATGGCTGCGGCAATTGTTGTTCCGCCTCGGCGGCGTCTCGTCACTCGTCCATCTCCATCGGCGCTGGCCGCCGGCTGCGGCCCAAATCTCGCGAGCGCCTCGCGACGCGCGGCCGATCTAGCGCTGGTCTTTCCGCCGCGCTCGATATGAAATGGCATCGGGATTGGCAAGACGGAATCGAGAATTGAACCCGCGCGATGGCGTCGCGCCCCAGGATTCACCCGCGAAATTCCTGCGCGCGCTGTTTGACGTCGCCTTGGCGGCGGCCGACCCGTACCGGGCGATCGTGCCGACCATGCCCGCCGCGGTGCCCGGCCGGACCATCGTCGTCGGCGCCGGCAAGGCGTCGGCGGCGATGGCGCGCGCCTTCGAGCAGCTCTGGCCGGGGAAACTCGAAGGTCTTGTCGTCACTCGGCACGGCCACGCGGCTCCGTGCGACAAGATCGAGATCGTCGAGGCGAGCCACCCCGTCCCCGACGCCGCGGGGCAGCGCGCAGCGCAGCGCATACTCGATCTGGCGAGCGGCCTCGGCGCCGACGATCAGCTGGTGTTTCTCGTCTCGGGCGGCGGCTCGGCGCTCCTCGCTCTGCCGGCACCCGGGCTGACGCTCGAAGACAAGCAGGCGGTGACGCGCGCGCTGCTGCGCTCGGGCGCGACGATTGGCGAGATCAACACGGTTCGAAAGCACCTCTCGGCGATCAAGGGCGGCCGGCTTGCCGCTGCGGCCGCACCCGCGCGGATCGTGACCCTGGCGATCTCCGATGTGCCGGGCGACGACCCGGCGGTCATCGCCTCCGGCCCGACCGTGCCCGACCCGTCGACCTTCGCCGACGCCCGCGCGGTGCTGGCGAAATACCGCATCGCCGAGCCACAATCGGTCATCGCCCACCTCGCTGCGGCAAAAGACGAGACACCCAAGCCGGGCGATCCCATCTTCGCCAATGCCCGCTACAAGATGATCGCCAGCCCGCAGCAGGCGCTTGCCGCCGCCGCCGACGCGGCGCAGGCAGCGGGCGTGGTACCGATCGTGCTGAGCGATCGCATCGAGGGCGAGGCGCGCGACATCGGCCTCATGCATGCCGCAATTGCGCTGCAACTTAGGGATGGCAGGATGCGCGTCGGCCCGCGCCCCGTCGAGTTGCCGGCGGTGCTGCTGTCCGGCGGCGAGACGACGGTGACGGTGCGCGGCCACGGACGCGGCGGCCGCAACAGCGAGTTTCTGCTGGCGCTGGCCGCGGCTCTGGATGGCGCGCCTGGAATTGCCGCAATCGCCTGCGATACTGACGGGATCGACGGAACCGAGGACAATGCCGGAGCGACCTTGTTACCAGACAGCATTGCGCGCGCCGCGGCCAAGGGCGTCGCCATCAAAGCGGCTTTGGCCGAGAATGATTCCTGGGGGTTCTTTCATGCGCTTGGCGATCTTGTCGTCACTGGGCCGACGCTGACCAATGTCAATGACTTTCGCGCCATCCTCGTCGTCGCTGACGCTGCCCGCTGAGCGCGGCGCGCGCGGGCGAAAGCCCGCGACGCGACGTCAGCGCAGCGCCAAGATCGTCGCGACGCTCGGGCCGGCAAGCGCCAGCGCGGCCGTCCTGCGCGCGCTCTTCGATGCTGGGGTTGACGTCTTCCGTTGCAATTTCAGCCACGGCACGCACGACGATCACAAGAAGCTCTTCGCCGCGATCCGCCATGTCGAGCACGACACCGGGCGGCCGGTCGGCATCCTTGCCGATCTGCAAGGCCCGAAGCTGCGCCTCGGCGACTTCGCCAATGGCCGCGCCGAGATCTCCGCCGGCGCCGAGTTCCGCCTCGATCTCGACCCCAAGCTTGGCGACAAGGACCGCGCCCCGCTGCCGCACCCGGAGGTGTTCCGCGCGCTGGAGCCGGGCAACGAACTGTTGATCGACGACGGCAAGGTGCGGCTCAAGGTCGTCGATTGCGGCCCCGATTTCGCCGAGACCGAATGTCTCGTCGGCGGCACGCTGTCGAACCACAAGGGCGTCAACGTCCCGCATTGCGTGCTGCCGATCTCGGCGGTTACCGACAAGGATCGCGCCGACCTATCGTTCGCGCTCGAAAACGGCGCCGATTGGATCGCGCTGTCCTTTGTCCAGCGCCCCGAGGATGTCGCCGAGGGCCGCAAGCTGATCGGCAATGCGGCGGGACTCCTGGTCAAACTCGAAAAGCCGTCGGCGATCCGCCGGCTCGGCGAGATCATTGACCTCGCCGACGCGCTGATGGTGGCGCGCGGCGACCTCGGCGTCGAGATGCCGCCCGAGGACGTGCCGACAGTGCAAAAACAGGTCATTCACGCCTGCCGCCTCGCCGGAAAGCCGGTCATCGTCGCGACCCAGATGCTCGAATCGATGATCAACGCGCCGACCCCGACGCGCGCCGAGGCGTCCGACGTCGCGACCGCTGTCTACGAGGGCGCCGACGCGGTCATGCTCTCGGCCGAGACCGCGGTCGGCGAATATCCGGTCGAGGCGGTGGCGATCATGGACCGCATCGCCCGCCGGGTGCAGGAGGACCCGCTCTTTTTCCCTAGCCTTCACGCCGGCACGATGGAGCACGAGCACACCGACCCGGACGCGATCAGCGCCGCGGCCTGCCAAGTCGCGGCGACGGTCGGCGCCGCCTCGATCGTCTCCTACACGACCTCTGGCGCGACCGCATTGCGCGCCGCGCGCGAGCGGCCGGGCGTGCCGATCCTGGTGCTGACCTCGAGCCTCGGCACCGCGCGCCGCCTCGCCTTGCTATGGGGCGCGCATTGCGTCCACAGCGCCGATGTCAAAAGCTTTGCCGATATGGTGCAGCGCGCGGTGCGCATCGCCCACCGCGAGGACATCGCCAAACCCGGCCAACGCGTCGTCATCACCGCCGGCGTCCCGTTCGGCACGCCCGGCGCGACCAACACGCTGCGCATCGCCTGGGTAGACCGGTAGCCGGCTCTTCCGCCCCCGCGTCCCTCGAGACGCCCACTTCATGGGCTCCTCGGGATGACGGAGGTTTGTCTAGGCAAAGAAAATCATCATCCTGAAATGCGACCGAAGGGAGCCTCGAAGGACGCACGATGCCTCTGCCGCAATACCCCCCCGACATCGACCCCGAGTCCGGCTGCCGGCTGCCCCTGCCCCGGCGCGAGGAGCTGAGCCCCGACGGCCAGGCCGCATATGACCGGCTGACCAGCACCAGCGCCCGGAACCTGCGCGGTCTGCGCGGGCCTGGCGGCATCCAGCTGCACAGCCTCGAGCTGTCGCGCGTGTCGCGACCGCTCAACCATTATCTGCGGTTCGAGTCGGGGCTTGGCGGGCGGGCGCGTGAACTCGCCATACTTGTCACCGCGCGCGAGCTCGACAGCAAGTTCGAATGGGCCGCGCACGAAGGCGAGGCGCTGCGCGAAGGGATCGCGCCTGATCTCATCGACATCGTCCGCTACCGCCGCGCGCTCGACGGCGTCGCCGAGCCGGACGCTGTCGTCATCGCGCTCGGCCGCGAGATTTTCGGCGCGCGCCAGGTGGCGAAAGCGACCTATGCCCGCGCCCTCGCACAATTCGGCCGGCGCAAACTCGTCGATCTCGTCGCGCTGATGGGCAATTACGCGGCGACCGCTGCGCTTCTCACCGCCTTCGACATGCAGCTCGACCCCGGCACGGCGCCGGGACTGCCGGCCTTACGAAGCGCCGGCGGCTAGGTTTTCGGGCAGCCGGGGATCGGCGTCTCGTAAGTATAGGTCTCACCCTCGAACGGGATCGACAGCCCGCCTTTCTGGCAGGCGTGCACCGCGCCGCCCTCAAAGACAAACCAGGCGATCCCCTGTCCCGTCGGGCCGAGCGCCTGACGCAGCACGCCTTCGACCGCCGTCAGCGCGCCCTGAACCGCGGGCGGGATGTTGTCGCCGATCAGCGCCTTCAGCGGCGTCGAGTTGCCGTCCATGGCCTGAAGGCTGTCGATCTTGTCAAAGGACAGCGTGCCGCCGACATCGACGTGACCGTGGATGATCCCGACGACGACGTATTTGTCGAGCAGCTCGGCGGCGGCGGATGAGTTCGGAATCAGCTGCGGCACGAGCCACCAGACGAGAACCAGCTCTTTCCCGCTGCGATTATCGATGATCTGCGTGTAGTCCTGCGCCAGCGCGGCCGGGGTCGGCTTCCATGGCCGCGACTGCGCCGGATCCGGCGCCGCCGCGCACAGCAGGCACAACAGCGCGACAAACGCCGCGATGGCGAAACGGCGGCCGGCTTTTCGAGGCATGTATAAACCCCCTTGCTCCGCCGGCCAGCCCGGCTTGGGTTTAATTCAGCCCGTAAAGCCGTACCACGTTGTCGTGAACGATTTTTTTCTGCGTCGCGGCCGAGAACCCGGCGAGGTTCTGCTCGAGCGTCGAGCGCGAGTTCGGCCAGATGCAGTCCGGGTGCGGATAGTCGGCGCCCCAGATAATGTTGTCCTCGCCGATCAGCGGAACGATTGGCTCGAGATACTTGTCCTGCTGATAGGTGACAAAGCCCTGACGGCGGAAATAATCGCTCGGCTTCATCTTGAAGCCGAGGCTGCGCGCCCGGTCGTGATACTCGGTGTCGCAGCGGTCGAACACATAGGGCAGCCAGGTAACGCCCGACTCGCCGAGCACGAAGTTGAAGTCGGGGTATTTCTCGCAGGCACCCGAGGCGAGGATCGAGGCCAAGACCTCCATCGTATCGAGCTGGAACAGCGTCGAGCGCACCAGCCGCCACTGGGTGAAGACCTCTTTTTCCATCTCGGGCGTATCGGGCGCGCGCACCGCCTTGAACCCGGTCGAGTGGAACGAGATCGGGAATTTGCACTCGGCCGAGGCCTCCCACAGCTGGAACCAGTCGGGGTGGTAGAGCGGCGGGGTCATGCGCTTGAAGGCGAGATCGCCGCCCTTCAGGCCCATCTTGGCGCAGCGCCGCACCTCGGCCGCCGCCGCCTTGGGATCGGTGTTGGGAATGATCGCCAGTGGGAACACCCGGCTGGGGTCGGAGCGCTTGGCGAAATCGGCGACCCAGTCATTGTACATCTGGTCGACCCAGAGGCGCAGATCGGCGCTGTCGATCAAATCGTTGACCATCAGGCAGCCATAGATGATCTCCTTTTCGAGCCCATCGCGGTCGAGATCGGCGAGGCGCAATTCGGGCGTCGTCGGGCGCGGCACGCCGCCGGGATAGGAGTTCCACTCGAAGCCGAGCGCCTGCATCTCGTCGATATGATCGAACGAGCCCTTGGTGTAAGGCAGGAAGCCAGGGCCGACGCCGTTCCACATCCCGCGGTCGATGTCGTCGACATACCAGTGCTGGCCGTCATTGCGTTCTTCGACGCGCGGCGCCAGCTTCTTCCACCTTTGCGGCGCCTGCGACGACCACAGATCGGCCGGGCAGTATGTCAGGTCGATATGGTTATCGCCGGAAATGAGCTTGTGTCCGAACATCGATGGCTCCTCTGCCCCTAACGACTAGGTGTATCTGCGAAACCGTAGCGCTATCTTACGAAAGCCGGCAACGCGGTCTACACAAATGCGGACAGGCCGGCCATGCGCCGGTGTCGTCGGCAGCGGACCGCTAGAGCGAGTGGGAGACCCGGCGATGGAAAACCTCAAAGTCCTCGCCTTCGACACCGGCGGGACGATCCTCGACTGGCATAGTGGGATCAGCGCCGCGCTTACCGCCTGCGGCAAGCGGCGCGGCGTCGCGCATGACTGGGCGCGCTTCACCAATGAATACCGCCGTCGCGCGCTTCGGCGAATGGTCGGTCAGGTCGATCCGGCCTTCAACATCGACGACGTGCATCGCGAGCTCCTCGACGAATTGCTCGCCGAGGCGGGCATCACCGCCTTCACCGCCGATGACCGCGCCGGGATCGCCGCCACCTGGCACCAGCTCGACGCCTGGCCCGATTTCGCCCCCGCGCTCGACCGGCTCAAGCGACGCTATGTCTGCGTCTCGTTCACGATCCTAAGCCTGGCGCTGGTCGTCGCCGTGTCGCGCCAGAACGCTATCGCCTGGGACGCCGTCATCGCCTGCGAGATGCTGCGCGTCTACAAGACACGACCCGAGGCCTATCAGCGCGCCGCGCAATTGCTGCAGGCGCCACCCGCCGACATTCTGATGGTCGCCTGCCATAATTTCGATCTCGACGCGGCGCGCGGCGAAGGCTACCGCACCGCCTTCGTCCGCCGCCCCGACGAATGGGGCGTCGCCGGCCCGCCCGATCCCAATCCGAACCCGGCTTGCGACATCGTCGTCGGCGGCTTCGCCGAACTCGCCGACCGCCTCGGTGTCTCGCCGATCTTCTATGCTTAAATCACATTGCTAATATGATATTGATAATACCGCATGCTATCCCCACTTGCCAGGCTCGTTGATTGAAAGTTCGAAACCGGAGCTTGGACGGGCAAGCGGAGCGTCAGCGCAGCAAAGACCACCAAAAAGCCTGGTGCCGTCGGGGCAAACTAACAGCAACAAGCACGTCCCCGAAAACCACGCCCCTGCAGCGCGCTCAAAAGCTACCCGGCAAACCGGAAGTAGGCGGTGAATATGAACTTTGACCCCGTGCGGCGTCGGCTTCGCCGCGCGACGGGAGGCGCTGGCATCGCCTCATTTATCATTCCCGCGCAAGCGGGAACCCATGAACGTGGACCCAACCCG
>DATHCK010000215.1:0-19809 GCA_035319545.1 Allostellaceae bacterium | reverse complement strand
GGGCGCGTAGCTCAGCGGGAGAGCACTACGTTGACATCGTAGGGGTCACTGGTTCAATCCCAGTCGCGCCCACCATCTCGTTACGGACGGGCCGCCGGGGGAGCGAGGCTTGCACATGCGGCTTGCGGCGACAGGGGTTTTGGCAGTGGCGCTGGCGGCGATGCTCTCGGCATGTATGACGGCGGATATCGAGGATCCGGCGGAGCGCGCGATGACCGGGGCGATGCTCGGCGCCGCGTTCGGCGGCGGGATTGGTGGGACCTTGGCGATCAACCCCGGGCTTGGCGCGGCCATCGGCGCGCAAAGCGGCGCGGTGCTCGGCGCGGCGGCCGGTGTCCTCACCACGCCGCCGGCGCCGAGCTACAAGCCGATCGCGGTGCCCGCCCAGGCGGTCATCCCCGGCTTTTACGATACATGGCCGCCGGGCTATGGCGCGCCGCCGACCAATCCCGAGACGCAATCGCCGCACGCCGGCTGATGCGTGCGCGGCCGTTTAGCCGCTGCTGACAACCGCGATTGATGCCGCTCTTCATCATCCCGTTTCCGGCGATCGACCCGGTCGCGGTGTCGCTCGGGCCCTTTGCGATCCGCTGGTACGCGCTCGCTTATATCGTCGGGCTCATCATCGGCTGGCGCTATTGCCTGATGCTGGCGGATCGATCGCCCCGGCTCATTGGGCGCAAGGAGATCGACGATTTCCTCATCTGGGCGACGCTCGGGGTCGTGCTCGGCGGCCGCGTCGGCTTCGTGCTGTTCTACAACCTGCCTTACTACATCGATAACCCGCTGCAGATTTTCGAGCTGTGGCATGGCGGGATGTCGTTCCACGGCGGCGCGCTCGGGGTGACGCTCGCGATCATCGTGTTTTGCCGCCAGCGCGGGCTGTCGATCTTCGCGCTCAGCGATATCGTCGTCGAGGCGATCCCGATCGGTCTGTTCTTCGGGCGCATCGCCAATTTCATCAATGGCGAGCTGTGGGGCCGGATGACCGATGTCGCCTGGGCGATCATCTTTCCCGGCGGAGCGGTCGGCGCAAACCAGGTGCCGCCGCATCTGCTCGGGGTGTGCCAGAGCGTGACCCTCGCCGATGGCAGCCCCGGCTTCAACTGCCCGCGCCATCCGAGCGAGATCTACGAGGCGGCCTGCGAGGGCGTGCTGCTTTTTTTGCTGCTGTTCTATTTTGAGCATCGCCGCGTGCGGCCGCGGCCCGGGATCGAGACCGGGATATTCCTCGTTGGTTACGCGATTGCCCGCATCTTCGGCGAATTTTTCCGAGAGCCGGACGTGCAAGTGGGTTTCCAAATTTTTGGCTCTACGCGCGGCCAGATTTTGTCGATCCCCGTGTTGGCGGCAGGGATCGCGATTGTCTGGTGGAAGCGGCAAAGCGTGCCGGCAGCCGCGGAAGAGCAGTGAGCCAAGCCGATTTGGCGGCACGGCTGGTCCGCCACATCCGCGCGCAAGGACCGCTGACCGTCGCCGCCTTTATGGCGATGGCGCTGCACGACCCCGCGGCCGGGTATTACGCGCGACGGCAACCTTTAGGTTGGGCTGGCGATTTCGTCACCGCGCCGGAGATCAGCCAGATTTTCGGCGAGCTGGTGGGGTTGTGGTGCGCTGATCTCTGGCGGCGCATGGGCAGCCCCGACCCGGTCGTCGTCGCGGAATTGGGGCCGGGGCGCGGCACGCTGATGGCGGATTTCGTGCGGGCCGCCACGGGCGTTGCCGGGTTTCGCGCGGCGATGCGGCTCCATCTCGTCGAGACGAGCCCGATCCTGCGCGCCGAGCAGCGGCGTCGCCTCGCGGGGATCGATGCCGTCTGGCTGGACGATATCGACGGTTTGCCGGACGGCCCCCTGCTGCTCGTCGCCAACGAGTTTCTCGATGCCTTGCCGATCCGCCAGCTGGTGCGCGGTCGTGCGCATTGGGCGGAACGATTGGTTGCGCTCGATGAGAAGGATCGGCTGTGCTTCGCCGCAGGCCCGGAGAACCCGGCGCTGACTCTTCTCGTCCCGCCGGAGCGGCATGTCGCCGCGCCGGGCACGATCGTCGAGCTTTGTCCGGCGGCCGCGGCTCTGACGGCGAGCCTGGCCGAGCGGCTGTGCCGCCAGCCGGGCGCGGCGCTGTTCGTCGATTACGGCTATGCCGACCCTTCCGGAAAATCGACGCTGGCGGCGATCGGCGCGCACCGGGCGGCCGCTATCCTCGATGCGCCTGGAACGGCTGACCTGTCGGCGCATGTCGATTTCGCCGCCGTCGCCGCGGCGGCGCGGGCCGGCGGCGCCACCGTGTACGGTCCGGTGTCTCAGGGCGCATTCCTCAAGGCGCTCGGCGCCGCGCTGCGGCTCGAAATACTCGTGCGCCGTGCAGCACCCGCTCAGCGCGCCGCGCTCGAAGCCGGGCTGAAGCGCTTGATCGATGCCGCTGAGATGGGCACCCTGTTCAAGGCGCTGGCGATGGTCTCTCCGGGTTTGCCGACGCCCGCCGGGTTTGCCGATTGCGTAGAATGGCCCTCAAATGATCACCCTCGACGTACTCGATGATTGCGCCGGCGCGCGCCACGGGTTCTTCACCCGTGAGGGCGGGATCAGCGGCGGCCTCTTCGCGTCGCTGAACTGCGGCTACGGCTCAGGCGATGATCCGGCCAATGTCGCGCGCAACCGCGCCATCGCCGCCGACCGGCTGGGCCTAGCCGAGGATCACCTCGTCACCTGCTATCAGATCCACAGCGCCGCGGTGCTCACCGTCGAGACCCCGTGGCGGCGCGAGGACGCGCCGCGCGCCGACGGCATGGTCACCGATCGGCCCGGCATCGCGCTTGGCGTGCTCGCCGCGGATTGTGCGCCGGTGCTGTTCGCCGATCCGCAGGCCGGGGTCATCGGCGCGGCGCATGGCGGCTGGCGCGGCGCGCTCGGCGGGGTGATGGAGGCGACGGTCGAGGCGATGACGAAACTGGGTGCTGAACGATCGCGCATCCGCGCTGGGATCGGCCCGTGTATCGCCCAGCAATCTTATGAGGTCGGCCCCGAATTTTACGGCCGCTTCGCCGAAGTCGATGGCGAGAGCGGCGCCTTCTTCGTCGCGGCGGCGCGGCCGGGACATTTTCGCTTCGACCTGCCCGGCTATATCGGGCACCGCCTTCGCCGGCTGCGGCTTGGCGCGATCGCCGCTTCCGCGTGCGACACGGTTGCCGAGCCGGCGCGGTTCTTCAGCTACCGGCGTGCCTGCCTCGAGGGGGAGCGCGACTATGGACGCGCGCTCGCGGCAATCTGTCTGGGCGATGCCTAGATGCCGTATCTCATCATGTTCAGCATCGCCTGCCTGCTCGGCCTGCTGGTTACTTGCGCGCTGACGTGACCTGGGCGCCGCGGCGCCTCATCTTGCCGGCCGTGCTGGCCCTTCTGCTCGACGCATGCCAGCCGCTGCCCCATCCCTTTGATCATGACCGGCCGTCGGCGGCGCTGATCGCCGTCCCCGACAATTTCAATATCGCGGTCACGCGGGTTGATGGCAACCCGCCCGCCACGGCCGAGAAATTGCCGAAAGCGATCGCCCAGGAACTGGTGAAGCACAACATCACCGCAAGCGACGAGACGGCGAGCAAGGCCAGCTATCAGCTCGCCGGCCGCATCGAGACGCGCCCGGATCAGCCGGGGCAATCGGTCGTCACCGTGTACTGGCAACTGCGCGACCCTTACGGCAACATCGTCAGCGAGCGCAGCGACCGGCTCGCCGCGCCGACGCGCGAGTGGGACAATGGCGACGAGGCGCGCGTCACCCAGTTGGCGGCGGCGGGCGCAGCGGGCCTCGCAGCGTTGATGACCGACGCGACCCCGAAGGAGGCGCCCGGCGGTGGCCGCGTCCGTGTCGCGGTGCGCAAGATCGATGGCGCGCCGGGTGATGGTAATGCTTCGCTCGCAAATTCGCTGACCGCGGTGCTGAAGCACGCTGATATCGAGCTGGTCGATGCCGCCAACGGCAAGCCCGATGTCGACATCGACTGCAACGTCAAGCTCGACTCACTTCCAGGCGGACAGCAGCACGTGAAGATCGTCTGGTACGTGAACCGCGCCGCCGGCGGGGAGGTCGGCGAGGTCGCGCAAGAAAACGATATTCCCCGCGGTCGGTTGGATGGGCCCTGGGGCGATATCGCCTACAGCGTCGCGATGGCCGCGGCGGACGGGATCATGCAGGTGGTCGATCGCGCCGTGCCCGCCCAAAGGCGCTCCGCCGGGGCGGCCGCCGCGCTTTCGGACGCTCCGACCGCCAACGCTGCGACCCCGGCCTCGATGGACGCGGCCGCTAGCGCACCGTCGGGGCCGCCGGTCGCCGGCAACATCGATTCGCCGGAAGTCAATCTGCCGCCGGTCAATATCGGGCCGGCCGATATGCCGAAACCCTTGGGCGCGCCGCCCGATGTCCCGGTTCCGCTGCCTTATCGCGGCGTTCCGATCTCACACTGACGGGCAAATTTGCCATGCCTTAAACCCGGTTGATTGCCCCGTCGCGCCGATTTATTACAGTTCTGTGCGCGTGACGCTGTGGGATTGGGCCCGGCAGCGCCGTCGCCAGTTGCCGCCGGATGAAAATTCTGACCTGCAACGCAAATCGGCCGTTAGCCGAAGCGATCTCGGCCTATTTGAGCCTGCCGCTGACGCGCGCCAGCGTGCGCCGCTTCTCCGACATGGAGGTGTTTGTAGAGATCCAGGAGAATGTGCGCGGCGAGGATGTCTTTGTCATCCAGCCGACCTCCTATCCGGCGAACGACCATCTGATGGAGCTGCTCGTTACGCTCGACGCGCTGAAGCGCAGCTCGGCGCGGCGGGTCACGGCGGTCATTCCCTATTACGGCTATGCGCGGCAGGACCGCAAAACGAGCTCGCGCTCGCCGATCTCGGCCAAGCTTGTCGCCAATCTGATCACCGCCGCGGGAGCCAACCGGGTGCTGACCTTGGATCTGCACGCGGCGCAAATTCAGGGCTTCTTCGACATCCCGGTCGACAATCTTTACGCTTCGCCCGTGCTGGTGAAGGACATCAAGGAAACGCGCGCCAATCAGGATCTGGTGATCGTGTCGCCCGATGTCGGCGGCGTGCTGCGCGCCCGCGACATCGCCCGCCGGCTCGACGTCGACCTAGCGATTATCGACAAAAGGCGCGAGCGGGCAGGGGTGTCCGAGGTCATGAACATCATCGGCGATGTCGAGGGTCGCCACTGCATCCTCATCGACGACATCGTCGACAGCGCCGGCACGCTGTGCAACGCCGCGACGGCGCTGATCGAGACCGGCGCCAAGGGCGTCTACGCCTATTGCACGCATGGCGTTCTGTCGGGCGGGGCGGTGGCGCGCGTCGCGGCCTCGCCGATCGAAGAGCTGGTGCTGACCGACAGCATCGTCGCCACCGAGGCGGTGCGGCTCTCGCGCAATATCCGCCAGCTCACGATCGCGCCGTTGATGGCCGAGGCAATCCTGCGGATCAGCGAGGAACGCTCGGTTTCCAGCCTGTTCAACTGACCCGAACTCGATTATATGAACGCCGAAACGGGCGGCCCGCCGCCCGTTTTTCAATGGAAGGAGCGCCCCGAGTATGCCGGAAGTCATCAGCCTCAACGCCGAGCCGCGCGGCAGCGTCGGCAAGGGCGCGGCTCGCGCGACGCGGCGGGCCGGGCGCGTTCCCGGCATTATCTACGGCGGTGACAAGGCACCGATGCCGATCAGCTTCGAGCCGCGCGAGCTGTCGCGCGCGGTCAATCGCGCCGGGTTCTTTGCGACCATCGTCGACGTCTCGGTCGATGGCGCTGTGCACCGCACGCTGGCGCGCGAGGTGCAGTACCATCCGATCAGCGACGCCGCACTGCATGTCGATCTGATGCGCGTCGCCGCCGGCGCACAGGTGAACGTCAGCGTCCCGGTCAGTTTCATCAACCACGAGGGCGCGCCGGGGCTGCGGCGCGGTGGCATCCTCAACGTGATCCGTCACAGCATCGATATCGTCTGCGCGGTTGACGCGATCCCCGACCGCCTGGTCGTCGACCTGAGCGGGCTCGAGATCGGCGACAGCGTCCACATCGAAGCGGTGACCCTGCCGCAGGGCGTGCGCGCGGTCATCGGTTCGCGCGATTCGACCATCGCCAGCGTCGCGGCTTCGTCCGCGGTGCGCGAAGAGGCGCTCGCCGCGGCGCAAACCGCTGCCACCGCGCCCGAGGAAGAGGAAGCGGCGGCGGCGGTTCCGGCCGCCGAGGCGTAGTCTGCGGGGCGCGGGCGGTCGGCCATGCGCCTTGTTGTCGGCCTCGGCAATCCGGGGCTGCGCTATGCCAAGAACCGCCACAATATCGGCTTTGTCGCGGTCGAGGCGATCGCGCGTCGGCATGGCTTTCCGCCGTTTCGCGACCGCTTCAAGGGCGAGCTGTCGGAAGGGATGATCGGCGGCGAGAAGCGCCTTCTCTTAAAGCCGCAGACCTTTATGAACGCATCCGGTGAGGCGGTGCTGGCGGCGGCGAGCTTCTACAAAATCCCGCCGGCCGAGATTGTCGTGATCCATGACGAGATCGACCTCAAGCCGGGCAAGCTCAGGGTCAAGCGTGGTGGCGGCAGCGCCGGGCATAACGGGCTCCGCTCGATCGACGCGCTGTTGGGCGCGGATTACTGGCGGGTGCGGATCGGCGTTGGTCATCCCGGCGTCAAGGAGCTGGTGCAGCCTTATGTGCTGCAGAACTTCTCGGCCGAGGAGATCACTGAGTGGGCCGGCCCGCTGATCGATGCGATCGCAGAGACGATCGGGCTCCTATTAGCGGGCGATGCCGCGGCGTTTATGAGCGAGGTCGCGCGCCGCGTGGCGCCGCCCGCGGACAAAAGCAGCGATAAGGCTGAAGCGTAGATGGGTTTTTCCTGCGGCATTGTCGGTCTGCCGAATGTCGGCAAATCGACCCTGTTCAACGCGCTGACCGCGACCCAGGCGGCGGAGGCGGCGAATTATCCGTTCTGCACGATTGAGCCCAATATCGGCCGGGTCGCGGTGCCCGACGAGCGGCTCGCGGTCTGCGCGCGGCTCGGCAAATCGGCGAAGATCATCCCGACGCAGCTCGAGTTTGTGGATATCGCCGGCCTGGTGCGCGGTGCATCGCAAGGGCAGGGGCTTGGCAATCAGTTTCTCGGCCATATCCGCGAGGTCGACGCGATCGCGCATGTGCTGCGCTGCTTTGGTGACGACAATGTCGTGCATGTCGAGGGCTCGGTCGATCCGGTACGGGACGCCGAGGTGGTCGAGACCGAGCTGATGCTCGCCGACCTCGACAGTTTGGAACGCCGCGTCGCCGCCGCAGAAAAACGCGCACGGGGCGGAGACAAGGAGGCGAAGGCGCTGCTCGACATTGCCGAGCCGCTGCTCGCGGCCTTGCGCGATGGCAAGCCGGCGCGGGCGGCCGGCATCCCACAGGCCGAGTTGCGGCCACTACAGCTGTTGAGCGCCAAGCCGGTGCTCTACGTCGCCAATGTCGACGAGGGCGACGCCGCCGAGGGCAATGCGCTGAGCCGGCGGGTTGCCAATTACGCCGCCGCACAGGGCGCGGCGACGGTGGTGATCTCGGCGGCGATTGAGGCTGAGCTGATGCAATTGGGCGACGACGCTGAGCGCCACGACTATCTCGTGGCGCTCGGGCTCGACGAACCGGGGCTCGCGCGGGTGATCCGGGCCGGATACACACTGCTCGGCCTCGTCACCTTTCTCACCGTCGGCCCCAAGGAAGCGCGCGCCTGGACCGTACCGCGCGGCACCAAGGCGCCGCAAGCCGCCGGGGTCATCCACAGCGATTTCGAGAAGGGCTTTGTCCGCGCCGAGACGATCACGTATGACGACTTCGTCGCCAATGGCGGCGAGCAGGGCGCCAAGGACGCCGGCAAGATGCGCCTTGAAGGCGCCGATTACATTGTCGCCGACGGCGATATCATGCATTTCCGCTTCAATGTTTAGTTCCGCTTACGCGGAATGCGGCTGGTGCCGTAGGTCGGGCGGATGCCCGACCGCACTTGATGAGGAGGCGAACGATGCAGACGCAAACCGGTTCGGCGATCGATGCTTGGGAACAGCGCTGGGCCACCGAGGCAGGCCGCGCCGGTTGGATTGACGCGCATCCCGCCGTCGTCGCCCTCATCCCCGAATTGAAGGCGCGTGGCGCCCGCTGTGCACTCGACCTCGGCTGCGGCGTGGGGCGCCATGCGCTGCTGCTGGCGGCCGAGGGGTTTGAGGTCGAAGCCTTTGACGGCAGCGAGACCGGACTCGCCGTGCTCCGCGAGACGGCCGCGTCGCGCGGTCTAAGGCTGGGTGTTGAGCACGGTAACGCCGATACGTTGCCCTACCCCGATGCCAGCTTTGATTTTGTCCTGTCGTGGAACGTGATCTATCACGGGACGATGGGGGATGTCGGCGCGCGCATCGCCGAGATCTGGCGCGTGCTCAAGCCGGGCGGCCTTTACCAGGGCACGATGCTGCCGACCCGCCACGTGGATTACCCGCGCGGTCGCTTCATCGCGCCCGGGACGCTGGTCTGCGACGGCCCTGACGAGGAACGCAACCATCCGCATTTCTATTGCGATGCGGCTACCCTCGTTGCGCTATTTTCTGGCTTCGACCTGTTGAGTCTCTCGCAGGCGGAGCAGCATAGGCCCGGCTCCTGGCACTGGCACCTCGTTGCCGAGCGGTTGGGAAGCTAGGTCACGCAAAAAGCACGTTTGGGGGGACGATGCGGGGGTTGCTGGGGGTCGCGCTGCTGCTGCTGCTGGCCTGGCTGATCGGCGAGAATAAACGTGCCGTCCCACTGCGTGTCGTGGTCGCCGGGGTGACGCTGCAGTTCGTCCTCGCCTATCTGCTGCTGCGCTTTCCACCGGCCGCCAGGCTGTTCCTGCTGCTCAACGACGGCGTCCAGGCGTTGCAAAAGGCGACTGAGGCCGGCACCAGCCTGGTGTTCGGCTATCTCGGCGGCGCCCCGCTGCCCTTCGCCGAAAGCCAGCCCGGTGCCGCGTTCATCTTCGCTTTTAAGGCTCTGCCGCTTGTGCTGGTGATCAGCGCGCTGGCGACGCTGCTATTTTATTGGGGCGTGTTGCAGCGGATCGTCCAGGTTTTCGCTTGGGTGCTGCGACGCACGGTGGGGATCGGCGGGCCGCTGGGATTGGGCGCTGCGGTGCATATCTTTGTCGGGCATATCGAGGCGCCGCTATTGATCCGCCCCTATCTGATGAGTCTCGAACGCGGCGAGCTGTTCGCGCTCATGAGCTGCGGTATGGCGGGGATCGCCGGCACGGTGATGGTGCTTTATGCCGCGATCCTCGGGCCGGTGGTCCCGGGCGCGCTCGGCCATATCCTCGTGGCGGCGGTGATCAGCACCCCGGCCGCGCTTGCCTTGGCGGCACTGATGGTGCCGTTTTCGCCCGATCCGTCGGAAGCGGCGGAGCTCATGATCGAGGATCCCCCAGTCAGCTCGATGGACGCGATCGCCAAGGGCACGCGCGACGGCATTGTCTTTCTGCTCAACATCATCGCCATGCTGGTCGTGCTGATTGCGATGGTGAGCCTCTTCAATTCGGTGCTGGGCTTGCTGGGGCAATGGGGCGGCGAGGCGATCACCCTGCAGCGCTTGTTCGCTTATGTCCTGCACCCGGTGATGTGGCTGATCGGCATTCCCGGCGATCAGGCCGACGCCGCCGCGCAGTTGATGGCCACCAAGGTCGTGCTCAACGAGTTTGTCGCCTATATCGACTTGGCGAAGCTCCCCGCCGACGAGCTCGACGACCATTCGCGCCTCATCATGACCTACGCGCTGTGCGGCTTTGCCAATTTCGGCAGCCTCGGCATCTTGATCGGCGGCATGGGTGCGATGGTGCCCGAGCGCCGCGCCGAGATCGTGCAGCTCGGTCTGCGTTCGATCCTCTCCGGCACGATGGCCGGCTGCATGTCGGGGGCGGTCGTAGGGATGCTGGTTTAGTTCGGCTTGTTCGGCTGCCGCATCGGCTGGTAGCATGACATTCTCAAAGTGCCGGAGCGGGTCAAGCCGCTCGACAGAGCACAAGAGCAGGGAGGTTAAGCAATGGTCGCGTCCGCAATCCGCGCGCATACCCTTTCCGACGCCGAGCACGCCGCGCAGCTGCGCCGCGCGGTCGTCGCCTCGACCGTCGGCACGGTGATCGAGGCCTACGATTTCCTGCTTTACGTGCTGGTCGCGCCGCTGGTCTTTGCCAAGCTCTACTTCCCGGGCTCCGATCCGCTGGTCGGAACCTTGCAGGCATTCGGCATTTACGCCGTCGGGTTTATCTCGCGACCGGTTGGCGCCGCGTTGTTTGGCCATTATGGCGATCGCATCGGCCGCAAGGTGACGCTGATATCGACGTTGTTGATGACCGGTTTGTCGACTTTCGCGGTGGGTTTTGTCCCAGGCTACGACACGATCGGCATCTGGGGGGCGATCATTCTCACCGTCGTTCGCTTCATCCAGGGCATGGGCATCGGCGGCGAATGGAGCGGCGCGACCCTAATCGCGATGGAATGGGCGAAGACCAACGCGCATCGCGGCTTCATCACGTCCTGGCCGCAATGGGGTGGACCGGCGGGCCTATTCTTCGCCAACATCATCGTGTTGATCTTCAGCGCGATTTCCGGCGATCAGTTTCTCGCCTGGGGCTGGCGCGTGCCGTTCTGGCTGAGCATCGTCATGGTCGGGATCGGACTGTGGATCCGCCTCGGCATTCTTGAGACCCCGGTGTTCCAGCAGATCCTCGACAAGCAAGAAACGGCGCGAGCGCCGGTGCTCGAGGTGCTACGTCGACACCCCAGGGAGATCATCCTCACCGCGCTGTGCCGCAACGCGGAACAGGGACCGTTCTACATTTATGCGGCCTTCATCTTTACCTACGGCTCGACCGTCCTGCACAGTTCGCGCAACTTCCTGCTGACCGCGCTGATGATCGCCACCGGTCTATCGGTTGTCACGATCCCCTTGGCGGGCCACATCTCCGATCGGATCGGCCGCAAGCGGATGTATTTTATCGGCGCGGTGACGATGGGCCTGTTCGGCTTTGCCTATTTTGGCTTGCTGAACACAATGATCCCGGCGGTGATCTTTATCGCGATCGTCATCTCGTTCATCCCGCACGACATGATGTACGGGCCGCAGGCCGCGCTGATCGCAGAATGCTTCAGTCCGCGGCTGCGCTATAGCGGCTCGGCGTTGGGGTTCCACCTCTCCTCCGTGATCGCCGGTGGGCCGGCGCCGATTATCGCGACGGCGCTCTTCGCATCGACCGGATCGGGTTACTCTGTGGCGATCTACATTCTCATCTCAGCTATCGTCAGCGTCACCGCCACGGCGTTCCTGCCGGATTACACCAACCAAGATATCTCGGAGGAAGCGGCCTACGAAGCGCGGCCGGCCGCGAGTGCAGTGCGCGCCGAAGCCTAGTTTCGTTCAAGTCCGGCCGGAGCCAGAGGCCGGGCGGACGCCCGACGCGCTTGATCAGGTCGGCAGTACCAGCTGCTCGGCCTTCGCCCGCAGCTCGGGTTCGAGCGCGGCCGGGCGCCGCTTGTCGAGGTCGAGGGTCACGCCGAATTGGCCGAGCCGGGCCACCTCCTGGCCCGTCTTCGCGTCGCTCATCACGTGCAGAAAGCGCAGCGACGAATTGCCGAGATGCGCGATCCCGGTGCGCGTTTCGTAACGATCGCCGAGCCGTAGTTGCCCCGATATCCGTGCGCGGAACTCAAAGGTCGAAAAGCCGCGTCGCCCGGTCTTGATGTAGTCGGCCGTCAGCCCGATCGCCGCGCCAATCTGCACCGAGGCGTCGGTGAATTTATGGACAAAGCCGCAAATGCCCAGCCGACCGAACTCGTCGAGATCGCCCGGCTGGATCCGGCCAGTCGATGCCGGGATTAGCTTTGTCAGGTCTTTCGGATCGGGTCGCGCCTCGAATTCCGGCCCGTCCCAGGTCGCGATCCTTGGCGCCTGCGCCGTCGCCGGCACGCCCCCCCAATGCACATCGAACCAGGTGATGCACTCGCCGGTTACCGAGTCGACAAAGCGGTGCCCGAACCGTAATCCGTGATCATCGGCGCCGATCGCCGCGCTCTCGACGTGAAACGCGGCGCCGGCCCGCAGCTCGCGCGCATAGCGCACGTCGTAGCGGCGGACAAAGCCACCTTCGCGCAGCGTCCCGAGCAGTCCCAATTCGGCCGCTAGCGACGCCTCGGCCATGGCGATGCGGTCGAAATAATAGGCGACGGTGAAGTGCTCGGTGACGTCGGTTTCCCACGGGCTCACCGCACCGCGATAGGTCTCGATCCAGGGGTCCATCTTTTACCTCGTCATGCTCGGGCTTGATCCGGGCATCTCGGATCCCCGGGTCAAGCCCAGGGATGACGCTTCGCGTCATTTGAGTTGTTCGGCGACTTTGTCGATACCCGCCTGCACGCAGGGCTCGTCGACTCCCGGCGTGCCCGAAAGCCCGACGCCGCCGATCACGTCATCGCCTGCTTTGATCGGCAACCCGCCGGCGATGGCGATGACATTGGGCAGCGTCACCTGCTGCCGCACCACCATGTCCCCGGTCGCGAATTTTTCCGCGTAGGCGCTGGTCGGGGTGCGGAAGGTGCGCGCCGTGTAGGCCTTGCGCCGCGCGTTCTCCAGCGTGTGCGGCCCGGCCTTGTCGCCCTTGAGAGCGACGATCGTGTCGCCAGCCCGGTCGACGACGACGACCGACACGCCGTAGCCCTGGGCGGTGCACTGATCATAAGCGGTCTGGGCAATCTGCAGCGCGATGGCAAGCGACAGATCCTTGTGGGTCAAGAGCTGCGCCTGCGCCGGCAGTGCAAGGCCGGTCAGCACGAACACTCCAAGTAGCGAAAATCTTTTCATAGCGTTTAGCCCTCGGCGTCACTGCGTCGTTCGAGATGCGGGCTGCGCCCGTTTCTCAGGATGACGACTTTTCTACACAGCACAAACTCACGTCATCCTGAGGAGCCCGCGAAAGCGGGCATCTCGAATGACGCAAAATCATTCCTTCTCCGGGCGGATGTAGCGGTCGATCGTGCGATAGCGGAAGTACCAGCGGCCGTCGACCTTGGCCATGTGGTCGTCATAAGCCCCGCCCGAGCCGATCTTCGGGCCCTCGGGGGAATTTTGCACCGTCGTCCAGTTCGAACGCACCTTGGCGGTGTCGCCGTCGAGCGCGATCACGACATTGGTGACGTGGTGGATCGCGCGCGGGTTCTCGGCGCGGTGAGCGCGCAGCCCGGCGGCGAACTCGGCGATCGCCTTGCGGCCCGTCGCCTTGCCGAAAAACGTGTGCCAGGTGCCGTCCTCGGTAAAGCACGCCGCCATGTCGGCGAAACGGCCATCGTCGAGCGCGAAGCAATATTGCGCGAGCACGTCGCGGATCGCGTCTTTCTCTTCTAGTATCGAGGCCATGCGTTTGTCTCCCCAAGCGAGCGGCGGCGAGTGTAGCATGGCGGAAAACCCGCCTGATGTGAGGAATCCGCCATGCAGATCGAGGCCGCGGTCTTCAGGAAGCCGCATGAGCCGCTGACCATCGAGACAATCGAACTCGACGCGCCGATGCCGCGCGAGGTGCTGGTGCGCACTGTCGCGACCGGCGTCTGCCACAGCGATCTGCATGTCGTCGACGGGGTTGGGCGCTGGCCGCTCGACCGGCCGATCGTGCTGGGCCACGAGGGCGCCGGCATCGTCGAGGCGGTCGGCAGCGATGTCACCAGCGTCAAGGTCGGCGATCATGTCGTCGCTTGCCTCAGCGGGTTTTGCGGCACGTGTCCGCAATGCCTCTCGGGTCACCCGAACGTCTGCAGCAACAGCATCGTCGCGCGCAAGGAGGGTGAGACGCCGCGCCTGTCATTGGGCGGCCAGCCGGTGCGCCAGTTCATCAACATCTCGTCCTATGCCGAGAAGATGCTGTTGCACGAGAACTCGATCGTGAAGATCGACCCCGACATCCCGCTCGACAAGGCGGCGCTGGTCGGCTGTGGCGTGCTAACCGGGGTCGGCGCGGCGCTGAGGAGCGCCGGGCTTGAAGCCGGACAGACCGTGGCGGTCTACGGCTGCGGCGGGGTTGGGCTGTCGATCGTCCAGGGCGCGCGGATCGGCGGTGCACGCCAGATCATCGCGATCGACCAGTTCGGCCAGAAGCGGCAGATGGCGATGCGCGTCGGCGCGACGCATTTCATCAATTCGAGCGAAACCGATCCCGTCAAGGCGGTCAAGGAGCTGACCGGCGGCGCCGGGGTCGACCACGCTTTCGAGGCGGTTGGCAACTCGAAGCTCTGCCGCCAGGCGGTCGAGAGCCTGGCGATCCGCGGCACCGCGACGATTGTCGGCGTGCTGCCGCCCGATGCGACGATCGAATTTCCCTGGATGGCGATCCGCCCCGAATGCAAGGTGCAGACCTCGCGCATGGGCTCGAACCGTTTCCGGATCGACATCCCCCATTACCTCGATTTCTACAAGCAGGGCCGGCTCGACCTCGACGCGATGGTGACCAAGACCGGCCGCCTCTCGGATATCAACGAAGCGTTCCGTGCGATGAAGGCCGGTGAGGTCGCCCGCACCGTGCTGACCTTCGAGTGAGAGCGAAGCGATGCCTGGGCCCGAACGCCTCGACCCGCGCCGTACTGCGCTCATCGCCTATGACGTCTGCCGGCGGGCGCTGACACCCGCCGACCCTGCGCGGCGCGCGGCGATGCGCCCGGTGCTCGATGCCTGGATCAGGATGATCGCGACCGCCCGCGCCGCCGGCATCCCGGTCATCTGCACGACTCCCGTCAGCCGCGCCGACGGCGCCGATGTGGTGATACTGCCCACCGATCTTTCGGCGGAAACCGGCGTGCCGCCACTCACCAACGGCGTCGAAGGCACGCCCGAGGCCGGCTTTCCGGACGAGATCGTCCCGACCGCGGCCGATTATGTCTTCCTCAAGCGCCGGCCGAGTGCCTTTTACGGCACCGGCGTCGCCGAGCTGCTGCATATGCTGCGGCGCGACGTGATCGTTATCGGCGGCGGCGCCACCAATCGCGGTGTCGAAACCAGCGTGCGCGAGGCGTTCAATATGGACATCGCATCGGTCGTCGTGCGCGAATGCTGCTGGGGTGGCGACCAGGCGGCGCACGCCTACAGCCTCGATAAGGCGATGAAAATGTACGCGCGCATCCGCACCCTCGACCAGGTCGCCGCGATGCTGCGCGGGTAGCGACCGCAGCGTCAGTCAACCCCATTGTCGAAATGCCGAAACCCTCTTCGCCTGCGGCTAGACGGATCGTATCGTTGCGGCGAATGCCGTCACGAGAACCCTGCATGTTGACCGATCGGTACGAACTTCCCCTGTCCACTAGGTCGTCGGCCGCGCGCGACGCCTATGTCGAGGGCTGCGCGGTGAAGCTGACGATGTATCCCGGCGCGATCGAGGCGTTCGATCGGGCGATCGTGGCGGACCCCGGCTTTGCGCTGGCCCATGCCGTCAAGGCGCACGCGCTGCTCGAGCGCGGCGAGGCGGCGGGGGCGCGCGCGTCGATCGCGGCGGCCCAGTCTTTCGCCGCCGATCTGACCGAGCGTGAAAAAAGCCACATCGCTTTTTTCGACCTGCTCGTTGCCGGCGATTCCGAGGCCGCGCTCGCGGCCTTGCCGGTGCACCTCGATGCCTGGCCACGCGACGCGCTGGTGCTCAGCACCGCCGCCTTCACCAACGGCCTGATCGGCAATTCCGGCCGCGCCGGGCAGAAACGCGCGGTGCGCGATCTGCTCGATGGTCTCGCGACGAGTTATGGCGAAGACGATTGGTGGTTCACCGCGCATCACGGCATGGCATTGTCGGAGAACGGAATGCACGCCGCCGCAGGCGTCAAGATCGATCGTTCGTTCGCCCAAAACCCGCGCAACCCCTGGGTAGCGCATGCGCGTGCGCATCTCTGCTACGAGACGGCCAAGGCCGATACCAGTCGCGCCTTCCTCGCCGACTGGCTGCCCAACTATCCGCGCCAGGGGCTGTTGTCGAGCCACCTCCATTGGCATTTGGCGATGGGTCATATCGAGGCCGGCGATGCCGCGGCGGCGCTCGCGCTGTTTCGCGCCGCGATTTCGCCCGACGCTCATACCGGCCCGCCGCGCGGCAAGGTGACAGACGCGGTGTCTTTTCTCTGGCGCTGGGAGCTCGCGGGGCATCCCCGCGACGCTGACGCCTGGCGCGTGGTGCACGAGTTTGTAGGCCGGGCGTTCCCCCGCGCCGGTCTCGCGTTTTCCGACATGCATACCGCACTGACGCAGGTCGTCGCTGGCGATGAGGCGGGCCGCGAAGCGTTGGCTCGACAGACCGTTGGGCTGGCGCGCGCCGGGCGCTATCCCTCGGGCGCCATGGTGCCGGCGGTATCGGCTGCCTTCGCCGCGTTCGAGCGTGGCGATTTCGCCGCCGCGATCGACGGGCTCGGACCAATCGCAGGTGAGCTCGAGCGCATCGGCGGCAGCCTCGCGCAGGCCGATCTGGTGCGGTTCACCCTGCTGAAAGCCTACTTAGGGGCGGGGCGGATGGACGATGCCCGCCACCTGCTGAGCGCACGATCGCGCGGCGGCGCGAACGTTCCCGTTGCCGGGATCGCTGCGTTGCACCGATCTGGAAGGGCCACATCGGCGGCGCGCGACGGCTAAGTCGTAAGAGCTAAGTCTTCGCGGTGAAGAGCGGGCACCAACCGTTCGGGCTGATCTGGCCTTCGACGAACTTGCAGCTATTCGGCGGTTGGAAGTTATTGCAGGCCGCGCAGTGATCGTTGTCCTTCGGCGCGGTTTGATACTGCGCGAGCGACTGGCTGATCTTCTGCTGCGCCACCACCGGTCGGCTCAGCAGCGCCGCTGTCGCGCCGCCGAGCGCGAACACCATCGCGGTGAACGCCACGCGGCGCGAGATGGATTGGCGATCATTCTCGCGTCTATCCATAGTCAACTCCATCCATCGTGATGACGTTCGACGCTCCGTGACGGAACCGGCGCAACTCCAGGCGAACGGCCGCGCCGCCTAACGTTTCTGGTAGGTCGTAAAGACGTAGTCCTTCGAGGCTACGACCGAGTGGCACGCGAAACCGCACTTGGCGTCGTTCGCCTGCGGTGGCTTGTCGGTCAAGTTGCCGGGCCTGAACGTATCGGACGCGGCGTCATACTCGAATTCGGCATACCCCCATCCGCCGCTGTCCGCGAACCTCTTGCCGTCCTTTTCCATGAAGTCCACGTCATGCAGGGTATCCGGCACGGTCGGATTGCCGGGCTCCCCGGCGCTCTTCTTTGCGATCCAATGGATTTTCGCCATCTTGGCGCCATCGGGGAAAGGCTTGCCGTTGCCGGGAATGCCGGCCTTGTAGGCCTCGATCATCGCGGGATTGCCGAGGATCGTTTCGATCTTGTCGCCACTCTGACTGACGGCGACGGTCTGCCAGTCCTCGTATCCCCTGAACTCAGAGAATGCGAGACCACCAGGCACCTGCAGGGCGTACTTGTCTTGTGTCGCAAACGCGACGCCGCCCAGCTCGGCGAGCAGCGCTGCAATGGCGGCCGTCGCGAGAACACGTGTGCGCCTCATGTTCCTCATCGCTTCTCTCGCGTTTAGTCGGCCACTGTCTGTTGGGGGAATTAAATATGTCGGCGATGACGGGTGAATAGTCGCTAGCTGGAAAGCACTCTTCCGCAACACGGCCGCAATGGGCAAAAACGGTCGTCGATTTGCTGCGTTTGCCGGTCAGGCGGCCGGGATAGTCGCCAAGATACGGGCTGCTGAGCGCGGACCGTGACGGATGCCGGGAAGCGCGCTGTCTGTGAATTTCCTGCTAATATCGAAGCTAACAGAAGCGGCCAGCGCTGCCGCCTCGTGGAGAACGCCCATGCTCAAAACCACGCGCGACATGGTCATGCCGACCGCGATCACCGGCTCCTACCCGCGCCCGCTCTGGTACAACCAGAACCTCGACGGTCGCTCGTTCAAAGCGGCGATGGGCGATTCGATGTTCCGCGAGCAGTACATCGATGCCGTCGCCGCGGTCATCAACGCGCAGGAGGCGGCCGGTCTCGATATCGTCACCGACGGCGACAGCCGCTTCGACCTCAATGTCGGCGGCAAATCGTGGTTCTTTTATCCGATCGAGCGCCTAAACGGCATTAAGGGGCACCGCTCAACTTCGCGCGGCTGGATGGGCCGCCACGGCCTCAAGCCCGGCCACATTCTCTGGGAGGTGCAGGAGGCGTATCAGCCGGCGATCGTGCGCGAAAAACTTGGCCGCGGCCCTTTGGAATACAGCGCGATCTGGCAGGTCGCGCAGCGCCTCACCGACAAGCCCGTGAAATTCGGCGCGATCTGCGGGCCGGGCATCGCCTCGATGCTGTGGGACGAGCATTACAAGGACGACAAGGCGCTGGTGCTCGATCTCTGCGACATCATGAACGCCGAGTTCCGCGAATTGGCCGCCGCCGGCTGCCCGGTGATCCAGGTCGAGGAGCCGCGCCACCACGGCATGACCACGCGCCCAGACACCACCGAAAAAGACCTCGAATTCCAGACTGAGGCGTTCAACCGCCAGCTTGTCGGGGTCGCCGCCGAGATTTGGGTTCACACCTGCTGGGGCAACCCCAACCAGCAGCGCGTCTACTGGGAGGTGCCGAGCTACGAGCGGGCGCTGCCGCATCTCCTGCAGCTCAATTGCGATGTTCTCACCTTCGAGGCGTGCAGCAGCAACGGCAAAGAGCTGGCGCTCTTCGGCAAATACAAGACCGACAAGAAGATCGGCATCGGCGTCATCAACCATTGCAACACCGTGGTCGAGCCGCCCGAGCACGTCGCCGACCTGATCCGCCGTGCGCTCGAATACATCCCGCCCGAGCGGCTGGTCGTGACCACGGATTGCGGCTTTGGCCGCGAGGGGCTGTCGCGCCGCATCGCCTATTACAAATGCGTCAGCCTCGTCGAGGGCACCAATATCGTGCGACGCGAGCTGGGCCTGCCCGAAGCGCGGGTGCGCGCCGCCGACCCCTCACTCTATTTCGCCAGCGTCGACGAGGCCGCCGACGCCAAGCGTGGTGCCCCGCAGTAACTAGGCTGCACCCTTGCTGCGCCGCTCGGGGAACAGGCCGAGCAGGCCGTCGCGCGACGCCGGGCACACGCCGCGCTCGGTGATGAGCCCGGTGACAAGCCGCGCCGGCGTCACGTCGAAGGCCGGGTTCGCCGCCGGGCTGCCTTCGGGCGTCAGGCGCACCTCGACCCGCTCGCCGGCCGCGGTCCAACCGGTGATATGCGTCACCTCGCGCTGGTTGCGTTCCTCGATCGGAATCCGGTCGCCGTCGTCGAGCGACCAGTCGATCGAGGGGGACGGCAGCGCGACATAAAACGGCACACCGTTGTCGTGCGCCGCGAGCGCCTTCAGATAGGTGCCGATCTTGTTGGCGACGTCGCCATTCGCGGTGGTGCGGTCGGTGCCGGTGATGACGAGATCGACCCGGCCCTGCCGCATCAGATGGCCGCCGGCATTGTCGGCGATGACGGTGTGCGGCACCCCGTGCTGTAAGAGTTCCCAGGCGGTGAGGCTGGCGCCTTGGTTGCGCGGCCGCGTCTCCTCGACCCAGACATGCACCGCAATTCCCGCATCGTGCGCGCGGTAGATCGGCGCCAGCGCGGTGCCCCAATCGACCGTCGCCAGCCAGCCGGCGTTGCAATGCGTCAGAATCTGCACCGTTGTCCCGCTCGGTTTGGCGACCAACGCGGCGCGTATCAGCGGTAGCCCATGTTCCCCGATCGCCCGG
>DATHCK010000214.1:0-21392 GCA_035319545.1 Allostellaceae bacterium | reverse complement strand
GCGCAGTCGTTCGGCGATGTCGGTGGCCGTACCGACGGCCTCGTCGCCAATCGGCACGATAGCAATCGGCCGCGCCGGCTTCGCCGGCTCATCGATCAACAGGGCCAGCCGTTCGATGCCGGCGGCCCAGCCAACCCCCGGCATTTCCGGCCCGCCCATCAGCTTGACGAGCCCGTCATACCGTCCGCCCGCCAAGACCGTGCCCTGGGCCCCGAGATCAGTCGTCACGAACTCAAAGACCGAATGCGTGTAATAATCGAGACCGCGCACCAGACGCGGGTTCAGCCGGTAGCCAATGCCGAGCCGATCGAGCCCGTCGCGCACCTCGGCAAAAAAGTCGCGGCTCGTGTCGCTGAGATAGCGGTCGAAGGCCGGCGCGTCGGCGTTGATGCGGATATCGCCGGGGTCTTTTGAATCGAGGATGCGCAACGGGTTGGCCTGAAGACGCCGCTGGCTGTCCTCAGACAAGTCCGAGCGGCGCGCCGAGAAATACCCCACCAACGCTTCACGGTAAGCGGCGCGGCTTTCCGGGTCGCCCAGCGTGTTGAGCTCGAGCACCACCCGATCGCCGATGCCCAGTTCCTTTAAAATGCGGTGGCCGAGCGCGATGACCTCGATATCGGCCTGCGCTTGCGCCACACCCAACAGCTCGACGCCGATCTGGTGAAATTGCCGGAAGCGGCCTTTTTGTGGCCGCTCGTAGCGAAACATCGGGCCCGAATAGAAGAATTTGAGCGGGGTCGATTGGCTGAGCCCGTTCGACAGCACCGCGCGCACCACCCCGGCCGTGTTCTCCGGGCGCAGGCTCAGCTTTTCGCCGCCGCGATCCTCGAGCGAATACATCTCCTTCGAGACGATGTCGGTGTGCTCGCCGATCGGGCGGGCGAAGACCTCGGTGAACTCGAAGATCGGCGTGACGATCTCATCAAAGCCGTAAAGCGTCGCGGCGGCGCGCGCCGTCTCGCTGACCTGGCGGTGGCGCCGGGCCACGTCGGGCAACAAATCCTGCGTGCCGCGCACCGGCTGTAAGGCTGGCATGAATGTCTCTGATGGCTTCGGTCGTTGGCGCCAAGCTTCCAAAGATCGGGTGTCTTGGCAATTCCCGCAACCACGGCGAACAACTCGCCCGGATTTCGGGCGCTCAGTTGCCAGCCGCCGGCGGCGGCTCGCACGGGCCTGGGCGCGTGAACAAGCAAAGCTGCGGATTGGCCGGATTGGGCGCGCGGCCAAAGCATTCGACCCTACCGAACCCCGCAAGGTCGCGATCGGGCGGTGCGATCAGAAAATTGTAAAGGGACGTTTCTTGCGCCATCTCGGAGTCGGAGTAGATCGGCAGAGCCTTGCCGCGCAGCACGACCGATTGCGGTATCGAGATCGTCGGGCTGATGGGTTTTGTGGCGCTGTAGCTTCCGCCGTAAATCGGGACGTCGCGGTCGAGATAAGTGTAGGACCAGCCAGCCGCCCAGCCGATGCCGATCGCGCCGAGCCCGCACAATTGCGGCTGGCGATGCGCGGCAAGGAAAGCGTCGAGGATATTGCGGTCGAGCGTGCGGAAAAGAAGGCCCTGGCTCACGGCGACCCAGCACGCAAAACCGGCGTAGGCGACGACCGCCGAGCCAGCAAAGACCTCCGCGCCCCCGCGCCCCTCGGCGACACGCCGCACCACGCGGCAGAAATATGTCGCGCCTGCACCCATCAGGATCGGGCAGGCGAGCAACGCCGTCGATAGATAGCGGTACTCAGCGTTTGCGAAGACCAGATGCGTGGCGACAATTGTCGCCACGACCGCCGCGAGAACCGGCCGGCGAAAAGCACCGATCACCGCCAATAACGCCAGCGGCAAGGCACGCGGCGTCCACGCGGCGGCGATCAGCGCGGCATAGGTCGCGGCGCTGCTCGTCCCCTCGGCGTAACCGCCAGCGAATTTCTCGAAGAGACCACGCAGCAAATAGCGCCAGATCGACTGAAACGGCGCGCCCCAGGTCAGCACGTCGAGCAGCCCGAGATCGAGCAGGACCACGGCGACGCCGCCAAGGACCAAAGGCAACCAGCGACGCCATTCGAAGCCGCAGCGCAGGACCGCGAAGATCGCCATCGCCGGCCCGGTCTGCACCCGAAAGCACACCGCGAGGCCGAGCAGTGCCCCCGCCACGGCCATCCGCCGCGGCGACGGGGTCTCATCTGCCCCGTCGGTGACGAGGTACGCCCCGAGAAAGCAATAGGCCGATAGTACCTCGCCCATGATCGATGGCGCGAGGTAGATCGGGTCGATCCAGATCGCGCAGAGCACGCCGGTGACGACGGCGCCGAGGAGGCCGTCGCGCCGTCGCGCGGTCTCGAACCCGACATAGACGAGTGTCAGCGACAACATCGCGCAGAGTGTCCGGATCGCGTCGATGTAGACGATCGGGTCAGAGCCGATCAGCCGCGACGCCGTCATGATCGCCGCCAGGATGCCGGGGATCAACCATGAGCGGGCGCTGTCGTGAAATTCCCAGGGCATGACGCCACTACCGAACGCCAGCCGGTAGCCCTGCTCGTAATACTGAAACAGCTCGTCGGGATGGACGATGTACGGCCCGGTGAAAATCACCACGAGCCGGATCGCCAAGGCGAGCGCCAGGATCCCGGCCAGACAGAGACGCCAACTCACGATGCCGTCGCGCCCCGCTCGCGCAGATTGACGACGATCGCCGCGAGCAGCCCCGCCACCAGCAGCGGCGTCACGCAGCCGACGCGGAACAGTACGGGCGGGTTGAACAGCGGGATGATCCATACCGCGGTGGCAAGCGCCAGCTGATAGGGGCGCAGGCCGGCCGGCGCGATCGCGGTGACAAATAGGCTGGCCGCCAGGCCGAGCAGCACCGCATCCGAGTTCGACGCATGCGGCGCGGCGAGGATCGTCGCGGCGAGCAAGGCCGCGAGCCGCAAGACGCCCGCATTCGGCCGGCGGTAGACCCAATAAACCGTACCGCCCGCCGCGATCGTTGCGACCGCCTGAACCAGGTTGGCCAGAGTTCCCGGCGCGCCGAGCCAACTCGCGCAGGCATAGACGCTGATCCCGTTCAGCCGTCCGACATGCGTCCAGCTCTGGTTGCCATCGCCGATGCCGAAGACCAGGTCGAACCAGGCACGCCAGATGTCGCCTCCGAGCACGGCGACGCTGGCGAGCGCAAGGACGCAGCCCGTGGCTATGGCCGCGCCGATCGATCGCCATTGCCGACTGGCGATGAGGGCGACCCACGCCATCAATGCCAGCTGTGGCTTCAGACTTAGCACGCCGACAAACACGCCGCACAAAAGCGGTCTCTCCGCTGCCGCGGCAAACGCGCCCAGCATCAGCGCCGTGGTGTAGAACGCGTTTTGCCCGGTCAGCACCTCAAACGGCACCGCCGGGCAAAGCACCAGGGTGGCAATCGCCGGCCAGCGCCGGTAGCCAGTGTCGAAGCTGCACCACACGACCGCCACCGCAGCGGCAAATCCAGCCAGAAGGAATGCGGCCGCCGACGGGATGGGCGGCATCAGGCCGAATGGCAGAAGCAGCAGCAGAAACGGCGGGGGGTAGACCCAGGGATGCGGGCCGAGCGGCGCGCCGAGCCACGACGCAAAGCGCTGGTTGATCGCCTCGGTCAGCGCGTTGCCGTCAAAGATCAGCGGCAAATTGCCGGCGAAATAGGCTCGCGCCGCTTCGTAGAACACCATCCAGTCCTGCAGCGGCGCGACGCGGAACAGCCACAGGTCGAATAACCAGGAGAGGAGTCCGAAGATGCCGCAAGCCATCCCGGTAATGACAAGACCGCGAGGCAATCCCCCGGCGCCGGCCTCATGCGATGTCGACGCGGTCATAAAAATCCTCGATCAGTCGGCGCGCAGCCTCGCCGGTTATGATTAAATCGGCGTAAATGCGATGCGTCCAAGCGAGCGACAGGCGGTTATGTTTAACCGTTTGCTAAAGGCGACCGCCTAACCTCCCGGCCTCCATCCGACGGAGGCATCGGGCGTGGCGGCGGTGGATCGACTGGTGACGCAGCTGCAGAGCGGCGACTGGCTGAGCGCCGGGCGGCTGCGGCTTTACGTCGCCATCCTCCTTGCTGCTGAGCTCGCGGTGTTCTGCTTCCTTGTCGCCGGCACGCATGGCTGGATCGTGCCGCTCGACAAGCCCAACACCACCGATTTCGTCAGCTTTTACGCCGCCGGCCGGCTCGCCGACGCCGGAACGCCGGCCCTCGCCTATGACCATACGGCGCATTTCGCCGCGGAAGAGGCGGTCGTCGGCCAGGGCATCGAATACCAGTATTTCAACTATCCGCCGGTCTACCAGGCCCTATTCGCGCCAATCGCCCGGATACCCTACCTCCCCGCCTTCGTCCTGTTCGAGGGCGTGACGCTGGTTCTCTTCCTCGCGGCGGCACGCGGCATTCTCGGCCGGCTCGACGGGACGGCCCTGATGGTGCTCCTCGCCTTTCCTGTCGCATGGTGGAATATCGGCCTCGGGCAGAATGCGTTTCTGACCGCGGCGCTGTTTGGGGTCGGAACGCTGTTGCTCGAGCGCCGGCCGGTTCTGGCCGGGCTGTGTTTTGGTGCGCTCTGCTACAAGCCGCATTTCGCGCTTCTTGTCCCGTTGGCGTTGGGTCTCGGCGGCAATTGGCGAGCCTTCGTCGCCGCAGCGGTCTCCGCAATCGCGCTGGTGCTGGGTTCGGTCGCGCTGCTCGGCTGGGACACGTGGTGGGCATTTATCGCCACCGCCGCGGCATCGCCGGCGATGTACGGGTCGGGGCGCATCCTCTTTAGCGGCTTTGTCAGCCCGTTCGGCGCGATGCGCCTCATGGGCGCGACGATTCCGGCCAGCTATGCCGTTCAGGGCGTCTTTACGGTGATCGCGGCAGGCGTCGTGGCGATTGTCTGGCAGCGCCGCCTGTCTCTGCCGGTGCGCAACGCGGTGCTGGCCTCGGCGACGCTGCTCGCGGTGCCGCTGTCGCTGCTCTACGACCTGATGCTCGGCGCGATTGCCGGCTGCTGGCTGCTGCGCGGCGCGGAAAAGGACACGATCCCGGCGTGGGAGAAGACCGCGCTGGCACTGACCTACGCGGCGCTGCTCGACAGCCGGGCGCTGGCCGACAAGCTGTCGGTGCCGGTCAACACGATCTGCGCGCTGGTGCTGTTCGGGCTGGCGACGCGCCGCGCGGTGCGCGAGCTCGGCTTTACTTCGCCGGCGCGGCTGCGGGCCGCCGCACCGACCAGGTGAAGACCGACGACATCGCGTAGTTCCACACCGCCGAGACCGCGGCGCCGGCCAGCCCGGCAAGCCACCACGAATGATTGCCGGCGATCGATGCCGCGATCCCGACATTGGCGACCGCCCCTAGCCCACACACCGCGTAGAACGACAGCAGCCCCGACAAAACGCGCCAGCCTCTGAGCCGCCTGTCGCGGTAGGTGAAGAGGTTGTTGAGCAAGAAATTGAAGGTCATCGCGACCATTGTCGCGGTCGCCTGAGCGGTCGGGAATGCCGCGACATGCAGCATCGTCCACAGCGTCGCTAGATGCACCCCGACGCCGAGCCCGCCGATCAGTGAGAACAGCAAAAAGCGCACCGGCACCGCGGGGCCAAGCAGCTTCTGCAGCAGCAGCATCAGATATTCCCAGGCGACAAGCGTATCGAGCTTGCTTTCGCCGTGCAGCCGCTCGCGGAAATGCAAGGGGAGCTCGGCAAACGCGAACGGACGCGGCGTCGATGCGAAGAGATCGAGCAGGATCTTGAACCCCTGCCCCGACAGCCGCCGCACCGCGCTGTCAAACGCCGCGCGCTCGATCATGAAAAAACCGCTCATCGGGTCGCTGAGCCGGGCCTTGACGACAAGCCGGCTGAGCTTTGTGGCAAAGCCGCTGATCGCGACCCGCGACGCCTCGAAATTGCCGAGGCTGCCCTCGGCGACATAGCGGCTCGCGACCACGATATCGAGCCGCTCGGCCTTGATTTTCTCGAACATGCGAGGCAACAGCGCCTCGTCATGCTGCAAGTCGCCGTCCATCACCGCGAGATAGGGCGCGCTCGTCGCCAGCATGCCCTCGATGCAGGCCGAGCTGAGGCCGCGCCGGCCGATCCGCTGCACACAGCGGATGTTGCTCTGGCTCCGCGCCAAGGCGCGCACCGCATCGGCGGTGCCGTCGGGCGAATCGTCGTCGACGAAGACGACCTCCCACGCGATGCCCGCAAGCACGCGGTTCAGCCGCTCAACGATCAGCGGGACGTTCTCCCGCTCGTTGAGCGTCGGGATGACGATGGAAAGTTCTGGCGAAACGGCGGGGACCGCAGACCATTCGGGCTGCGGCGCCGGCGGATTATTCGACCAAAGCTCCGCAGCGCTCATTGCCATCCGCCCAAGACAAGAGGCGGCGGAACCCTCCGCCTCGACCCAATGAGCTTAGCAGGAGACGGTAAATAAAGGCTAATGATCGGTTATTGCCATGTCCTTCCGGGCCGGCGCGCCAGCCCGGAATGACGAAGGAATGTTAGACCCGCTCCAGCACCGCGGCGATGCCTTGGCCGACGCCGACGCACATCGCGACGAGCGCGTATCGGCCGCCGATGCGCTGTAGCTGGCGCGCTGCGGTCAAGGCGATACGCGGCCCCGAGGCCCCGAGCGGATGGCCGATCGCGATTGCTCCGCCATTCGGGTTGACGCGGCTGTCGTCGAACGGAACTTCCAGCCCCTTGAGGCAGGCGAGCACCTGCGAGGCGAACGCCTCGTTGATCTCGATCACATCCATGTCGGCGATCGTCAGCCCGGCGCGCTCCAGCGCTTTTTTCGCCGCCGGCACCGGGCCGTAGCCCATGATACGCGGCGCAACCCCGGCGACGCCGGTCGAGAGGATGCGGCAGATCGGCTGCTGACCGGCCGCGTCGCCCGCCTTGCGCGAAGCGACGATCATCGCCACCGCGCCGTCATTGACGCCCGAGGCGTTGCCGGCGGTGGTGACGCCGTCCTGGAACAGCGGGCGGAGCTTCGCCAGGCCCTCCATATTGGTCTCGGGCCGGGGATGCTCGTCCTCGGCGACACTGACCGGGCCGGCGCGGCCGCCCGGCACCTCGACCGCGATGATTTCGCCGTCAAAGAACCCATCCTTCTTGCCGGCGGCGTATTTTGCTTGGCTGGCATGGGCGAAGATGTCGGCCTGCTCGCGGGTGATCTGGTAGTCGCGTGCGAGATTGTCGGCGGTCTCCGGCATCGTGTCGGCGCCGAACCGACCCTCGACCTTGGGGTTGGGGAAGCGCGCGCCGATCGTCGAATCGAAGATGCGCATCTCGCGGCTATAGGGGCTCTCGCCTTTTGCCATCACCCAGGGCGCGCGGCTCATGCTCTCGACGCCGCCGGCGACAAAGATGTCACCCTCGCCGCAGGTGATCTGCTGCGCGGCAACCGCGATGGCGTTGAGCCCGCTGCCGCAATTGCGTTGCAGCACCGAGCCCGGAACCTCGATCGGCAAACCCGCGACAAGCGCGGCGTGGCGCGCGACGCAACGGCTGTCCTCGCCGCCCTGATTGCCGCAGCCGACCACGACATCCTCGATCTTCTCCGGGTCGAACCCGCTTTCCTTGACGACCGAGGCGATGACGTCGGCGAGCATGTCGTCGGGCCGCTTCTTGGCGAGCGCGCCGGCGTACCGGCCGAATGGGCTGCGCTTGCCGGTATAGATGTAGGCGTCGAGCATGGGTGATTCCTCCGATGGCTGGCGCATTTCCGTGCGATGAGACGCGGCTGTCAAGGCTGCAGTGGGGTAGCGGACCACTCCATCAATGGCCTCGTTTCCAGTATGATCGCTCAATGGCCCACGACCATCACGCACACGCGCACGGCCACGAGCATCACCACCACCACGCGGCGGGTGATTTCGGCCGCGCCTTTGCGATCGGGATCGCGCTCAACCTGATCTATGTCGCGGCCGAGGCGGGATATGGGCTTGCGGCCGGCTCGCTGGCGCTGTTGGCGGATGCCGGCCACAATCTGGGCGACGTGCTGGGGCTTGGCCTTAGCTGGGGCGCGACGGTACTCGGCCGGCGCCGCCCGAGCGGGCGTTTCACCTATGGCCTCGGGTCGAGCTCGATCCTCGCGGCGCTCGGCAACGCGCTGATCCTCTTGGTGGTAACGGGCGGGATCGCCTGGGAGGCGATCCGGCGGCTCGGCCATCCGGTCACCGTGACCGGCGGGACCGTCGCCGTCGTCGCGGCGGTTGGCATCGCGGTCAATGGGCTGACGGCGCTGCTCTTCGCCAAGGGACGCGGCAGCGATCTCAACCTGCGCAGCGCCTTTCTGCACATGGCGGCGGACGCGCTGATCGCGCTGGGCGTTGTCATCGCCGGCATCGCCATCGCCCTCACCGGCTGGTTATGGCTCGACCCGGCGGTCGGCCTCATCGTCTCCGTGACGGTCGTTTTCGGCACCTGGGACCTCGTGAAGCAAGCGCTGAACCTTGCGCTCGACGCCGTACCAAAAGGGGTCGACGCCGCCGCGGTGCGCGCGCGCCTCCTGGCGGTGCCCGGCGTGACGGCGATCCACGATCTACACATCTGGGGCATGAGCACGACCGAGACCGCGCTCACCTGCCATCTGGTGATGCCGCAGGGGCATCCGGGCGACGCGGCGCTGGCGCAGATCGCGCACGAGCTCGATGAGCGCTTCCATATCCGCCACACGACCTTGCAGATCGAATTGGGCGACGGCGACGAGGCCTGCCTGCTGACCCCAGAGCACGTCGTCTGACCTCGACCGTAAAATCGGCGCAATCGGCCGGCAGGATGCTTTCCAGACCGTCGCCATAAACAAAGACCGCTGGCTGTAAATCCGCTGTTAAAACAGCCATGACGGCAAAGTGGCGTTGCCCGGCGCAGCCGTCGGCAATACCCTTATGGGCAGTGGATTTCGGGAGGAAAGCATGAGCGAGAAGATCGCCCTGCGCGAAGTGGGCATGCGCGACGGTTTGCAGTCGATCGCCACGGTGGTGCCGACCGAGACCAAGATCGCTTGGCTCAACGCCGAATACGCGGCGGGCGTGCGTTATGTCGAGGTCTCGTCGTTCGTGCCGCCGAAGCTCCTGCCACAACTCGCCGACGCCGAGGCGGTAATCGCGCATGCGATGACGCTTCCCGGTCTCCACGTCTCCGCCCTCATCCCCAACTCACGCGGCGCCGAGCGCGGCATGGCGCTGGGCGTGCCGGAGATGAACTATGTGCTGTCGGTGTCGAACGGCCACAATCTGTCGAATGTCCGCCGGCCGACCGAGGAGTCGATCGAGGATTTCCGGCGCGTCGTCGCGCTGTGCCACAGCGGCTCCAAGCCGGCGCGGATCAATTGCGGGCTCGCGACGTCGTTTGGCTGCACGATCGAGGGCGATGTCGACGAAGACCGCGTGCGGCGGATCGCTAATGAAATCGCCGAGGCCGGCGCCGACGGCATCATCCTCGCCGACACGGTCGGCTACGGCCAGCCGGCGGCGATCGAACGGGTGTTCCGTAAGGTCATCGCCGATGTCGCGCCGCTGCCGGTCGCCGCGCATTTCCACGATACGCGCGGCCTCGGCCTGGCGAATGTGCTCGCCGCCTATAACGCCGGCTGCCGTGAGTTCGACGCCTCGCTGGGCGGGCTCGGCGGTTGTCCCTATGCGCCTGGCGCCACCGGCAACATCGTCATGGAAGACACGGTGTTCCTCTTCGAGTCGATGGGCTGCGATGTCGGGATCGATCTCGACCGGCTGGTCGAGGTGCGCAAGATCATCGCCAAGGCGCTGCCCGACGTGCCACTTTACGGCGCGATCGCCAAGGCCGGCTTGCCGCGCAACTTCCATCCGGTGGCGCAGGCGGCCGAATAGAAGTGGCATCGAAACGAGTGCTGCGCCGGCTGGTTCTCGCCGCCATTGTCGCGGCGGGCGGCGGCTGCACGGCGGCGTACAAGACCGATATCATGCGCAAGGATGTCCTGACCGACGCCCAAGAGGCGATCGCCAGCGCCGAACTCAGTCATGGCGATCTGACGGTTGCCGGCTCGGTCGATCGCCCCGACACGACCTACGAGCCCGGCCAGCCGATCACCCTGCGGGTCCAGACCAACAAAAGCGCCTATGTCGCGATTTTCCGCGTGCTCGCCAACGGCGAGACCACGCTCGTCTTCCCCAACCGCGGCCACCGCAAAGCGGCGCTCGCCGGCAATTCGCCGCTGACCGTTCCCGCCGCGGACGACGCGGTCAAGATCGCCGCCGACAAACCGGGGATCGTCCTGTTCGCGTTCATCGCCTCCACCACGGGCACGGCCTGGCCGTTCACCCGCGCCCCGGACGACGGCTCCGATTTCGCCGATCTCGGCGGCACGACGCGAAACATCGCCAAGGATCTTCTGGGCGCGCTGCAAGGGGGCGGCGCACACGAGACTGCCGCCACCTATCTGACGGTACGCATCGCCGGACGCGGGCTGCTTTAGGGCGCGCAGGCCAGATCGGTGCCGGTGACGAAGGGCTGGGTGTCCGACGCACCCGAGGACAGACACAGCAACGTTTGGCTCTGACCGATCCCCGGAGACGCCGCGCCGGTGGAATTGTTCGTGGCGAGCGCGGTCGATGTGTTGTTGGCCGTCGCGGTGCCGGTGCTGCTCGCCGACGCTGCCCCTGGTCCAGTCGTGACGGTCGACGTTGTCGTGGCGGTGGGGCCGGCGCTCGTCGAGCGGCCGCTGCCTCCGCCGCTCGTCGCCGGGGCGAACGACATCGTGGGCGGGCTGACCGATGACGCCACGCTGCTTGCGGTCGCCCCGCTGGTCGAGCTGGTGGCGACATTGTCGATCGTCGCCCCGCGTCCCGCCGAGCCGGCCGAGGCGGCGCCCGTCGACGAGCTGCCGCCGCCCGAGCTAGGCGGCGTCGAGACGGTCACCGTGGGGGCACTGGTCAGCGTGCCGCCGGAGGTGACGGTCGCCGATGGATTGGAGCCAGTGCTCGTCAACGTCTGGCCGGAGGTCACTTCCGACGACTGGCCCGCGTTCGTGCTTGTCGAACTCGATTGCGGCGGCGCCGGCAAACCCTGTACGCCGCTGCCGACCTGGCCCTGTCCGCCGCTGCCCGGCGTCGGTCCGCCGATCGGCTCGGTTGCGTTCGGATTGACCGTCTGCGCCGCGACCGGCCGCTCCATGATCAGCAATACAATCGCTGCAAGCGCAAGGACTGCCCTCATGCCCCAGCAACGCGACCAACTCGTGCCGGTTCCCGATCGCTGGCTGCGGCGATGCGCCTCTGCTACCGTCACGGCGCGACGAACCCGGGCATGAGCGGTCATGACATCAACAGCATACGACAACGCGCCATCGACCGTCCCCGTTGTGACCCTCGCGGAGGGCCGCGCGACGATCCGGCTCAACCGTCCACGCGAGCACAACCGGCTCGAACCCGGCGATCTTGCAGTGCTGCGCGAGACCTTCACCCGCGTCGACCATGATCCGAGCGTGCGCGTGCTGGTGCTGACCGGCACGGGCAAGAGCTTTTCCTCGGGCTACCATATCGGCGCGCTGCTCGAACGAAAGGCCGGGAAGCCCGAGCCGGGCGAAGCCGACGATACATTCGAGAGGGTCGTCAACCGCCTCGAAGCGCTGCGCGTGCCGACGATCGCGGCACTGCAAGGCAGCGTCTATGGCGGCGCGACCGACCTTGCCCTCGCCTGCGACTTCCGCATCGGTATCGCCGGCATGCTCATGCTGATGCCGGCGGCACGGCTCGGCATCATCTATTACCCCTCGGGGATCGAGCGCTATGTCAACCGGCTCGGCGTCGCCGCCGCGAAAAAGCTGTTCATGACGGCCGAGCCGATCGACGCCGAGGAAATGCGGCGCATCGGTTATCTCGACGAAGTCGTTGCGCCGGACGAGCTCGATGCGCGCATCGATGCACTGGCCGCGACGCTCGCCGCCAACGCGCCGCTGGCGCTCGCCGGGCTGAAGCGTGCAATCAACGAGACCGCCGCCGGCCGCCTCGACCGCGACGCGCTCGCCGCGGCGCGCGCCCGCTCCTCGGCTTCCGACGATCATGCCGAGGCGCTCAAGGCCTGGTCGGAAAAGCGCAAGCCGGTCTTCAAGGGCAGCTGAACCGCGGTGCTAGCCGACCGGCATGAAGTCGTAAACGCCGACACCTTGAATGATTAGGAAACGGCACGGGCCGGCGTCCTTGCCGTGGACGTAATGCGCGGTCATCGGCGGCACGGCGCAGCGCTCGCCCTTATCGAGTTCGTAGACGTGGCGCGGCGCGCGTGTCTCGACCACCATCGGTCCGTCGAGGCAGACCATTCGGTCGGTGATCTCGCTGTGGTAATGCCAGGGAATGCTTTGCCCAGCCGCCAGCGTCAGCACCTGCACGCGCAGATCGGCGCCCTCGGCGACCAGCTCGCGCCCTGCGATCTCGTAAGCGCCGCGATTGCGCACCTGCATGGCCATCTCCTCGCCGATTTCCGGGGGTCAGTCTAGCACGGCGTCGGGGCAACGATCGCCGCCGCGAAACTGCGTGACAACGCGCCGCGATCGCGCAAGGCTCTCGCCGCGACTGCCCCCGTCTCGGAGCCTCCCATGTACGAGCAAGATAATGTCGTCGTAACGACCAAATACGGCCGCTGTCCGAGCTTTGTCGCCTGCCCCGACGGGCCGGGCCCCTTCCCCGGTATCATCTTTTACATGGATGCGCCGGGCATCCGCGAAGAGCTGCGAAACATGACGCGGCGCATCGCGCGGCACGGCTATTTCGCGATCCTGCCCGATATGTACTACCGGCTCGGCCAGCTGCGCTTTGACGTGGCGCGGCGGGACGACGCGCAGGCGCAGGTCTTCCTCGCCGCGATGCGCAGTCTCACCAACGAAATGGTGATGGACGACACCGCCGGCATTCTCGGCTATCTCGATGCCCAGGACAAATGCAAGCCGGGCCCCGTCGGCTGCGTCGGCTATTGCATGAGCGGCCAGCACATTACCAACGCCGCCGCGTTTTTCCCGCACCGGATCAAGGCTGCCGGCTCGCTCTACGGCGTCGGCATCATCACCGACAAGGAAGACTCGCCGCACCACTTCCTCGACCGCATCAAGGGCGAGCTCTATTACGCCTTTGCCGAGACTGACCGCAGCGTGCCGCCCAACATCCCGGGCGACCTGGAGAAGCTGCTGTCGAAAACCAACGTCAAATACGAGATCAAGACGTTTCCCGGCACCGAACACGGTTTCGCGTTCGCCGAGCGTGCGGTCTACAACACGCTCGCGGCCGAAGAGACCTGGGAGAAGATGTTCGCGATGTGGGATCGTTGCCTGAAGAAGGCGTGAGCCCCACGATCTTCAAATTCGCCTCTCCCGGACTTGATCCGGGGGTCTACGAATAGCTTCAACTTGTTCGTGGATGGCCGGGCCAAGCTCGGCCGAGGCGATGTTGAATGCGCCTGGAGAAGATTGATGAAGCTCCGCCATAATTCGGCCTCGCCGTTTGTTCGTAAAGTGATGGTTTGCGCTCACGAGTTGGGGCTCGCGAACAAGATTGAGCTGTTGACCACCGCGGTCAGCCCGGTCGAAGCCAACGCGATTCTCGCCGGCGAGAATCCGCTGATGAAGATTCCGGCGCTCGTCACCGATGACGGCGAGGTGCTGTTCGATTCGCCGGTGATTTGCGAATACCTCGACAGCCTCGCCGGACGCGGCAAGATCTTTCCGACTTCCGGCAAGGCGCGCTGGGCAGCGCTGCGCCAGCAGGCGCTCGGCGACGGCATCCTCGACGCGCTGATCCTCTGCCGCTACGAGATCGCCGCGCGGCCCGAGGACAAGCGTTTCGCCGGCTGGACCGATGGCCAGATGCGCAAAGCGCATCAGGGCCTCGCGGCGCTGGAGCGGGAAGATCTGTCGGGCCGCACGATCGGGACGATCACCGCCGGCTGCACGCTCGGCTATCTCGATTTCCGCTTCCCGAACGACGGCTGGCGCACCCGACACCCCAAGCTCGCCGAGTGGTACAAGACCGTCGAGGCGCTGCCGTCGATGCAGGCGACCAGGCCGCCGGCGGGGTAGCGCTCAGCCGAGCACGTAGGCCGCGAAGACGATGTTCAGGGCCGCCACGAGAGCCAGGAAAACCAAGGGAAAGGCGCTGCGGGTCTCGGACATGGGGGATAGCCGGTTGGGGTGACCAGGTGGCTTTACGCATCCTGGCGCCAAACGGTTTCGTTCCCGTTACCGGAGATTGCCGCCACGCCGAGATGAGCAACTTTTGCGCGGCGGGATGGGCAATCGCCACTTCCGGCGAAAACTCAGCCGAGCAGCCTGATCCCAACGAGGGCGAGCGTTGCCGCGAGCGCGGGGCGCAGCACCACCTCGGGTACGCGCGACGCCAGGAGGCTCCCGAGCGCCACGCCGGGAACCGATCCGACCAGGAGTGAGATCAGGATCGTCCCGTCGACCGAGCCGAGCAGCCAATGGCCGACGCCCGCAACCAGCGTCAGCGGTACGGCATGAGCAATGTCGGAACCGACAAGCCGGACGACCGGCACATCGGCATAGAGAAAGACCAGCGCGGTCATGCCGATCGCCCCGGCGCCGACCGAGGAAATCGAGACCAGAACGCCCAGCAACGCGCCAACCGCCACGGTCGCGAGGATACGATGCTCAAAGACCGAGGCGGGCGCGATTGCTTGCAGCCACCGCAGCAGCAGCGGCCGCGCGAAGACGCAGACCGCGGTCACGATTAGCGCGATGCCGAGCACGGCGGTGATGATCGCCGAGAGACGCGCGCTGGTCGGCCCCACGAGGTCGATCGCGGCGATCGTGAGGACGCTCGCCGGCAGGCTGCCCGCCGCGAGCCGCCCGGTGATCCGCCAATCGACCGTGCCGATCTTGCCATGCACCGCGCTGCCGGCGGCCTTGGTCAACGATGCATAGAGCAGATCGGTGCCGACGGCCGCCCTCGGCTCCAGCCCGAACAGCAAAACCAGCAGCGGCGTCATCAGCGACCCGCCGCCCACGCCGGTCAAGCCCACCAGCATGCCGACGCCAAACCCCGAGACGGCATAGGCCGGGTCAATGGTGCCGAACAGGCTCATGTGAGGCGCGCCATTAAAGACATCACGTTAATGTGAATTAAATATATTATACAGACTTTGGTGGTTAGAAACAAGTCGGCCGAGCCGCGGCCCTTGGCTCAATACATATGCTGGCCGCCATTGACCGAGAGAGTCGAGCCGGTGATGAAATCGGCGTCGTCGGCCACGAGGAAGAGCACGGTTCGGGCGATGTCCTCGGCCTTGCCGAGGCGGCCGACCGGGATACGCGCGATGATCTTTTCCAAGACGTCGGCCGGCACCGCGCGCACCATATCGGTATCGACATAACCGGGCGCGACGGCGTTGACGGTGATGCCGCGCGAGGCCCCTTCCTGCGCCAGCGCCTTGGTGAAGCCGTGGATACCGGATTTCGCGGCGGCGTAGTTGACCTGGCCGTATTGCCCGGCCTGGCCGTTGATCGAACCGATATTGACGACGCGGCCGAAATGGCGCTCGCGCATGCCCTCGATCACCGCGCGGCACATGTTGAAGCAGGATGAAAGGTTGGTCTGGATCACCGCATTCCACTGCTCGTAACTCATGCGGTGCATCGTGGTGTCGCGGGTGATGCCGGCGTTATTGACCAGCACCTCCACCGGACCGAACTCGGCCTCGATCTTGGCGACGCCTTCCTTACAGGCTTCGAAATCGGCGACGTTGAACTTGAAGACCGGGATGCCGGTCTCATTCTGAAACGCCTCCGCGGCCGCGTCATCACTGCCGTAATTGGCCGCAACCTTGTAGCCGGCGTCTTTTAAGGCGACCGCGATCGCCCTGCCGATACCGCGCGTACCGCCCGTCACCACCGCCACTCTGGCCATGGTTTCCTCCCATCGATGTCGAGCGCGCGTTGACCGCGCGCGGGGTAGTTTTGGTGCCGACCGCGCCTAATCGCGCGCGACAGATTTCAACCAAGCCCGCGCGCGCTAGTCGCGCGCGACGCACATGGCAATTCCCATGCCACCGCCGATGCACAGCGTGGCGAGGCCCTTCTTTGCGTCGCGCTTTTGCATCTCGTAGAGCAGTGTCGTCAGGATGCGGGTGCCAGACGCGCCGATCGGATGGCCTAAAGCGATCGCGCCGCCATTGACGTTGAGCTTATCCGGGTCAAAGCCGAGATCCTTGCCGACAGCGCAGGCTTGCGCGGCAAAGGCCTCGTTGGCCTCGATCAGGTCAAGATCGTCGACGGACCAGCCGGCCTTTCTCAAGGCCATGCGCGAAGCCGGGATCGGCCCCGACCCCATGATCGCTGGATCGACACCGGCGGTCGCCCACGAGACGATGCGCGCAAGCGGCTTGACGCCTCGCCTGGCAGCGGCTTCGACGGTCATCAGAACCATCGCGGCCGCGCCGTCATTGATCCCCGACGCGTTGCCGGCGGTGACGGTGCCGTTCTTGTCGAACGCCGGGCGCAGGCCGGACAGCACCTCGAAGGTGGTGCCGTGCTTCGGATGCTCGTCGGTGTCGACCGTGATATCGCCGCGCCGCCCTTTGATGACGACCGGAACGATCTCGTCCTTGAACTTGCCGGCCTTTTGCGCCGCTTCCGCCTTCTGCTGTGAGGCGAGCGCGAACTCATCCTGCTGCTCGCGGGTGATCTGCCAGCGCTGCGCGACGTTTTCCGCGGTGTTGCCCATATGATAGCCGTTGAAGGCATCCCAGAGCCCGTCCTTGATCATCGTGTCGATCATCTCGGCGCTGCCCATCCTCATGCCGTTGCGCAGATGCAGGCAGTGCGGCGCCAGACTCATCGATTCCTGGCCGCCGGCGACGACGATATCGCTGTCGCCGTTGCGGATCGCCTGATAGCCGAGCGCGACGGTGCGCAACCCCGAGCCACAGACCTGGTTGACGCTGTAGGCGGTCGCCTCATAGGGGATGCCCGCGCCGATCGCGGCCTGGCGCGCCGGGTTCTGTCCCTCGCCGGCGGTGAGGATCTGCCCCATGATGACCTCGTTGACCTCGCCCGGCGCGACCTCAGCGCGGCGCAACGCCTCGATGATCGCGACCTCGCCCAATTTGTGCGCGGGCAGGCTCGCGAGCCCGCCATTAAAGGCGCCGATGGCGGTACGGGCGGCGCTGGCGATGACGATGTCGGACATGGACGAACTCCTCGCGGCCTGTGCCCGCCTTATGTGGGCCGGCGGCTACGTATCAAAAAGGGGTGACAGGAAGAAGTCCAGGCGTCGGGCGAACGGGTTTAATGTCCGCCGGCGCGGCTACCCCGAGGCGAGCGGCGCGGCTTCGGCGAGCGTTCCAGAGCAGCGAGCCGGCGTTCGAGCGCATCGACGCGCCGTGTGAGTTCCGCCAGCGCGTCGCCGCGCGCCGGCGACACGTCGGCGGTCGGGGATGGCGGCGGCGCCCCGAAGGGGCCGAAAAACGGCGGCCAGGCGGGAAACGGTGCGCCGCCCGCCTGGGTCGCGCCGGACTCCGGATAAGAGAAACGGCCGGCAAATTCCATCCAGCGCTTCAGCGTCTCCATCGCCCGCGGGTTGGCGAGGAGCGCCGTCAGATACTGCGTCCACAGCGCGAGATAGCGCTCCGCCAGTTCGTCGGCGTCACTCATCGGCGCGGATTATAAGCGGCGCGAAGGCTGCTCGCCCAGCCTTCGCCGAGGCGTCCCGCGCGAATGATGAGGCAACCGCGCGAATTCGCTGTATTGTTGCAGAGCAGTATGTTCGTTGCACAGCGAAAGCGGGCGCATGAATACTCAGGGCAGCGAGTCGTCGACCGAGATCAAACCGGTCATCGTCAAGAAATACGCCAATCGCCGCCTCTACAATACGGCGACGAGCAGCTATGTGACGCTCGAAGACCTCGCCAAGATGATCAAGGACGGCGGCGACTTCATCGTCCACGACGCCAAGACCGGCGAGGACATCACCCGCTCGGTGCTGACCCAGATCATCGTCGAGCAGGAGCAGAAAGGGCAAAACCTGCTGCCGATCAGCTTTTTGCGGCAGCTGATCGGCTTCTACGGCGACAGCATGCAGTTCCTGGTGCCGGGCTATCTCGAACAGGCAATGGTGTCGTTCGCGCGCAACCAGGACCAGATGCGCGAGACGCTGCGCGCGACGTTCGGCCTGTTCCCGTTCGGCCAGTTCGAGGAGATGGGCAAGCAGAACATCGCGCTTTACGAGCAGGCGCTGAAGATGTTGTCACCATTCGGCCGAGGCGGCACGACAAGCGAGAAGGCCGCATCGGCCGATACGACACCGGCGGCCGGCGAAGACCCGAGACTCAAGCGGCTAGAAACCCAACTGGAAGCGCTGACCAAACAGCTCAACGCGCTGACCAAGGGTAAGTCGTAGGGTCAAAGGCCTAAGCCGCCGGCTGCAGCCAGGGCGGGTCGAGCACCGCCATCCCGTAGAGATGACCCTGAAGGTAATCGACGCCTTCGTTTCTCAGGATGTCGGCTTCCTCCTCGGTCTCGACGCCCTCGGCGATCGTGCTGAACCCGAAGCCTTTCGCCAGGCCCAGGAGGTGGCGCAGGAAGACCTGGCTCTCGCCGTCGCTCGCGATGTCGCAGATGAACGAGCGGTCGATCTTGACCATGTCGACCGCCAGGCTCTGCAGATGCTGGAGCGAGGTGTGGCCGGCGCCAAAATCGTCGAGCGCGACGCGGCAGCCAGCGCGGCGCAGCGCGGTGACAAAACGCGCGGTCTCTTCGATGTCGTAGAGCGCGGCCGTCTCGGTGATCTCGATCACGAGCCGGCCCGCGAGCTCCGGGCTGGCACGCAGCCGGGCCAACAGCGAGCGCAGCCACGTCCGGTCGGCCGTCGTCAGCGCAGAGATGTTAAAGCCGAAGGTGATGCCGGGATGCCGCCTCGCCTCGACGAGTACCTTGTCGAGAATGTGCCGGTCGATGTGGCGGATAAAGCCAAAACGTTCGATTTCCTGGATCAAGGCGCCAGCAGCGAGCGCGCTGCCGTCGGCGTCACGCAACCGGAGGAGGCTTTCGTAATAATTCACCGCGCCGGTCGTCGCCGAGACCACGGGCTGAAACGCAAAGGTTACGCGATCCTCGCGCAGCGCCCGATGGACCGCATCGGCGATCTCGGCGCAGCGCCGTTCGCGTTCGCGCAAATTTTCGCCAGAACGATAATGGAGGTGGCAGTTGTGACCAGAGAGCTTGGCGTCGGCGAGGGTCGTCTCGGCGCGGGTGATGACCTCGTACGAAGTCGAGCCACGACCGCAGAACGACGCGATACCGATTGACGCCGTCGCCGCGACTGGGCCGGCGGTGGTGACGATCGGCGCGGCGCGCACGGCTTCCAAAATTTTTCCGGCCGCCACGGCGGCATCGTCATCGGTGCAATTGGGCAAGAGAACGCCGTAGCGGTCACCGCTGAGGCGGCCGACGAGGTCGCTGACACGCAGGCAATCGTCGAGCCGTCGGCCGACCTCGATCAGCACCGTATCAGCCGCGCCGCGACCGTATTTTTCGACAATGGCGGTCATGTTATCGACACCGAGCGCGATAAACGCCGCCGGGGCGGGCTGACGTATCGCCGCTGCGATCGTGCGATCGACCGCCTCGCGCAGCCGCGTGCGGTTGAAGTGTCCAGTCAGCTCGTCGTAGTTGACGCGATCCTCGAGCCGGTTCGTGTCCGTCCTCGCCGCCCGCGAACCAACCGACCCAGCGTCGCTTGCAGTCATCAGCGTTCCGCCCTCGCCGGCATGATTCCGCATTTCCGCGAGGCTAACGGCCCACCGGTTTAGGAAGCCTTAAGGGGTCGGCTCCGCCAAACGCTCGCGCGCGTCGGCCGGCGTGTGCGAGTTGAGAAACGGGAGGACGGCCTGGTTAAACTCGCGCGCCAGAACATGCGGGAACCAGTGGCCGCCGCGCGGGAAAATCTTGACCTCGGCGCCGCGGATGAGACGCGCCAGCTCCTCCGAAAAATAGGCCGGGGTGACAATATCGTCCTCGGCGCCGACGACGAGTGTCGGCGTCCTGATCTTGCCGAGTTGCGCGGTGCGGTCGAAAGCAAGGATCGCATCGATCCGGCTCATCGCGATCTCTACCGTCGGGAAATTGGCGAGATTCTGCGCCTCCATGTGGCGCAGCCGCTCATTGTGCTTGGCGATCCACCAGCTCGGATACAAGAACAGCGTGGTCGCCGGCACGTAGGAGCTCGGCCCGCCGCGCTGCAGGATCTCCTTGCGCAGCCCATACATGCGCCGGAAATACGCGTCGGGTTTGGTCCAGCATGCCGAGAGCACGATGCTCGCGACGCGCCTCGGGTGCTCGATCGCCAAGGCTTGCGCGATCGCACCACCGGTCGAATGGCCCATCAGATGCGCACGCTCGATTTCGAGCCGGTCCATCAACGCGATGACGTCCCCCGCCATGCGGTCAACCGTGTAGCCGCCGCGGATCGGATCGCTTTCGCCGACGCCGCGGCTGTCATGAGTGATGACCTCATAGCGTTTGGCGAACGCGGCGACCTGCTCGTGCCAGAACGAGGCGAACCCGCCCAGCCCCGATATCATCAATACCGGGAAACCGGCGCCGTGGCGCTCGTAATAGAGCGAACCGTCATTGATCGAGATTCGAGGCATCGGTTTGTCGGAAATCGCGGTTGAGCGTCGGTATCACTGTGGCGGCCAGCATGTCAAAGGGTACACGCCGCACGTTCTTGCAGGGCTGATCCCCAAAGGAACCTGGGCGCAAAAACGATCGCCTTCTGCCTCAAATTTGACACAGGGTCACTCTTCAATCCAACGGGACCGAGCGGTTGAGCATCGTGACGCCCTTTAGCCGCGCGCGATGCCCAGACCGGCCGGTGGTCATATGGTGGGGGTGAAGCAAAATGACGACGGACAATCGGATCTCGCAACCTGGGGCGGCGGCTGACGTCGCGCGCCGCTCGCTGCGCCGCACAGGCAGCCGGACGCAGGATATCGATCGCCATGTCGGCGCACGCGTCCGCGAGCGACGCATCATGCTGGGCTTCACGCAGCAGCAACTCGCCGACTTGATCGGCGTGACCTATCAGCAGGCGCACAAATACGAGCGCGGGATCAATCGCGTCTCGGCCGGTCGACTGTTCGAGATCGCGCACGTACTGAACGTACCGATCAACTATTTCTTCGACGGCCTCACGGACGAGGAAAGCCGCCAGATTTCGTCGCGCGAGCGCATGTGCCTCGAATTGGCGCGGAACTTCGCGCAGATTCCTAATGAGCGGCACCAGGAGGCGCTGAGCCAGCTGGCGCGCGTGCTGGCGGCCGAATAGCCGGCAGCCCGGTCACGCCGCCGGGCGCAACACCACCCGCTCGGGCGATCCGTCGATCCACATCT
>DATHCK010000213.1:0-6917 GCA_035319545.1 Allostellaceae bacterium | reverse complement strand
AGCACGCTTACCGCGTCGGAGGCCGGCCTGCCCTCGACCTCACTGAGACGGCGGTCGGCGAGCGCGGCGGCGACAAGGATCAGCCCGTCGGCCTCGACAAAGCCGGTGGGCGGCACGAAGCCGTCGGGAAATTCCTCGGCGATAAAGTTGGTCGACAGCCGGCCTTCGGCAAAGCGCGGCTTTTCGATGATTGCATTGAGGAAGGCGATGTTGTGGCGCAGCCCGGCGACATAAAACCCGTCGAGCGCGGCGCGCAGCCGCCGGGTCGCCTCATCGCGGTCGGCGCCGTAGGCGCAGAGCTTGGCGATCATCGGGTCGTAATAGATCGAGATGTCGGAGCCTTCGGAGACGCCGGTGTCGTTGCGGATGCCGTCACCTGACGGCGGGATGTAGCGCACCAGCCGGCCGATGGACGGAAGGAAGTTGCGGGTCGGGTCCTCGGCGTAGACCCGCGCCTCGATTGCCCAGCCGGTTTGCGTCACGTCCTGTTGCGCAAAGGGCAGCTTCTCGCCGGCTGCGACGCGGATCATCAGTTCGACGAGGTCGATCCCGGTGACCATCTCGGTTACCGGGTGTTCGACCTGAAGCCGCGTGTTCATTTCGAGGAAGTAGAAGTTCTTGTTGCGATCGACGATGAACTCGACCGTCCCGGCCGAGCGGTAATTGACCGCCTTCGCGAGCGCCACCGCCTCGGCGCCCATCGCCGCGCGGGTCTTCGCATCGAGGAACGGGCTCGGGCATTCCTCGATGACCTTCTGGTGCCGGCGCTGGATCGAGCATTCGCGCTCGCCCAGATGCACGACATTGCCGTGCGCGTCGCCCAGCACCTGGATTTCGATGTGGCGCGGCTCCTCGATGTATTTTTCGAGGAACACGCGGTCGTCGCCAAAGCTTGATTTGGCCTCGTGCTGGGCGGATGAGAAGCCTTCGCGCAGCTCGGCGTCGTCATGGGCGATGCGCATGCCCTTGCCGCCGCCGCCGGCCGAGGCCTTGATCATCACCGGATAGCCGATGCCCTCGGCGATGCTCGCCGCGACATCGGTATTCTCGATGATCCCGAGATGGCCCGGCACGGTCGTCACCCCGGCCGCGGCGGCGAGCTTCTTCGATTCGATCTTGTCGCCCATCGCCGCGATGGCTTCTGGGGTCGGGCCGATAAAATCGATGCCCTCCTTCGCCAGCGCTTCCGCGAAAGCCGGCCGCTCGGAGAGAAAGCCGTAGCCGGGATGCACGGCCTCCGCGCCGGTCTCCTTGCACGCCGCGACGATGCGGTCGATGCGCAGATAGCTCTCGGCGGCCGGCGGCGGGCCGATCGCCACCGCCTCGTCAGCCATGCGCACATGCAGCGCCTCGGCGTCGGCTTCGGAATAGACCGCGACCGTCTTGATCCCCATGCGCCGCGCGGTGCGGATCACCCGGCAGGCGATCTCACCGCGATTGGCTATGAGGATTTTCGAAAACATGTGCTGCAACTGCGTCTTTGCGTCCTTCGAGGCCTTGCTATGCAAGGCGCCTCAGGATGAGGACGTTGTTTGATGGCATAAAGAAAAAATCCCTCATCCCGAGATGCGCCGCCAGGCGCCTCGAAGGACGCACCATGCCGATCCGGTCATCACAGCGGGATGTTATCGTGCTTCTTCCACGGGTTCTCTAGCTGCTTGTCGCGCAGCATGGCGAGCGCGCGGCAAAGCCGGCGGCGGGTCGTCGCCGGCTGGATCACGTCGTCGATAAAGCCGCGGCTGGCGGCGACAAACGGGTTGGCGAATTTCTCGCGGTATTCCTCGGTGCGCGCATCGATCTTGGCGGCGTCGCCGATGTCGGCGCGGAAGATGATCTCGACCGCGCCTTTCGGCCCCATGACCGCGATTTCGGCCGAGGGCCAGGCGAAATTGACGTCGCCGCGCAGGTGCTTCGAGCTCATCACGTCATAGGCGCCGCCATAGGCCTTGCGGGTAATGAGCGTCACCTTGGGCACGGTGGCCTCGGCAAAGGCAAAGAGCAGCTTCGCGCCGTGCTTGATGATCGCGCCGTATTCCTGCGCGGTGCCGGGGAGGAAACCCGGCACGTCGACAAAGGTGACGATGGGCACGTTGAAGCAGTCACAGAAGCGGACAAACCGCGCCGCCTTGCGTGCGCTGTCGATATCGAGGCAGCCGGCCAACACCATCGGCTGGTTGGCGACGATGCCGATCGTGGCGCCTTCCATGCGGGCAAAGCCGATGATGATGTTGCCGGCAAAATTGGGCTGCAGCTCGAAAAAGTCACCGTCGTCGACGACCTTCTCGATCAACTCCTTGATGTCGTAGGGCTTGTTGGGGTTCGCGGGGATCAGCGTGTCGAGCGACGGCTCGTCGCGCTGGCGCGGGTCGGTGAAGGGGCGCGGCGGCTTAGGCGCGCGATTGGAGCTCGGCAGGAAATCGATAAACCGGCGCAACTCGATCAGCGCCTCGACATCGTTTTCGAAGGCGAGATCGGCCACCCCGGATCTTGTCGTGTGGGTGATGGCGCCGCCGAGTTCCTCTTGTGTCACCGTTTCATGCGTCACCGTTTTCACCACCTCGGGGCCGGTGACAAACATGTATGACGAATCCTTCACCATAAAGATGAAATCGGTCATCGCCGGTGAATACACGGCGCCGCCGGCGCACGGCCCCATGATCAGCGACACTTGCGGCACCACGCCCGAGGCGAGCACGTTGCGCTCAAACACCTCGGCATAGCCGGCTAGTGAGGCGACGCCTTCCTGAATACGCGCGCCGCCGGAATCGTTGAGACCGATAACCGGCGCACCGACGCGCATCGCCTGGTCCGTGATCTTGCAGATCTTTTCGGCATGCGCTTCCGAGAGCGAGCCGCCGAACACGGTGAAGTCCTGGCTGAAGACAAAGACCAGCCGGCCGTTGATCTCGCCATAGCCGGTGACGACACCGTCGCCCGGTACCTTCTCCTTGTCGATGCCGAAATCGTGGCTGCGATGCTCGACAAACATGTCCCATTCCTCAAAGGACCCAGGGTCGAGCAGGATGTCGAGCCGCTCGCGCGCGGTGAGCTTGCCCTTGGCATGCTGCGCGTCGATGCGTCGCTTGCCGCCGCCCAACCGCGCCGCCGCGCGCTGTTCGTCAAGGCGTTTGAGGATATTGCTCATGCTGGCGGGATACCATCAACCGCTGGGCAAGGCCAGCATCGCGCGGCAAGATCGCCCCAGCCGACAAGCGGAGGATGCACATGGCCAAGAGCGAGCTTTACGAAAAAGGCATGTCGATGCGGCGCAAGCTGATGGGTGACGCCGCGGTCGAGGCGGCGTCGAAGGGCGTCTATGCCGACCCCGTCATGCAGAAATTCCTCGATGTCGCGGTCGAAAACGTATTCGGCAATTTGTGGACGCGGCCGGGGCTCGACATCAAGACCCGGGCGCTCATCTGCGTCATCTCCGACACCTGCATGGGGCGCGAGCCCGAGCTCGCGCTGCATCTGCGGATGGCGTTGCGTCAGGGCTGGACCGAGGAAGAGCTCACCGAGGTGTTCCTGCACCTGTCGGGCTATATCGGCGTGCCGATCATCCGCGAGTGCATGCAGGTCGCCGCCAAGGTCTTTAAGGAACCGCGCTGAGGGACCGCGTCCGATGAGCGGGTTTGTCCTTCACGGCAGCCCGCATTCGCTGCCGACCTATCGCGTTGCGCTGATGCTGCGGCTCAGCGGCGTCGGTTTCGCGTTCCGCTATGTCAGCTTCCAGCGGAAGATGCACCTGACGTCGGAATTCCGCGCGCTATCGCGCTGGGGCCAGGTGCCCGTGCTGGAGCATGACGGCCGGGTGCTGCTGCAATCGGCGGCGATCCTCGACTATCTGGCGGAAACGCTGGGCCGGTTTCGCGCGGCAGACGCCGAGACACGCCAGCAGATTCGCGAATGGCTGTTTTGGGACGCCGACCGGCTGATGCCGCCGCTCTACAACTGGTACAGCATCGAGCTCGGCCGGCGAAATTTGTTGCCGCTCAAATTCGATCCCGTGTTGGTCGCCGAGTTCGACCGCAAGGGCGCCGCCGCTCTCGAAATCCTCGGTGCGCATCTTGCCGGCCGCGCGTTTATCGCCGGCGAGACGCCGACGATCGCGGACATCTGCTGCTTTGCCGATATCGCCTTTGCCCGCTTGGCCGGCCGTGACCTGGCGGCGTGGCCGGCGGTCATCGCCTGGGCGGGCCGGATCGAGGCGCTTCCCGGCTACGCCGCGCCGTTCGATCTCCTGGCGATGCAGGACGCCGACATCAATCCGCTAGCAATTCAAAAAACCGCGCCGCGGCCGTGATGTCGTTGGCGAGCGCGGCGCGGCGCGCCAGCGCCTCGGCATCCTCGCCCCAGGCCTCGATCTGAAAGGTCTCGTCGAGCTGTGAGGCGGCGAAAGCGGTGTCGGCATCGAGCCTCTGCTCATAAAGCGCGAGCGCGATAATCAGCGAGCCGCAGGCGCCGGTCGCGGCCTGAAGCGCCGTCAAGCGGAAATCGTCGAGCGCCGCGACAACGCCGGCATAGGCCTTGAGGCTCGCCGGCGACTGCGCCAAGGGCACGATCCCGGCGGTGACTGCGAGTCCGGCATCGTAGCGCCCGGCGGCCCAGTCGATCAGCGGCTGCCACACCGCCTCCTGCCGCGCGGCGAGCGCCGGCGGGTGCTCGGCGCGATAGCAGACGAGGTCGGTCGCGGCGTAATTGGCGATCTCGGCGACGATCTTGTCGCGCGCGGCGGCGGTGCGGTCGATCGCGGTCGCGGCGAGCCGGGTGAGCGGCATGGTCTCGGGGCGGATGTCGGGATCTTGCGCGTCCCATTCACCGGCGATCGCCGCGGCGAGCGCCTCGCTTGGCACGCGCAGATCGTGCTTTGCCGGGGTGCGCAGCGACCGCCCATCGAGCGTCACGCCCCAGCCGTCCTCGACCGCGCGGGTGGCGACCGTTTTGTAGATGCGCTTCATGCGTCGAGGTCCAGTTCGCGGAACGGGTCGGGCGCGTCACCGGCAAAGTCGAGGAACTCCCACATCCGCTTCATATGTGGTGGCAGCGGTGCGGTGACCTTGAGCGTAAACCCGGCGGGGTGCGGGATTTCCAATGCCCGCGCGTGCAAATGCAGCCGGTGCGCCGCGATGCCACCCAGCGCATGCGCCGCCGCGCCGCCATATTTGCCGTCGCCAAGGATCGGCGTGCCAATCGCCGCGCAATGCGCGCGCAGCTGGTGGGTGCGCCCGGTGAGTGGCAGTAGCGCGAGCCAGCTCGCGCGGTCACCGGCGCTGTCGACGACGGCGTAGTAGGTGACGGCATCCTTGCCGTCCTCGTCGGCCTGCACGCGTTCGCGGCCCTTCGCTATCCGCTTGGTGAGCGAGAGGTCGATGCGGCCCTGGTGCAGCTTTGGTCGCCCGGCGACAATGGCCCAATAGGTCTTGCGCGTCGTCTTGTCGCGAAAGGCGCGGGTGAAGAACGCCGCCGCCGCGGCGCTGCGCGCGATGAGCAGCACGCCGCTGGTGTCCTTATCGAGCCGGTGCACGAGACGCGGCCGCTCGGCGTTGCCAAAGCGCAGCCCGTCGAGCATGCCGTCGACATGGCGCGTCGTGTTGCTGCCGCCCTGCACCGCCAGCCCGGCTGGCTTATTGAGCACGAGCGCGTATTCGTCCTGGTAGATGATGAGGTCGCGCAACAGCGCCGCATCCTGCGGCCGGGCGCGCGGTGGCTCGGGGAAGAGGCTCGGCCCAGGGGAAATCGACTCGCGCGGCGGCACGCGGATCGCCATGCCGGGCGACACCCGGTCGCCCGATTTCGCCTTGCGGCCGTCGACGCGCACTTGCCCCGTTCGCAGCAGTTTTTCGAGGTGCCCGTGCCCCAGCGCCGGGTAATGCCGACGGAACCAGCGATCGAGGCGGATATTGGCATCCTTGTCAGTAACGGTAATTGTGTCAGGCATGGATCAGCGTGGTTGCGTCGTTCGAGACATGCCCTTCGGGCACTCCTCAGGATGACGTTGTTCTTTATGCCATCCGCAATCCTTCGTCATCCCGAGGAGCGTCGTCAGACGCGTCTCGAAGGATACTACTACGATCATGCGGCCAATCACTTTGCGGCCTCGGCGGCGCGGCGGCGCAGCCGGTCCCAATATTCGAGGCGTTTCTTGACCTCGCGCTCAAAGCCGCGCTCGGTCGGGTGGTAGAACTCGCGGCGCGCAACGCCGTCGGGGAAATAGTTCTGGCCGGAAAAGGCCTCCTCGGTGCCGTGGTCGTAGACATAGCCGGCGCCGTAGCCGAGGTCGCGCATCAGCCGCGTCGGCGCGTTGAGGATGTGCTTGGGCGGCATCAGGCTGCCGGTGTCGCGGGCCATGCCCTGCGCCTCGCCGAACGCGCTATAGACCGCGTTCGATTTGGGCGCGGTCGCGAGGTAGATCACCAGCTGCGCCACCGCCAGCTCGCCCTCGGGCGAACCCAGCCGGTCATAGGCGTCCCACGCCGCCAGCGCCTGCACCAGCGCCTGCGGGTCGGCGAGGCCGATATCCTCGACTGCGGCGCGGGTCAGGCGGCGCAGCACATAGATCGGGTCCTCGCCGCCGGCCAGCATCCGCGCCAGCCAGTAAAGCGCCGCGTCGGTGTCCGACCCGCGCAGCGATTTGTGTAGCGCGCTGATGAGGTTGTAGTGGCCCTCCTGCGCCTTGTCGTAAAGCGGCGCGCGGCGCTGGACGATCTCGGCCAGCTCGGCCGGGCCGAGCGGTGCGCCGGCCGGCAGACGCGCGATCTCCTCGACCAGGTTGAGAAGGAAACGCCCATCGCCGTCGGCCATCGCGCGCAGCGCGGCGCGGCCGTCTTCGGTGAGCGGCAGCTTCCTGGCGATATCGGCCTCGGCGCGTTCGATGAGGATTTCCAGCTCGGGGTCGCCAAGCCGCCGCAGCACAAAGA
>DATHCK010000212.1:0-3006 GCA_035319545.1 Allostellaceae bacterium | reverse complement strand
CTGAAGTTATCCGCGAGATCGGCCGTGTGCTAAAGCCGGGCTCGCCCCTTGTCGTTACCTTTTCAAATCGGTGTCTTTGCACGCCGGCGACGGGTTGCTGGCGGCTGTTTGACGAGACCGGGCAATTGGGCCTTGTCGCGCGTCACTTCACCGAAGCGGGCAACTGGACCGACATACGCTGCCTCGACCGCACCCCGCCAGGCGGCGGCGCGCCGCTTTATGCCGTCGTCGCCAGGAGCGCCGGAGCCCCCGGCGCCGCGTGCGACTAGGAGTCGTACGAGATCATCGCCGTGACAGGCACCGGGATGCGGTCGCGGCCTTTCAAGAACGTCAGCTCGATGATGCAGGCGGCGCCGACGACGGTGCCACCTTGTTGCGTCACCAGCTTGATCGCCGCCTCGGTGGTACCGCCGGTGGCGATCAGATCGTCGACGACGATAACCCGCTGCCCCGGGGAAATCGCGTCTTCCTGGATTTCGATCGTGTCGCTGCCGTATTCGAGGTCGTAGGTGAAGCGCACGGTCTAGCCCGGCAGCTTGCCTTTTTTGCGAACCATCGCGAAGCCGCTGCCGAGCGAGTAGGCGAGCGGCGCGGCGACCAAGAACCCGCGTGACTCGATACCGACCAGCAGGTCGGGGCGCTGCGGTCGCACCGCCTCCGCCAGGCGCTCGACGGTCGTCCGCCAGGCCTCCGGATGCGCCAGCAAGGTCGAGATGTCGTAGAACAAAATCCCCGGTCTTGGAAAGTCCGGGATCGAGCGGATATGGTCCTTGAGGTTCATCGGCGAGCCTTTGTGGCGAGAGGCGAGGCTGACGGTTGCGGCATAGCGGCTTTTCGCGTAGTTGGAAAGGCTTAGACCGCCGCCCCACCGATTGTCGGGAAAGCATGGCGCCAGCCGCAACCATCCTCGCATCGGAAGAAGACGGCGCGACGGTTTATCGCGCCGAAGGCGAATGGCTCGTCGTCACTGCGGCCCAGCTCGATCGCCGGTTGCGCGATCTCGACATGCCGCAGGACCGGCAGGTCACGGTCGATTTGTCGGGGGTCGACCGGCTCGACAGCACCGGCGCTTGGCTGCTGCTGCGCACCGAGCACGAGCTGGCCGCGCGCGGCAACCAGGTCGCGCTGGCGAACCTGCAGGCACGTTTTGCCCCGCTGCTAGAGCAAGTGCGGTCGCGCGGCGTCACCGAGCCGGTGCCGCATCCGGTGCCACCGCACCATACCTTTATCGGCTTTCTCGCGCGCGTCGGCATGGTCACGATGCTGCTAGCGAACCGTGTCTACCACATCCTCGGTTTCACCGGCCTGGTGACGGTGACGTTCCTGCGCCTGCTGCGCCAGCCGCGCCGGCTGCGCCTCGTTGCGACGCTGGTTCAAATGGAGGTGGTGGGCCTCGACGCGATGCCGATCGTCGGGCTGCTGTCATTCCTGATCGGCGTGGTGATGGCCTATCAGGGAGCCGACCAGCTGCGCCGCTTCGGCGCCGAGATATACACGGTTAACCTGCTCGGCATCTCCATCCTGCGCGAATTGGGCGTGCTGTTGTCGGCGATCATCATCGCCGGACGCTCAGGCAGCGCCTTCACTGCACAGATCGGCACGATGCAGGTCAACGAGGAGATCGACGCGCTGCGCACTTTGGGGCTCGACCCCGTCGAGGTGCTGGTGCTCCCTCGACTCATCGGACTTGGGCTGACCTTGCCCCTGCTGGTGTTCTACGCCGACTTCATGGGCATCCTCGGCGGTGCATTGATGTCGTGGCTGGTGCTAGACATCAACATTCCGAATTTCCTGACCCAGCTGCAGACCGCGGTGACGACGACGACGCTGTGGGTCGGCGTCGTCAAGGCGCCGTTCTTCGCCTCGATCATTGCGCTGGTCGGCTGCTTTGAGGGGCTTAACGTCACGCGCAGCGCCGAGAGCGTCGGCCGGCTGACGACGCAATCGGTCGTCGAGTCGATCTTTTTCGTGATCGTCACCGACGCTGCGTTTTCGATCGTTTTCTCGATGTTGAAGGTGTGAGCATGGCCGAAGGGCAGGGCGACTTCGTGATCCGGGTGCGCAACTTGGTCAATGCCTTCGGCAGCCAGGTCATTCACGACGGCGTCGACCTCGATGTCCGGCGCGGCGAGGTGATCGGCGTTGTTGGTGGTTCGGGGACTGGCAAGTCGGTGATGCTGCGCACCGTGGTTGGGCTCAACCGGCCGGTGTCGGGTAGCATCGAGGTGCTGGGCCGCGATGTGCTGCATTTGAACGACGACGAGCGGCACGAGTTGGAGACCCAGTGGGGCGTGCTGTTCCAGGACGGGGCTCTGTTCAGCTCCTTGACCGTCGCGCAGAACATCGAGGTGCCGCTCAAGGAAGACCTCAAATTGTCGGAGCGGCTGATGGCTGAGATTTCGGCATGCAAGATCGGCATGGTCGGGCTGCCGCCTGAAGCGGCGGATAAGTTCCCGTCGCAGCTTTCGGGCGGCATGCGCAAGCGTGCGGGGCTGGCGCGGGCGCTGGCGCTCGACCCGCAAATTCTTTTTCTTGACGAGCCGACCGCCGGGCTCGACCCGATCGCCGCCGCTGCGTTCGACCAGTTGATCAAGGATTTGCAGTCGAGCCTCGGCCTCACCGTATTCATCGTGACGCACGACCTCGATAGCCTATTCGCGATCTGCGACCGGGTTGCGGTGCTGGTTGACAAGAAGATGAAGGTGGGCACTCTCGAAGAGCACCTCAAGGACAACCACCCCTGGATTCATTCATATTTTCACGGGCCGCGGGGGCGGGCTGCGCAGCCGGCTGAAATGCATTAAGACGGGGCAGGGGACAGAGGAGCCAGATGGAGACTCGCGCACATTACGTCGCCGTCGGCGCTTTCGTGCTGACGATGGTGTTCCTCGCCTTTGTCGCGGTGCTCTGGCTGGCGGGGACCCAGTTCACCACCAGCTTCGCGCATTACGACATCTATTTCGAAGGGCCGGTGACCGGGCTCAGCCAGGGCGGCCGGGTCGAGTA
>DATHCK010000211.1:0-7457 GCA_035319545.1 Allostellaceae bacterium | reverse complement strand
AACCACAGCTCCAGCATCAACAGCGCCCAGAGCCGGGTGTGATGGTTGCGCCGGCCCGAGCAGTGTTCGTCCAACAGACGACGCACGTAATCCGGCCGCATCACCCCGCGCTCGCGGGCCGGCTGAGACAATAGCGTGTCGTAGGCGAGGGGCTTGAGCTCAGCGCGCAGCCAGTCGTCGATCGGCATGCCGAAGCCCATCTTCTTGCGGTAGATCACCTCGCGCGGCAGGTAGGGTTCCATCGCGCGCTTGAAGAGGGCCTTGGTGCGCCCGCCCGGCATCTTCACGTCGGCGGGGATGCCCGCCGCCCATTCGATCAGCACGTGGTCGAGCAGCGGCGAGCGGGTTTCGAGCCCGTGCGCCATGCTGGCGACATCGACCTTCACCATCAAATCGTCAGGGAGGTAGGTGTGCAAATCGGCCCAGTTGGCGCCCGCGACGAGACCTCCCGCTGCCGCGAAATAAGGCGCGAGCAGGTCAAGCGCGGAATGTTCGAGCTGGCCGCGCATCGCCTCGCCGTAGCCGACTTCTTTGTCGCGGTCGCCGAAGAACACGATCGTCCCGGCATAGCGCTGCTCGGCATGGCCCGTCGAGGCTTCGAGCACGTCGCGGATTTGCGGCAGCTTCAGGTCGCGTTGCATCCCCGCCGGCGCGCAGGCCAGGAGCCGCGCCAACGCCAGGCGGCCCCAGCGCGGCAAGCGATCGAGCCGCGCCAGTTGGCGCATCGCCCGATAACGCGAATAACCGAGAAACGCCTCGTCGCCGCCATCGCCATTCAGTGCCACGGTGACCTTGCGGCGCGCCATCTTGGACACGTAGTAGGTCGGGATGGCAGACGGATCGGCGAACGGCTCGCCGTAGTGCCAGACGAGCCGCGGCAACACGGCCACCGCGTCGGGCTCGACGATATGCTCTTCGTGGTCGGTGCCGTAACGCTCGGCGACCATGCGGGCGTAGCGCGTCTCGTCGAAACGCGGATCGCCAAAGCCGATCGTGAAGGTCTTGACCCGACCGCCGCCGATCCGCGCCATCATCGCGACGACACTGGCCGAGTCGATTCCGCCCGACAAAAACGCGCCGAGCGGCACATCGGCGATCAAGCGATAGCGTACCGCCTCTTCGAGATGCGCGACGAGCTCGCGTTCGAGTTCTTCGCTCGGGCGCCCGGCGCGTGCGGCCCTCGGTTCGGGCAGTCGCCAATAGCGCACCATCTCCATGTCGCTCCAGCGGCCCTCGGCATCGGGCGACGCGACAAGGTAATGCGCGGCGGGAACGCGAAAGACGCCGTCAAACGCGGTTTCCGGCGCCGGCACGTATTGCAGGCTCAGGTAATGGTCGATCGCTGTCAGGTTCGGCCGGCGGGCCAAGCCAGGCCAAGTCAAAAGCGCCTTGATCTCCGAGCCGAACAGCAGGCCCTGCGGCGTCGGCGCGTAATAGAGCGGCTTCTTGCCGAGCCGGTCGCGCGCCAGGATCAGCTTGCGCGAGCGCCGGTCCCATAGCGCCAGCGCGAACATCCCGCGCATGCGATCGAAGACGCGCGGCCCCCAGGCGTGCCAGCCATTGGCGATGACCTCGGCATCGCCACGGCTGCGAAAGACGTAGCCTAGCTCTTCGAGATCGGCGCGGATCTCGGCGAAATTGTAGATCTCGCCGTTGAAGGTGAGCCAGACCGAGCCGTCCTGGCTGGCGATCGGCTGGTTGGCGGCTTTGGACAGGTCGATGATCTTGAGCCGCGCCTGCACTAGGCCGGCAAGCCCGTCGGTCCAGATCTCCTGATCGTCAGGACCGCGATGACGCACCGTGTCGGTCATCGCCCAGAGCCGCGCTTCCAATTCCGCGCGCGGCAGCGTCGCCTGCGGCAGCAGGATGCCGGCTATGCCGCACATCTCAAGACACGCGGTGACATGAAGGCCGATCTAGGCGATCCGCTGCGCGCGCGCAAGCGCAGCGACACGATGTCCCCCGGGTCAGCGCCGGGGCTTGGTCGCGGCGGCGACCGCCTTCGCCATTTGCAGAAACTGATGACGGACGTTCTCGTCCGGGATCGCGTAATAGAGCCTGATCAACTCGATTGTTTCGGGACGCTCCATGCGTTCTCGTGCTTCCTGCTCGGCCGGTGTTTGCTTTTCGTCGTCGAGTTGCAAATCCCCAAAGAAAAACGAAATCGGCACGCCGAGAATATCCGCCATCGCCGAGAGCCGCGAAGCGCTGACGCGATTGGCGCCACCTTCATATTTTTGTACCTGCTGAAAGGTGAGTCCGAGCGCATTCGCCAAGGTTTCCTGGTTCATCCCGAGAAACAATCGACGCATGCGGATGCGCTTTCCGACATGAACGTCGATCGGATTGGGAATGCCAGTCCCCCGGCCGTAACGCGGAGCGTCGCCGGACTTTGATGAATGTTTCAAACACGTGACCCCTGATTGGAAGGCGCGCCACCTATCACCGAATTGTGTATGGGACAACCCTCTTTACGCGATGGCCGATCCGCTCAGCCGTCTTTTCCCGGCGGCTCGTCATAACCGCCGCGGTTACTGACAAAAACCAGGGCCATCAGCCCTACTCCCACGGCCAATGTCGCCAACACCCCGAGCACCAGCGCTATCCAACCATTGAGGTCGATCTCGCCGCCGCCGATGGCATTCCAGTTCCAAACGCTGACCGCTGCAACCACCGCCACGGCAATAATAGCGCCAATAGCCACGAACCAGCTTGTCGATCGCTTCACTCCGCCCCCACACCGCGCTTACGCCGCCGCCTCGCGCGTGGCAAAGTGCCGCCGCCCACCCGAAGCCCCCAAGGGAGAGAGAGATGCCGACGGTATCCAAGCACCCTGAAACGATCGTGCTGCACGCCGGCTACCGGAGCGACCCTACCACCAATGCGGTCGCCGTGCCGATCTACCAGACGACCAGCTACCAGTTCCGCGACACCGAGCATGCCTCGAACCTGTTCGGCCTCAAGGAATTGGGGAATATCTACACCCGCATCATGAGCCCGACCAGCGACGTGCTGGAGCAGCGGATAGCGGCGCTCGAAGGCGGCGTCGCCGCGCTGGCGCTCGGCTCCGGGCAGGCGGCCTCGCTCTTCTGCGTCAACAATATTGCCCAAGCCGGCGATAATTTCGTCAGCTCGACCGATCTTTATGGCGGCACCTGGAACCTGTTCTTGCACACGATGCAGCGCACGATGGGCATCGAGGTGCGCTTTGTCGATCCCTCGGACCCGGAGAACTTCCGCCGGGCGACCGACGCCAAGACGCGCTGCTACTACGCCGAGACGCTTCCCAACCCGAAGCTGGAAGTCTTCCCGATCGGCGAGGTCGCCAAGATCGGCCGCGAGCTTGGCGTGCCGCTGATCATGGACAACACCGCGGCGCCGGTCATCTGCCGGCCGCTCGACCACGGCGCCGCCGTCGTCATGCACTCGACGACGAAATATATCGGTGGCCACGGCACCTCGATCGGCGGCATCGTCGTCGACGGCGGCAATTTCGATTGGGAGGCGCATGCCGACCGCTTCCCGCTTCTCAACCAGCCCGACCCCGCCTATCACGGCGCGGTGTGGACGCAGGCGGTGAAGCCGATGGGCCCCATCGCCTACATCATCAAGATGCGGGTGACCCTGCTGCGCGATATCGGCGCGGCGGCCAGCCCGTTCAACTCGTTTCTGCACATCCAGGGGCTGGAGACGCTGCCCCTGCGCATGCGCGTCCACTGCGCCAATGCGCTGGCCGTGACGCGGCACCTCAAGGAACATCCGAAGGTCGCCAAGGTGATCCATCCGAGCCTGATGTCGGGCGAGGCCAAGCGCCGCGCCGATGCCTATCTCAAGGGAGGGTTCGGCGCGCTCGTCGGGTTCGAGCTGAAAGGCGGCCACGAGGCCGGGCGGCGCTTTATCGACGCGCTCAAGATGTTCTACCACGTCGCCAATATCGGCGACGCGCGTTCGCTCGCGATCCATCCGGCGTCGACGACACACTCTCAGCTCACTCCCGAGGAGCAGCTGCAGACCGGCGTCACCGATGGCTACGTCAGGTTGTCGATCGGGCTTGAGCACGAGGAGGACATTCTCGCCGATCTCGACCAGGCGCTCGCCGCGGCGTGATCTCCGAAGCCCTTATCGAGCTCGCCTGGCCGCTCGACCTCGCACTCACGGTCGCGAGCCACGGCTGGGTGCATCTCGAACCGTGGCGCTGGGACATCGCGACCGGCACGCTGTCGCACCCCGAGCGGATCGGTGGAGCGCGCGGCACCATCGCGATGACCCAGCACGCCCGGGCAACCCTCGCTGTCACCTGGGAAGGATTTGCCGGCGTCGCGACGGCGGAAATCCTGCGCCGTGCCAAGCGCTGGGTCTCGGCCGACTGGGACCCCGCACCAGCCCTCGCGGCGCTAGCCGCGGGCTTTGTCGAGGAGGCGGCGCTGATCGCCCGCGGCGGCGGGCGCATCCTGCGCTGCTCGACCTTCTACGAGGACTTCGTCAAGACCGTCCTCACCGTCAACACCAGCTGGTCGGGCACCTGCCGGATGAGCGCGGCGCTCGTCGTCGAGCCCGGCGGCGGTGTCTTTCCCGACCCACTCGCGATCCTCGATTACGGTGAGGAACACCTGCGCCAGATCGCCAAGCTCGGCTTTCGCGCCCCGGTGGTGATGTCCGCCACAAGGCGGCTGCTCGACGACGGCGCGATCGACGAGGCCGGCAATGGCGACGACGCCCGGCTCGAACACGAATACCTGGTCGGCCTCAAAGGGATCGGCCCCTACGCGGCCGCGCACTGCCGGATGCTGCTCCAAGATTTCAGCCGCATCCCGGTCGACTCGGTGGTGGTCGCGCATCTGAAAGAAAAGCATGACGCCACGCCCGAGGCGTTCATCGCCGCGCGCGCCGAATGCGGCGCCTATCTCGGGCTCGGCTACCGGCTGATGCGGCTGCGGGAAAAATTCGCGGTTCCGGATCTTTGAAATTAGTGTGGCGCGGCGGCGCCGCCGAATACCGCGACAAACCCATCGAGCATCTGCTGCACCGAGAACGCCGCCAGGATCAGCCCCATGATCTGAGTAACGACCATGATGCCCGCGGCACCCAGCAACCGCTGTATCTTGGTGGCGAGAAGCAGCATCGCCAACACCAGCACCATGACGACGACCGTGAGGCCGGCGGTAACCGTTTCCTCGGCGAGAGAGTAGATATTGTTGTCGGTCAACAGCACGACCGCGAGCAGCGCTCCCGGTCCGGCGATGCCGGGCAGCGCCACCGGAAACACCGCGATCTCTGTCGCGGTGCGCGCCGTCTCGGTCTGTCCGCCCTCGTGGTGGCCGCCAAAGATCATCCGCAACGCGAAGACCAGCAGCACCGCTCCACCGGCGATGCGGAACGCCGGGATGCCGATATGCATCTCGTCGAGAAGATATTGCGCGAAATAGAGAAACAGCATCAGCACAAGGAGCGCGACGGCACAGCCGGTCACCGCGACCTTGAGCCGGTCGCGCGGCTCGAGCCGCGCGGTGGCATGGAGAAAGATAGGCACCGACCCTACCGGATCGAGCACGACAATCAGCGTGACCAAGTTCTCCACGAGGCGGCTGAGCACATTTCCCCCCAACGCCGGGCGCGACGCCCGCTGGCATGATACAACTCCGCTCAGCGACCCTAGCGGGCCATCGGCACGATAGCAGGAGCGAAATCATGCCAGCAGTCGAATTCACCACGATTTTCGACGCGGCGCGCACTCGTCACGGCGCCGGTGCGATCGAAGCGCGCCTGCCGCATCCGAAAAGCGCCTCCGACCTCGCGGCGATCCCCGACGACCGTTATCTGTCGCAGATGTCGCTGCGGGTGTTTCGCGCCGGGCTCAAGCACAGCCTGGTCGACGCGAAATGGCCCGCCTTCGAGGAGGTGTTCGACGGGTTCGACCCGCGCCGCGTTCGCGCGATGCCGGACGAGGCGCTCGAAAAGCTGCTCGGCGACACGCGGTTGATCCGCCACTGGGGCAAGCTCAAATCGATCCGCGACAACGCCGCCGCGATGCTGGCGATCGACGAGGAATTCGGCAGTTTCGGAAGCTGGCTCGCCACCTGGCCGGGGAGCAATATTGTTGAACTATGGGATGCGCTCAGCGCCCGCTTCAGCCAAATGGGCGGCGCGTCGGGGCCGATGTTCCTGCGCATGGTCGGCAAGGACACATTCGTGCTGTCGAGGTCGGTGGTCGCGGCACTCCACCATTGGGCCGGGCTGCGGCCGCCGAAAAACCCAAAGGATCGCGCCGCCGCGCAAGCCTGCTTCAACGCTTGGGCCGCTGAAAGCGGTCTGCCGCTGTCGCAGATGAGCCTGATACTTGCGTTATCTGTCGACGATTAGCCTCAGCCCTTGTCGGCTTCCTTCATCGCCTCGATCGCGGCGGCGTACACCCGGCGGGCGGCGACGAGGCCGCGGCGAAAGCGTATCACCGCCTCGCGCTCCGGCTCGCCGGTGTAGACCGCCTCGGCGAAGATCTTGAACAGATCGCGCACCCGCTCCGCGTAGGCGCCGGCGATGATCGCCGCGTCGTCCGGCAGTCCGCTCTCAGGCATAGCGGCCCCTCAGTAATGCGAAATCTCGATCGAATTGCCGTCGGGGTCGTCGATATAGACCGACTGGATCACACCGATCGCACCGGCGCGCGGCCCTTCCATCCTCACCGGCACGCCGCATTCGACGAGGTGCGCGGTGATCTCGTCCTTTTTCGCATCGGTCACGAAACAGATATGCGCCGGCATGCGCGGCTCGGCGCGTGTCGTCATACCGGTGCCGGCGAGATCGAGATGGATTTTCTGCTGCCCGAACAGCAGCGCGGCACGGCCCTCGCCCATGATCTCGGCATCCATGCCGAGCACCTTCTTGTAGAAGGCGATGCTGCGGTCCAGGTCGGCGACGGTGATGTTGAGGTGGTCGATGCGGTCGATCTTCATGACATGCCTCCGTTCGCTAGTAGTTGGAAATCTCGACCAAATTCTGGTCTGGGTCGCGGATGTAGACCGAGGTGATCGTGCCGATCGCGCCGGCGCGCGGGCCAGGCCCGGTGATGATCGGCACGCCGCACGCGTTGAGATGCGCGATGACCTCGCCGATCGGCGTCTCGGTGATGAAGCACAGATCGCCGGAGCCGCGGGTCGGCTTGTCGGCGACGAGGCCGGGGACGTTGTCGGCCGGATGCAGATTGATCTTCTGCTGCCCGAAGCGAAGCGCCGTGCGCCCCTCGCCGAACTGCACGACCTCCATGCCGAGCACCTTTGTATAGAAATCACAGGTCTTGGCGATGTCGGCGACGGTCAGCACGAGGTGGTCGAGGCGAGCGATCTGCATGATAGCCTCCGAGGCTGCTGCGAGAGCTTGCCACGCCGGGTGGTGCAGGGCCAGGATTTGCGGAAATCTCGGAGGGAGCAACGCGATGAACCGGCTCGACGGCAAGGTGGCGC